>NZ_JBGCCU010000004.1:0-300000 GCF_041261445.1 Catenulispora sp. EB89
ATCCGCCCCGACCAGCTCACCAGTCCACTCACCCTGCATAACAGCAGTCTGACCCCGCCGACCAAACGACGAGGTCAGAACGCATGATTTTCATCGGCCTTCTAGGCCGGGAGCAGCGGCGCGATCGCGACACGGGCGCGCTCAAAGCGCTCCACGGCGCCGTGGCACCGTAGCCAGAACACCATGTGGTGGTCGTCACAGATGTGGCGGCGGTCGTTGAATCCGAGCCCGTCCGGTTGGACGGCAAGACCGCCACAGCCCTGCGGGACATCCGTCCCGGCTCCCATCGCAAGCCCTGCCGCAGACAGCCGTGTGCGTCTCGTGAGCTTTCCGAGTGAATTGCGATGCGCTTTTCTTCGGGCGGGGTCGTCGATTTCCCCTGGCGCTGTCCCGCGACAGGCCAGTGACGTGCTGAGAGTCTCCACTCTGTCTCGGAGTCAGACTGCCACCAAGTCCTGAGTCCTTACACCCGACCGAGTATTCAGCTCGCGATACGTTGAACCGATCGCCGCCGGACCGCGTGTCAGAGCGTTGGGATCATACGGTGCCGACGCAGTGTTCTGGCCGAGAAAAGCGATGCCCGGTCATCCGGAACCGCACCGAGACGGCTTTCGTCGGGTGTTGTTTCGGGAGGTTCGAAGCAAAGGACAGCGATACGCCATGTCAATCACCCTTCCGGTGCTCCTGAAGAGCGACGACCTATTCGGAAAGGACAACGCGGCCGACACCTATGACCGCTCGCGCGAGCTCTCGCGGTATCTTCTGATGCACTACGGCACGGCCACCGACGTCTTCGACGATCTGGGCCATCCGCTGGCCCCGGCGCATGGCTTCCCCGGGCGGCTCTCCCGGGTCCTGGAGTCTGCCGCCCGCCGCAGCGGCCTGCGGGTGGCGCGGATGCTCGACGGCGGGTGCAACGTGGGCGGGGTCGCGCACGAGCTCAGCAGCTGGGTCGAACGGCTGGTGGTCGGCGTGGATCTGAGCGAGCGCACCATCGAGATCGCCCGGACCATCGCGATGTGCGGCGGCGGGAAGTTCAGCGTCTCGGAGCTGGGCCCGTTCACCAGGGACGTCGAACTGCGCCTGCCCGCGGCGGATGGTCGGGCGGCGGTGCGGTTCGAGGTCGGTGACGCGGGGGCGTTGAGCCCTGGTGACGGCCCGTACGACGCCGTGCTGCTCTCGAACGTGCTGGACCGGGTCGAGGACCCGGCAGCCTGCCTGGCGCAGTTCGCCGATGACGACAGCCTGCTGCGCTCGGGCGGGATGCTCGCCGTCGCCTGCCCCTGGTCGTGGTCGCCCGAGTACAGCGACACCGGCCTGTGGCTCGGCTCGGCCGAAGGCCGTACCACCAGCGAGACCGCACTCAAATCGCTGCTGTCCGGTCGCGGGTTCGCGCTGGCCGACGAAGTGAACCTCGGCGGTGTCCTGCGACAGAACCCGCGCGAGTACGACTACTTCGACGCACATGTCACGGTCTGGATCAAGAGCTGACAGCCGCCGTTCGGCGCCACGCTCAGCACGGTCCCACGTCGATGCTCGTCCGTGCGGCCGCCCCGGCCTCACGGACTCGGATCGGATCAACGAAAGGAACAAGCACATGCGCTTCAAGGTTCTCTCCGCGATCGTCGCCTTCTTCACGGCCCTCGCCGGCTTGGTCGTCGGAGCCGGCAATGCCAACGCTGACACGCCTCCCTGGTGGGTCTCGCACGTCTACATGAACATCGGTCCCACGGCCAGCCAGACCCAGCAGTCCCAGTACGGCGAGCTGATCGGGAGCTTGCGGGCCGCGTCAGGACATGCATGGCGCAACGGGGTGATGATGACTCAGAGCCCCAGCAGCCACAGTCTGATCCGGCTGGACCTGGCGCAGGGCAATGCGAACATCAGCCTCTGGTTCACGCCCGACAACCTCTACCTGCGAGGGTTCACCGCCGCCGACGGCGCGACCTTCTCGTTCAACGACTTCAACCTGCAGGCCGCCATGCAGCCGGCCGGCGGCTTCGGCAACAGCAATCTGCTCCCGGCGGCCGCCACCGGTGGCACGTACTACACGCTGCCCTTCAGCTCCAACTACAACAATCTGGTCCAGGTGGCGGGCCGGGACCGGGCGGCCATGCCCATCTCCTGGAACGACTTCTTCAACTCGTTCTACAACCTGGCGTACGCCGACCAGACCGCCGCCAACAACCAGACGATCGCCCGGGACCTGCTCTTCATGATCCAGTACACGTCCGAGGCGGCCCGCTTCAACGACACCTTCGGCGTCATGTCGGCCATCATGGGCGCCACCGCCGTCATCTACAACGGCCTGCCGCCCCTCCAGCAGGAGGTCGAGAACGACTGGTCCCAGATCAGCCGGTACGCGATCAACCAGTCGAACGGGACCAACCCGGCCCCGCTCTACATCGGCCCCAACGCGGGCACGATCTCCAGCTTCAGCGGCGTGCAGCGCTACCTGGCCCTGGGGATAGGCACATCCGGTGACGTCAGTTCCACCGGCGACTGGAACCATTCGGAACTGTAGCGGGACATCGCGTATCCGATACCGCTGCTGCTCGTGACGAGCCCCCGACTTGTGGAAACGCAAGTTCGGGGCTCGTTCGTCGGCTCGGCGGACGAGCACAGTGTCTTGTAGCTCTGTGTAGATCCACCATCCTGAGGCGGCTGCTCAGCGTGCTGGTGTGGCAGGGTTCGTGGGTTATCGTGCTGGTCGTGGGCGGGTGTCTTCGTCGGACTTCCACCTCACTTATACCCCCAGGTCAGAGATTGCATGATCCAGTTCTGGGTGTCGCTCGCGACGTCGAGCCGCTTGAGTTCGGTTGCGATGGGATAGCTGCGTGAGCTGCCGACGTCGATGGCGAGCCCGTCCTTGTCCCCGGGGGCCAGCAGGTCGGCGGGGACGGCGAGGATCATGTGGAAGTCATCGGAGCCGAACAGCAGCTTCCACCGAGTCGGGACCGAGGTGTGGATGAGCGGGGTCCCGACTCGCGGGTCGCCGGCATAGGACATGTACAGCCGCTGATCCCTGCCCTTGAGTTCCGTCCAGATCGTGAGGATTCCGTCGAGTTCCCGTTTGATATTCCAGCGCGGCGGCAGGCTGGTGCCATCGGAGACGACTACCGGGCCTGCGGGAAAGGGGTCTCGAAGGGCCAGGGCTCCCAGGTCGTTCGTGAACTGGTAGACACCGTCGGACTCTTGGGCCATGGATGGTCCTCATTCTGCGGCAGGCGCCGTCATTGCGACACGCGTTCGGGCGGCCGCCTACCCACGCGGCGGCCGAGTGAATCAGGACTTCGCTATGAGTTCACCCTTCTCAGTTGGCGCGCAACGAGGTGAGGCGGAGTTCGTCGTCGCCGTGGATCCATATCGCCAGCCAGGCACTGCGGGCCCAAACGGGCGGACCGACGGACCTCAGTGTGACGAACCCCGATACATCAATCTGGCGATCGACAGCCGGTGTCTTGCAACCTGATCGTTGGCAAGGTAACTCCGCACGACTCCACCTCGCTGACGGTCTGAGACCGAACTTGGCAACCTTCGCCCGAAACTGACAGCAGGGCTGCGGCGCCGCGGCGCGGGTCGTGCCGGGTGGAAGTCTCGACCGGAGGCGTTGACCTGCGCAGCCGTAAGCGACTGGACGACGGAGCAGCCGAACCCCTGAGCGGCGCCGTCCTACGCCGGCTGGTTGATCGCATCGCCTGAGGCCGTGGTCGGTGTCCGGATCGGTCGCTCGGTGCACGCGGTTTCTTGGGGACGGGTATCAGGCAGCGGGCAACCGAGAGGTCGGCCGGCCTCACCCTCCGGTCGGGCGGAGCTTGTGCTCGGACCGAGCCAGTCGGGCTCCGGTAGGCCGCAGCATCTTCGTCGGTCCTGCTGTCTTGGCCTTTGTGCATCCCCGGGGTGTCGCCCGCCCGAGCAGGTCTAGCACCCCCGGGCGGGTGCGCGTGAAGGCCCTTCGGCCGCTGCGCGGGATCGCTGTGCTCGCACCTTCACACCCACCCACCCGCGCGAGCTGTGACCAGGCCTGTCAGCCCCACGGGGGCCGCACCAGCGGCTCGAGACAGACAAGGACCACTGCGATGCCCGCAACCCGACCCGTCACCCTGACCGGCACCGTCACCGGACACACTCGCTTCCGCCAAGTCCCAGGCGATGCGGCCCTTGGCGTGGCCTACTTCATCCTGGCCACCGAGCTGCGCATCTCCCCGACCCCCGGCGCCCCTGCCGTAGCACGCACTGTCCAGATCCAGTGCACCGCCGCTCGCGGCACCGTCGCCGACACGATGTTCGACCAGCTCAAGCGCGGCGCCCGCGTCACCGTCCAGGGCCACCCGGTACTCAACGCGCCCGCCGGACCCGGCCCGCGGCTGCGGCAGCTCAGCACCCTGCTAGTCGAGCCGCTTCCGGCCGCGTGACCGTTCGGCCGGGTCGCCCGCAGGCGGCTCGGCCGCTACTGACTTGTCACGGCAGGCGCGGCGAGGCGTCAGCCGGCGACGCCGTGGATGGGCGCCGACCCGTACGGATCAGTAGTAGATGTAGCCGCCGTAGGTCTGCCACGGGGTCCACGTGCCGTCGATTTCGCACTTGACCCGATCTGCGGGCCAGTTGCCGTAGTAGGTGATGAGATACGTCTGGCAACCCGCCCAGGTGCTCGAGGTGTCGACGCGGTGCCATTCGCTTGCATGCGCGGCCGGTGCTGCGAGCATCAGCGCACCGACTGCCGCCATGGCGCAGGTGCTGACCTTGAGTTTCTGCTTCATTGCTTTCACGAGATGGTGTCCTCTGCGGTGTCAGGGGCGTCCTGGACGGACGACGTGGTTGTCCCGGGGCACATGGATCTTCGGTGACGCACCCCGGGATGATTCTTGCGACCTTTGCCCATCTAAGATGAGATTTGGTCCAGCGTGTCTGGATGTTTTCGTTCGAGAGCTGGAAGCCGATGTCCGCCCTCAGCACCACAATTCCGGCCAGCAGCCTGATCATGAGTCGGCCATCGTGCTTCTCCGGCCGTCTGCTAGCCCGACATTCTCACTGCACTGACCTACTGACGCTTTCACTGCGCACGACTGTGCAACCGCTGTTCGATGACGCCTGCAGGGCCGGCGCGCAGCTGCCGTAGATGCCCGAGCGCATGGCCCCCAACGCCGACAGTGCTGTGCGATGCCTCGTGCTCGACCCCGCGTAGCAGCACCCCCGCCGCGCGCCCGGTCCTTGGTTCCCGGGCGCGGTGCACAGATCAGACGTTCGACGGCTCGCCGACCGGGCCGTCCCGGCAGCAGATGTCGTCGGGCCGGCCTCGCCGTCGGCCCTTAGCTCAGCACACCGCCCGGCGCAGCCCGGTCAAGGCCGCGGCCGCTGCGCGGTCGGCTTCGACGAACCTGGACCGGGGCCGGGATCGGTGTACTGGCCCGGGGCGCGCCAGCGGGCCGAACGGCCCGATCCCCGCGAACTTCGGGACGGACACCATGACGATCCTGCTCGACGCCCCCGGCACCATCCAGGCACCCACCGCACCCAACCTGTCCCCGCGCGCCCTGGTCGAGGCGGCGATCCTCGGACCCAGCCCGGCTATGCGCACCGTTCGCACCCGGGCGGGAGCCGACCTGCTCGACGCGCTCGAACAGCCGATCACCCGCGAACTGCTCATCGCCCGCTGCTCCGACGAGCCAGGCGCGCACCGCCTGCTCGGCGTCGCCCTCGCCCTGGGACGCGCCTCCCAGACCCCCGAGCAGCACCGGACCGCCTACGCCGCACTCGCCCTCGAACGGCGCGAGCTGGGCATCGGCCTGCTGAACACCGCGAGGAAGGCGGACGACGTACTTGACGACGAGGACCCGTTCGCGATCTCACTCTGCATGGCGCTCTACCGCTACGAGGCGAAGGCGGCGCACTACGGCTACTTCGCCGCCCGCCTGGCCCTGCGCCTGCGCAACGCCTGACCCCGGCTTCCTCTCACCCACGTAGGCCGCCGGGACCGACCCGGCGGCCCCTTCCCACTTGGAGTACATGCGCCCGGAGCACCACCCGCCACCCCTCGCGCAAGCGCGTCATCAGCTTCCGCGTCGGCATCGAGCGCCGCTAGGACACCACGCAGATCGTCGGCTATGCCGTCTACCTGGCCACTACGGCCGATGCCTCCCCGAGGACGTCGGCCACGTCTTCAACCCCTCCCTCGGCGGCCACCGCACGTCCCACGACGCGCAGCAGCGCGCCAGCTTCCGCGTGGGCGCCTACACTGACGACGGCCGTGTCTACGGCACACGCCACGATTTCCATCCGACGACCGGGTGGAACTCGTGCAGATCGAGTCCATGGTGCGAGTGCTGCGTTGCATCGACAGGGCGCAGCGCGAGCAGGGAAGCGCGTACGTCGACTCCGCCGACTTCCCCCGCCGCCTGTTCACCGTCGCCGCGGAGATCGGGGCGCAGTTCTACGCCTACCGCGCCCACGAGCGCGGCCCGCTACGCGCACCGACGAAGCCAGGATCACCCACGTGCTCGCCGAGCTGCTGCTCGCGCGCCCCCAGAAACATTCACTCGCCGGCCAGGCAGTGCCGCGGCGCGCCCTTCAGTCACGGCCTGCCCGCGTGCGCCGCGTCGCCGGTGGCCGCAGGTGGTCCGGGCGGGCCGTCAGGTCCGTCCGGCGCTTTTGAACTTGGTAGGGAGAGGCCATCCCGCGCCCGCGCTCGCGGCGATCTGGAGGTCGAGTTCGGTGTCCAGGAGCCATCACGCTAGCCCTGGCAGCAGCCGCTTTGCGGACTAAGGCAGAGGGTCAGGTCCGGTGTGGACACGTGCGGCTCACCCCCTCCGCTCTCCCCTGTAGACGAGTACTCGGCGCTCGCAAGACGCGGTGCGGAATCCCCCTTTCCCATCTCTAGACCGCCGGCATCCTGCTCGCCCATTCAAGGACAAGCGTCCGAGCCCTCTCGGGGCGGTCAACCTCGACCTGGAACGCCCAGGCTGGCAACAGCGGCCGTCCCGGGGCGACCTCCTCCTTAGGGAGTACTGATTCGCTATTTAAGAGGGGCCGGCGCTCAGGGCATCAGCCCGGCCGCGACGGTCGCGCCGAGTTCCCAACACGCTTCCAGGTCGGCTTTCGTCGGCGTGCCGGTCACCGTCACCGGCTGGAATACCCGCTGCCAGCCCAGTCCGGTGGCGATCGACTCGATGGCCCGAACGGCTCCCACCGTGTCGCTGTTCCCATGGACGTAGGTCGCATACGGACGGCCGACCGTTGTATCAAGGATCTGGTAATAGACGGTGTCGAAAAAGACCTTCAAGGCTCCCGACATGTACCCGATGTTGGCTGGCGTGCCGAGGATGTAGCCGTCAGCCTCGATGGCATCCAAGGGGGTCGCCGCGAGCGCCGGCCGCCGCACGACCTCCACACCCTCGATCTCGTCCGCCGTGGCCCCAGCGACGACAGCCTCGAACATCGCCTGCATCGAGGGAGACGGCGTGTGATGGACGATCAGGAGTCGAGGCATGCCTTCGATCGTGGCATGAACGTGTTCGGCTCGCATCATCGCGATCACACTGGATTGTGGAGCCGCTACCGAACCCGTGTGACACGCTTTGCGCTACCCACGTGCCCCGAGACCGCGCTACGGAACGTCCTCATTAGTGGACCCAAGCGAGCACTTGGTTCTGGTCGCGAACGAGCCAGCGCACCAGATCGCTGCCGAAGCCTTCGACGACGATCCGGGCAAGGGCCTGCTGGCCGTCCGGACCGGCGACATGCTCGTAGTCGCCACGCACGTGAGCTCCGGCCACCGCCGGGCCGGTCAGCTGGCTCGCTTGGCCGAGCTCACGACCGCCTCGACAAGTCCGGTCGTCCTGCTCGGCGATTTCAACTGCGACTCCGCCACTGTGTCCGCTGCCCTTGGCCCCGGATACACGCTCGCAGTCCTCCCGCCGGACGCACCGCACACCCGGCCGTACGGCGCGGGCATCCCGGCACGGACCATCGACCACATCATCGGCCGTGGCGGTGGGACGAGCGGCGCGCAGACCGAAGACGTCGGCAGCCTTTCGGACCGCAACCTGCTGCGTGCAGATGTGACTAGCTGTATTGACCATGACTGGCGTGCCTTAGTGCTGGCTGGTCCCTTTCGTGGGATCGGTGTCGACGTCGTTTTGGCCGCCGGGTGCGACCAGGCCGTACTCGTACGCGGCGATGACGAGGTGCGCACGGTCGCGCGCGTCGAGCTTGGCCAGCAGCCGGGTCACGTAGGACTTGACGGTCGCGGCGCTGATTCCCATCGCCTCGGCCAACTCGGCGTTCGACAGCCCCTGGCCGATGAGGGTCAGGGCCTCGAGCTCCCGACCGGTGATGCCCGGGATCTGCTTTGCTGGTGCCGCCGCCGGCTGGGTGCGCCGGGTGAACTGCTCGATCAGGCGGCGGGTGACCTTGGGGGCGATCAGGGCGTCGCCGGCCGCGACCACGCGGACGCCGGCCACGATGTCCGTGATTCCCATGTCCTTGACCAGGAATCCCGAGGATCCGGCGCGCAGGGCGTGGTAGACGTTGTCGTCGTCGTCGAAGGTCGTCAGGACTATGACACGCGTCGCGCAGCCGTCGGCGGTGATCATCCGGGTGGCCTCGATGCCGTCCATGCCGGGCATGCGGATGTCCATGACGACCACGTCAGGGCGCAGGCTGCGGGTCAGCCGGACGGCTTCCAGCCCGGTACCGGCCTCGCCGACGACCTCGATGTCGGGCAGGTCGGCGGTCGCCATGACCAACGCCGAGCGGATCAGCGGCTGGTCGTCGGCGAGCAGGAGGCGGACCGGCATTCAAAGCTCCTTCGGGACGGGAATGCGGGCTGCGACGCGGAATCCGCCCTCGGGACGCGGGCCGGCGCCGAATTCGCCGTGGAGGAGTCCGACCCGCTCCCGCATGCCGGCGAGGCCGTACCCGGTGCGGCTGCCAGTGCCGCGTCCGCTTCTTCGGGTGCCGCTGTCGACGATCGCGATCACGAGGTCGGCGTCGCCGAAATCGACGGACACCCGGCACTGACGAGCCCCGGAGTGCTTCATGACGTTCGTGACGGATTCCTGCACGATCCGGAACGCCGCCGCGTCGATCTCCGGGGGAAGCGGCCGACGCACGCCGCGCCACTCAACGTCGACGCGTACACCGGCATTCCGTGCGCTCGCCACGAGTCTTTCGACGCCGTCGAGACCCGCGAGGGGCGTGCCGGTGTTCGGCGTGGCGGCGTTCGGCGTGTCAGAGTTCGCAAAGTCAGAGTTCGGAGAGTCGGTGTCGTGGAGCGCGCCGAGCATACGACGGAGCCCAGCCAGCGTCTCCCGGCTGGCGTCCTCGATGGCTCCGAGGGCGTTCCGCGCATCCTCCGGGCGCTTCTGGACGACCAGTTTCGCGGCCCCGGCCTGGAGGGCCACGACGCCGATGGTGTGAGCGACCAGGTCGTGCATGTCGCGGGCGATCCGCAGCCGCTCGGCCGTCACCGCCTGGTCGGCCGCCTGGACGCGCGCCTCCTCGGCGTGAATGCGCTCCCGGCGCTGTGAGTTCCCCAGCACCCCGGCGAGCGCGATGATCAGCAGCACCACCGCCTCGACCGAGGTGTCGACTCTCAGCCCCCTGACGAGACACACCGCGACGTAGCCGAACAGTCCGGCGGATGCCAGCCCGGCACCGGCCATCACCGCCGGCCAGGAGCCGTTCGCCGCGACGAAGATCAGAGCGGCGCATACCGGAAGGTACTGATCGGGCGCGATGTTCGAGGAGTGGATGTCGTAGTTCAAGGTGAGCGCGCTGAACACCAGTGCGGTCATCGACCACAGCGGGCGACGAGCCAGCAGACAGCATCCGAGACAGGCCAGCGCGGCGGCCGAACCCAGCGCGGTCAGTTCCCAGCCATTGGCCCATATCGACGGAGGTCCGGCTATGACGATTCCCCAGGGCCGTTCCATCCGCTGCGACTGAGCGATGAACAAGGACGACGTCGTCAAGGCCCAGACGCACGCAACCACGAGCGGCGCGGGCACGCGCGTCAGTACAGGCCGGGTCACGGACATGTGCCGAGCGTAGGTGCCCGCGTCGCGAGTCCGCATCGGACCTGGGGCGTACGCCCGGGGATGGCACCGGCACCGCGAATGCGGGTCCTGCTCCGATGTGCCCGGGCAGCCGCCGTCGGCACTGTCGTTCCCATGACGATCTCGAAGAGTTCCGAAGAACCGGACATGGTCGTGCGAGTGAGGGACGTGCGCAAAGACTTCGGCGACTACGCGGCGCTGGACGGCGTCGGCCTGGAGATCCGCGCCGGCGAGTCGGTCGCGGTGATGGGTCCGTCCGGCTCCGGCAAGTCGACGTTGCTGAACCTGCTCT
The DNA here is from genome assembly GCF_041261445.1 of Catenulispora sp. EB89. NCBI lineage: Bacteria > Bacillati > Actinomycetota > Actinomycetes > Catenulisporales > Catenulisporaceae > Catenulispora > Catenulispora sp. EB89. The sequence goes on from NZ_JBGCCU010000004.1 coordinate 10,348, forward strand.
CCGGGCTGGACCGGCCGTCCGCCGGATCGGTCGTGGTCGGCGGCGAGGACCTCGGCCGACTCTCCGAGCGCGGCCTGGCGGTGTTCCGCCGACGCCGGATCGGGATGGTCTTCCAGTTCTTCAACCTGCTGGACGACCTTCCGGCGCTCGACAACATCGCCTTGGCCGGTCAGCTGGTGGGGATGCGGGCCCGCCCGGCCAGACGGCGCGCCGCCGAGCTGATGGACGAGCTCGGGATCGCGGACCGGAAGGACATCTATCCGGCGGCGTTGTCCGGCGGAGAGCGGCAGCGGGTCGCGGTCGCCAGGGCCCTGATGAACCGGCCGGCGCTGCTGCTGGCCGACGAGCCGACCGGCGCGCTGGACCGCCGCTCCGGGGAAGCGGTGGTGGAGCTGCTGACGGAGCTGAACCGGGTCGGTCAAACGTTGATCCTGGTCACGCATGATCCCCGGCTGGCTGCGCGGTGTGCTTCGCGTGTCGTCGAGATCGAAGACGGACGCATTGTTCGCGACAGTGTTGTGGAGAGTGCGCGATGAGGGCCGTGTGGGCGGCGACTTGGGCCGCGATCAAGCGCCGGAAGCTCCAGACGTCCGTCCTCGGCGTCGTGGTTCTGGTGTCCACCGGGATGGCCGTGGTGACGCTGGGGCTGCTCGCCGCCGTATCAGGCCCCTTCGACAAGGTCTACGACGCGGCACACGGCGCGCACATCGTCGCCGAGTTCGACAGCTCGAAGGCGGACGCCGCACAGCTCGCGCAGACCGCGCAGGCGCCGGGTGTCGTGGCGTCCGCCGGGCCGTATCCGATGGCCGTCCTGCATCAGCCGGTCGAGACCGGCAGCCCCGCGTTCCAGTTGGCCGGCGCCTTCACCGTCGTGGGCCGCGACCGTCCCGACACCGCGGTCGACACGGTGAAGCTCGCCTCGGGACGCTGGCCGACGGGCCCCGGCGAGATCGTGCTCGACCGCCCCGAGGGCTACTCCCGCACGGACCAGAAGATGATCGACACCGAGCACCATGTCGTCACGGCCAGCGGTGTGGATCTCACCGTGGTCGGCTACGCGAGGTCGGTGAGCGATTCCGCCGACGGCTGGGTCACCCCCGCCGAAGCCGAGGCGTTGGGTGCCACGTCGACCCAGATGATGTACCGGTTCCGGGACGCGGGGTCGGACTCGGCGCTCAAGGCCGACGTCGTGTCCGTCACGGCGCACCTGCCCGCCGGGTCCCTGGCCGGGACGAGTTCCTACCTGACGATCAAGAACCATCTGGCCACGGGACCCAACACCTACGTGCCGTTCCTGACCGCCTTCAGCATCCTCGGTCTGGTCATCTCCATCATGATCGTCGGCAATGTCGTCAGCGGCGCGGTGGTCGCGGGCTACCGGCACATCGGGATTCTCAAGGCCCTGGGATTCAGTCCGAACCAGGTGACGTCCGTCTACGTCCTCATGGTCGCGGTCCCTGCCGCGGCCGGATGCGTCGTCGGCGCCGCGATCGGCGCGAGGACGGGTTCGGCGATGGTGAGCCAGGCGTTCTACGGGGTCTCCGGCACCGACGTACTGCGAGGACAGGAGACGATACCGGCGTGGGTGTATCCGGCCGTGCTGCTCGGCATGCCGGTGTTGGTCGTCCTGTCCGCTCTCCTCCCAGCCATCCGGGCCCGACGGTTGCCGGCCGCCGCGCTGATCAGCGCGGGCAGCGTCCAGCAGACCGGACGCGGACTGGCCGCCCAGCGCCGGCTCGGCGGTTCGCGGCTGCCTCGTCCGGTGAGTCTGGGCCTGGGCTGGCCGCTCTCGCGGCCGGGGCGCACAGCGTTGACGCTGTCCATGGTCGTCCTCGGAGTGGCGACGGTGACGCTGGCGATCGGCATGTCGGCATCCGTCGTCAAGTACGACCGGACCCAGAGCCAGCAGGACAAGATCCAGGTGACGATCGGGGTGAACAATCCGGCATCGCCATGGCATCCGATCGGCCCGGACCACACCGACGCACAGCTGTTCGCCCTACTGCGCGCCCTCCCCGGCACTGTCCACGTGTCAGCGAACACCCCGGTGCAGACGCACGTAGCCGGGAACGCCGCCCTCATCCACCTCGACGTCGAGACCGGGGACACCACGGCGCTGCACCCGGACCTGGCGCGCGGGCGCTGGATGGACGGCCCGGGCGAGGTCGTCGTCGGATCAGAGTTCTGGCACCAGCACGGGATCTCACTCGGCCAAGTGATCGCCCTGGTCGCCCCGGACGGCACAGCGGTCCCTGAGAAGGTCGTCGGCGAGCAGACCGCCGGCTGGGACGTCACCACCACCGACTGGGACCGGTTCATCGGACTGTTTCCCACACACCGCGCCGCGACGTACTCCATCGGGCTCGCCAAAGGCACCGACCCGCACGCCTACGCCAAAGCGGCGGCAACGATCGACCCCGGCTTGCAACCGGCGGTGAACGACGGCATCGACACGATCGAGAAGGTGATGATCAGTGTGATCTCGACGCTGACCGGCATGCTGATCGTCGTCGCCGCGCTCGGCGTGTTCAACGCCGTCGTCATGACCACCCGCGAGCGCCGCAAAGACCTCGGCGTCCTGAAGTCGATCGGCATGACCCCGCGGCAGCTGATCGCGATGGTGGTGACGGCGATGGCCGCACTGGGCCTGGCCGGCGGCCTCATCGGGCTCCCGGCGGGCATGCTCGCCCACCGGATCATCGTCCCGGCGACCGGCCGCGGCACCGGCCGCGACCTGCCGGCCTCACTGCTCCACGTGTGGGACTGGCCGACGCTGACACTGCTCGCCACCTCCGGTGCGGTGATCGGCGCGCTCGGGGCATTCCTGCCCTCGATCCGCGCATCGAGGGCATCGGCCGCCGAGGTGTTGCGTAGCGAGTGAGAGCGCGGGCAGTCGCAGTTCCCCGAGCCGGTCGACCACGGCGTGGATCTCGCCGTCGTCGACCGGCAGGGCGAAGTGGTCGCCGAGGGCTTGAAGCGGGGAAGACCGCCGCCGGCCGGATCTGGCAGGCCGGCGGCCGGGCCGAGCTGCCCGTGTGGCCCGGCCCGCTCCACGCCTTCGACCGGCACGACCCCGAGATCCGGATCAGCAAGGCCGCCGGCGCGGCCCGCCGCAACTGGCTGGAACGGCTCCTGGCGACCGAGTGACTCCCGGAGGCGACGGCCTCCGACGGACGTCCGATGGAGGTCCGACCAACATCCACCGCCGCTGCGGCCAGTACCGGGTAACTCCCGGAGGCCATGTCCTCTTATGAGCGAGTGAGAACGACAGCTCCAATAGAGCGCCGTTGCTCGAGTACCTGGTGCGCCTCTGCGGCCTGTGTCAGGGGGAATCGGGTGTGGATGCGTGGTGTGAGTTCCCCGCGAGCCGCCGCCGACAGCGCATACAAAGCGTCGTCCTGCTGTTCCGCATCGGTTTTGCGCGTGAGGATGCCGAGCGGGCCGTAGACGGCCAGGCCGCGTCGGGCGATGGTTTGGACGTTGAGCTCGGCGAAGGCGCCTGACGCGTACCCGTAGAAACCAATGCGCCCGCCGCCGTCAGCCGTGGCGGCCAGCGCCTGCTCGGCGACCGTGCCACCCACGGCGTCGAGCACGAGATCCGCGCCGCGTCCGCCGGTGAGGTCGCGCAGGCGCTCCGGCCAGTCGGCCGTCGTGTAGTCCAGGACGTGGTCGGCACCGAACTCCCGGACGGCATCGCCCTTCTCGGCGCTCGCGGCGCCCACGACCGTGGCGCCGGCGGCCTTGGCCAGCTGGACCAGCAAGGAGCCGATGCGGCCCGCGGCGGCGGTGATCAGCACCGTGTCCTCGGACCGCAGCCGCATGGCCGAAAGCAGACCGCGCGCCACCGCCCCGGCTTGGAACACCGTCAACGCGGTCTCCAGGGGGAGGCCGTCCGGGACCGGGAAGGTGTAGGCAGCGGTGGTGAGCGCGCGCTCGGCGTAGCCTCCGGACTGGCCGACCGTGGTCGCCACGACGGTCTTGCCGACCAGCCCCTCGTCGCCTCCCGGCCCGACCGCCGCTACGCGCCCGCCGACCTCGATGCCGGGGGTCCACGGCAGGGGCATCGGCCATCGCCCCGAGCGGACGATCACGTCGCCGAACATGACCCCGGCCAGGTCGACGTCCACCAGGACCTGCCCCGCGCCCGGAGCCGGGTCGTCGACGTCGTCCACGACAAGCACCTCCGGTGCACCGAACCGCGTTACCCGCACAGCGCGCATGCCCAACCCCTTCTGGTTGACACCCAGACTCGATCGAGACACCCTGTCTCGTATCCGACACCTGATTCAGTGTCCGCAGGCGTCACGCGCCGGCACAAGAATCAGACACGGCGGAATGTGTCGAACGAGACAAAGGACTGAGAATGTCTCAGCCGGACATACGGGTTCGACGTACGCGCACGCTGCTGCGCGACGCCCTCGTGGAGCTGATCGAGGTCAAGGGCTTCGACCGCATCACCGTCGGCGAGCTCACCACCCGCGCGATGATCAGCAGGGCCGCGTTCTACCGGAACTACCGCGACAAGTACGAGCTGGTCGAGCAGATCTTCGACGAAGCCATGACGGAGATGACCACCCTCGACGGCGACACCCGCTCGCCCGGGGAGCGTTGGGCCGACTTCCTCAAGCACATCGACGGCTACCACCGCCTCTACGGCGCGTTGCTGGGCAAGAAGGGCAGCCCCTGGTTCACCGACCGGATGCGCGCCGCGCTCGCCGCGATGGTGAGCACGCACCTGCCCGACCAGACCGCGGACGATCTGCTGCCCAGCGTGGTCTCCGCGATGTTCCTCCAGTCGATCGTGTGGTGGCTCGAAAGCGGCCGCCCGGTTCCGCCCGAGCAGATCGCGGCACAGTCCTCCCGACTCGTTCGCGCCGTCCTCCAGACGACCGCCGGGCCGTGAGGAAGCCGGTCGGCCGAGTGCCGGCGATCGCCGTCCCGCCGTTCCCGGCCACTCCCAACGACCGCCGCCCCCTCCACGGAACGCCGAACCGCCCGATCGGGTGGAGCGCGTCCGCGTTGCCGGTTCGTGCGTGCCCGGTCCTTCAGTTCGCTGCGATGCTGGACTACTACTGGTAGAAACGTCCGATCGGGGAGGTCCACGAGTGGAACCGCTGAAGTCCGGGGATCCGCGCACTGTGGGCCCGTATGTCCTGATCGCGCGGCTCGGCGCCGGCGGCATGGGGCAGGTGTTCCTGGGACGGACGCGGGGCGGGCGGACCGTCGCGGTGAAGGTGGTCAAGGCCGAGCTGGCCGGGGACCGGGAGTTCCGGCGGCGGTTCCGGCAGGAGGTCGCGGCGGCGCGGCTGGTGTCGGGACGCTTCACGGCCGCGGTGGTGGACGCCGATCCGGAGGCCGCGATGCCGTGGCTGGCGACCACGTACGTGTCCGGGCTGACGCTGCGCGCCGTGGTCGGTGCCGGCGCGCTGCTGCCGGAGACATCACTGCGGGTGCTGGCGTACGGGCTGGCGCGGGCGCTGGCCGAGATCCACGCCGCCGGCGTGGTGCACCGGGATCTGAAGCCCTCCAACGTGATGCTGGCCGTGGACGGCCCGCACGTCATCGACTTCGGCATCTCCCGGGTCATCGCCGCCGCGGACCTGACGCGGACCGACGTCGGGACGATCGTCGGCTCGCCGGGCTTCATGTCGCCGGAGCAGACCCGCGGGCAGGAACTCACCGCCGCGACCGACGTCTTCTCGCTCGGCACCGTCCTGGCCTACGCCGCCAGCGGCCGCAACCCCTTCGGCGACGGTCCGGACCACGCGCTGCTCTACCGCATCGCGCACGGCGAGCCCGACCTGTCCGGCCTGCCGGCCTCGCTCGCGCCGCTGATCGCCATGTGCCTGGCGAAGGATCCGGCGCAGCGCCCCAGCACCGCGCAGATCATCGGACGGATGGCCGACGTGCCGGAGGGCGCGTGGCTGCCCGCGGACCTGACGGCGGCGATAGCACAAAGCGCCGCCGAGATCCTGGACTACGAAGGGATCGCGGTCTTCGCCGAGCCCGACGCCGATCCGCTGCAAACCCCCGGCCCGGCGCCGGATCCCACGCTTCTGCTCACGTCGGCGGACCGGGCGACATCGGTGATCCCGGCCGCCGGCGAACGGACGCCGGAACGCGTCGGCGTCGGCGAGCCGCCACGCGGCTCGCGGGGCAACGGCGGCGCGGGGCTGGTCGCCGGCGTGCTGTCGGTCGCGGTCATCGCGGCCCTCGCGACGGCTCTGGTCCTGGTGCTGCACAACGGGAGCCACAACCCGGGTTCGCCGCCGGCGGCGTCCGTGGGGACGAGTACCAGCCCGTCGCCGCTGACCCGGTCGGTCGGGCGGACCAGCACGTCGCAGACGTCTGCGAGCGTGCCGACGCCGACGACCAGCTCCGCCCCGGCGCCGACGACCCCGGCCTCGACCACGACGACGACCAGCGCGCCGAGCACGACGGCGAGCACCTCCGTCTCGACCACGGCGAGCACGTCGCAGCCGACGACGCCGAGCAGCACGTCCAGCTCGTCCGCGCCGCCGACCTCGAGCCCGTCGACCGCGCACAGCACGACACCGCCCACGACGCCGAGTTCAAGCCACAGCTGAACCCGGTCGGTCGGGGCGCGCCGGGGTGGGTCGGGGCGTCGGAGCGGTCGGCGCGGCTCGGGGCGTCGGGGCGGACAGGGAACTGTCAGAACCCTGTCGCGCCGCCCCCGCGGGCCTACCGCATCCCGCACCGAACGGCCGCCCACCGTGCCAGCCGTCCCCATCGAACCCTTATCCTCACGCCACGTCCACGGGTGCTCCGGCGACCGCCGTCGCCGCCTCCGGCCAGTCCGTGCGGGGCCGCGACCGGACTTCGAACGGACATGTCAAGCGCCATTCGCCGCCAACCCTCTCGAATCGACTGCGCGCCGGGCCGCGCCGCCTTCACACTGGGCGCAGCGGACCCGGGGCCGCACCCGCCTGCGGTCCCGGGTCCGCTCTGGTCCGGCGCGGCTCGACGCCGCCCGGCCGTCCGGTGCGGCACGCGCCTTCGCGTGCCGCCGTCCTTGCTGGCCTTGCTGGCCTTGCTGGTGCCCGGTTCCCCGTCTGGCGCCGCACTACGCGCCAGCCCCGTTCGCCGGGCGAACCGGCGGCCGGTGGTCGGACCGGCCGCCGGGGTCCTCACCCGGCCCGCGTCAGCTCGACCGCGGGCAGGTCCTTCAGCTCCTCGCGCGTCAGGTCCACCTGGACGCCGTAGGTGGCGTCGACCACGTTGCGGATCGGGACCGCAACCTCCTTGCGGTTCCACAGGTGTCCCTCGGCGAGCAGGATGTGCGTGACGTGCAGGTCGGATGCGGCCATCAGGCCCTTGACGCGCCCGATGTCGCCGTCGGCGGCGTGCAGGCGCTCGTTCGGACACAGCTGCACCTCGCCGGCCGGCACCCGGTCGTAGGTGATCATGTCCGGCCTGGACGGGGCCCGGTAGCCGCCGCCGAGGGCGCCGCCGCCGGTGACGGGTCCGCCGGTCGGGGCGGCCTGCTGCACCATCTCGGTGGCCTCCGCCGGCTCCAGCAGATCGAACCCGGACATGGTACAGGTCAGGATGATGGCGTCGGGCCCGGCGCGACCGACCATCGTGGCCGGCACGAGTCGCGCGACGTGCGTGTCCCGCCCGACGACGAGGTGGGTCAGGGCCCGGGTGGCCGGGTCCATGATGATCCGGTGCAACCGGCCGCAATCACCGTCGGCACAGGAGACGCCCGCGCCGATCGCGTACGGGTATTCCTTCTCGGTCATGGTGCTCATAGCAGCCTCCTCACTGCTCACGCGGATGAGTTCAGCGGCGCCGCGTTCCTGCCAGGTACCCGGTCACAGAGTTTGAAACGGGGCTTCCACCACGCACGGACCCGAGGAAAAGCGGCGCGGCTGCCGGGTACGGCGACGGCAGCCGCGCCGGCTCAGCGGGCGGCCTCCCGGTCCGACCACGTCTTGATCGCCAGCAGCCGGAGCCGCAGCGTCTCGGTGTCCTCCTCGGCCGGGTTGTCCCCGGCCAGGTCCTCCGCGCCCTCCGGGAGCCCGTCGGTCGGCACGCCGTGCGCGGTGAAGAAGCCCTCGGCCGTGCTGTGCGCGAGGTTCACAGCGACCCGCGGGTTACTGACGAAAGTGCTCTGCACGTGCTTCCACACGCCGTCCAGATACGCGCGGTCCGCATCGGTGAACCGCGGCGGTGCGGGCGTGGCCGCCGCACCTCCCGCGCCGCTGCCGAAGCGCGGGTCGGCGCGGCCGCCCTCGATGAACTTGCCGACGCGCGTCGACAGTCCGCCGAAGGTTCCGGCGGCCGAGGTGCGCCAGCCGGCGGGACCGAGGAAGAACATCGCCGCCAGTGCGGCGAGGACGACCAGGATGACGATCAGGGTGATGACCACGACGACCTCCCGAGCCCGACCCGGTGTCGGAACATCCGCCGTTACCCGCTTCGTCCGCGGCCAATCCGCTGCGTCAGGGCTCGGATTCGAATCAGAGTTCTCAAAAGCGCCGGCGGCGCGGAGTATGGAGGAATGGCGCATCCTGCCGAACACCGGCGCGATCCCGCCCCCGACACGCCCCGGCGGCCGGGATGGACGAGCACATGCGCAAGCCGGTGGACGTCCTGCGGCCACTGCGGGTGCCGGCCGAGCTGCTGAGCTGAGAACGGTCAGGCAGCTGATGGCTATCGGGGAGCAAGGGCAATCAGCGGACTGAGAACAGTCAGGGCTTGCCCGACTCCTCGTCGCCGTCCTCGACGAGCACCGCGTCCCGCAGCGTCCCCAGGATCCGCGTCAGATACCGCGACACCTGCATCTGCGAAACGCCGAGCTCGGTCCCGATCTGACTCTGCGTCATGCCCCGGAAGAACCGCATCAGCAGGATCCGCTTGTCCTTCTCCGGCAGCGCCGTCAGCAGTGGCTTCAGCGCCTCGCGGTCCACGACCCACTCGTAGGCGTCGTCGTCCCCGCCGAGCGTCTCGCCCAGGCTCGCGCCCTGCTCGTCGCCGGGCACCAGCGGCCGCTCCAGCGAGGTGGCGCTGTAGGCGGCCGAGGCGTCGAAGGCCTCGACGATCTCCTCCGGCTGCGCGCCGAGGTGCTCGGCCAGCTCGGCGATCGTCGGCGAGCGCCCCAGCCGGCGCTCCAGCTGCTCGGCCGGGGCGCCGTGCAGGGCCAGGCTCAGCTCCTGCATGCGGCGGGGGACGTGCACGTCCCAGGTGGAGTCGCGGAAGTAGCGCTTGATCTCGCCGGCCACCATCGGGGTGAGGTAGCCCAGGAAGGCGGTGCCGCGCGAGGGGTCGAAGTTGTCGACCGCCTTGATCAGCGCCAGGTACGCGACCTGCTCCAGGTCCTCGGCGGTGTCGGCGGGGACGCTGAAGCGCGAGGCGACGTAGCGCGCGTAGTTCATGTGCTCGGCGATCAGCTCGTCGCGCAGGGTGCGGTAGCTCACGCTGTCCGGCTCGCACTCCGCCAGCACTTCGAAGCGCCGGTGGATCTCCGCGCGGTGCTCGGCGCGGTCCCGCGGCACGCCGCCGAGCCGGGGTGAGGGAATGCTCGGCAGGGGGATGTCCGTGTCCTGGTCCGGGAGTCGGCGGTCGGCGCGCACGACGCGCGCCGGTGCCGTCGAGGCCGGCACCGCGGCGGGGGCGGAGGCGGCGGCGGATGCAGGCGCCGAGGCCGCCGGCGATGCCTTCCCAGTCGCGATCTCAGTCACCCTCTCAACCCCGGTCGTGCCCTCTTTGGCGCCCTCTTTGGTGCCCTCTTCCGTGCTTTCGGCCGCGCCCTCGGTCGTGCCGCTGGTCCCAGCCTCGGGACGCCTCCGGCCGCCGTCGTGCCCGGCCCCGCCGCGGCCGGACGCGCCCGGGCCGGGACCGTTCCCGCGAGTGCTCACCGCACCCCCGCCCGGGCCGTACCGTCGGGTCCTGGCACGCCTTCGCCGGCCGCGCGCTTGACGATGTCGACGCGGACCCGGCCCTGTTCCTCGGCCCACTGCAGGTCGTCGACGAGCGCCGCCAGCAGCGACCAGCCGAACCCGCCGACCTGCGGTTTGGAGCCCGGCCGGGCCTCGGCGGAGACGGTCAGCGCCAGGCCTTCCGGGCCCAGCCGGAAGACGCAGTCCAGCTCCTCGCCGGTGGCGTCGACCTCGTCGGGCAGCAGGAGCAGGCCGCACGCCTCGTCGACGGCCAGCCGCCAGTCGCCCATCTCGGCCATCGAGAAGCCGGCGCGCACGCCGAGATGGCCGGCCGCGGACCGGACCAGCACCACGTAGTCGCGCTCGGCGGGGATGCTCAGTGTTACCGGGACACGACCGTCGGCATCGTCGGCCTCGCCGCGGCGGCCGGCACCCGTGCCGACGCCGTCCTCACCACCCACACCGCTCACGCGCTCCATATGTCCTGATCCCCTTTCCACAGCGACCCTTGCGTGCCCGCCCCGGCCGGGACCGCCGCGCGCGGCCCGAGTCGGCACCATACGGCCTTCCCGCCGTCGTCCTCGACCGCGACCCCCCAGGCCTGGGCCAACTGCACCACGATAGCCAGCCCCTGGCCGCCGAACCCGCGTTCGGCCGGCGGGATGAGCCGGGGCAGCCCGGGGCCGTGGTCGTGGACGCGCACGGTCAGCGTGCCGTCGCGCAGCTCCAGGCCGAGCCGCATCTCGGTGCCGGCGTGCCGGACGGCGTTCGTGACCAGCTCGCTGACCACCAGCGCGGCGTCGGTGACGAAGTCGTCGGCGTGCCAGCGGCGGCAGGTCTCGGTCAGGAAGGCCCGGGCCCGGCCCGGGGCCGAGGGCCCGGGCGTCAGCTCGGTGTGGGCCGACAGGTGGGTCTGGGCCGACTGGTGGCTCTGGGCCGTCCGGCGCGAGGTCATCGAGCCAGATTCCCAGCCGTGAGCCGACCCGATATCGTCGGTAGCGATCCGGGATCACGCGGGCTGGGTGGGAAAACAGGAGGCGTCATGGCGGTCGAGGGCTTCTCGGTCGAGGTCGACAACGACCCGGACCGGGGCGGAGCCGCCGCGGTGTCCGGGGACGGCAAGGGCGGCGGCCAGGCGGTCACGGTCACCGTGGCCGGCGACGTGGACCTGGCGGCGGCGGACACGCTGTGGAGCGTGCTGGACGAGTACGTGCACGCCGGGGCGCAGGTGGTCGTGGACTGCTCGCGCGTGGCGTTCCTGGACTCCATGGGCCTGCGGACGCTGATCCGCGCGCAGCACAAGGCCGGCGCCTCGGGCGCACGCCTGACGCTGGCCGCGCCGTCGGAGGCGGTGCTGCGGGTGCTCCAGCTGGCGGGCGTCGCCGACCTGTTCGTGCTCGACATCAGCGGGAGCGGCAGCGGACGCTGACCATCGGCCATCGCCACCCCTTCCTCGCATCAGCTCCGTCGGCCACCGCGAACACCGCTACCCGTTCCCGCGAATCCAAACTCGGTGCGGGCCCGGCGGCGGAAGTGCGCCATCGGCGGTGAGCCGGTTTGAACGGCCGGCCCGCCGCTGACGCCGGGGCCGATGTCAGGTACCCGACGTGCCCAAACATAGCCCAGGCAGAGCTATTCCCGTTCCGAATGCACGGGAATCTGCACGGGATAAATCTCTGAGCGGACTTCGACAGGCCTCAGGCCGCGGTTCAGGCCGCGTCGAGGAACGCCAGCACGGCCAGCACCCGCCGGTTCCCGTCGAGGTCCGGGAGCAGCCCGAGCTTGGCGAAAATCGTGTTGATGTGGTTGCTGACCGCCTTCTCGGTGATCACCAGCCTGGCGGCGATCCCGGCGTTGGCGTGCCCTTCGGCCATCGCGGCCAGCACTTCGCGCTCGCGCGGGGTCAGTGAGCCCAGGCGTCGGTCCCGGGAGCGCCGGGCCAGCATCTGGGCGATGACCTCGGGGTCCATGGCGGTGCCGCCGCCGGCGACGGTCCGCAGCGCATCCACGAACGAACGCACGTTCGAAACGCGGTCCTTCAGCAGATACCCGATAGCCCCGGCGCTGTCGGAGAGCAGCTCACGCGCGTAAAGCGGCTCGACGTGCTGCGACAGGATCAGCACCGGCAGGCCGGGCACCTGGCGCCGGGCCTCCAGCGCGGCGGCCAGGCCCTCGTTCTTGAAGGTCGGCGGCAGGCGGATGTCGGCGACGGCCACGTCCGGGCGTTCGGCGAGGAGCGCGTCGAGCAGGTCGGGGCCGGTCTCGACGGCGACCGCCACCTCGAAGCCGTGGGCGGTCAGCAGGCGGACCAGGCCGTCCCGGAGGAGCGCCTGGTCCTCGGCCAGCACTACGCGCATCGAGATCCCCTCACTCGCACGGCACCTCCAGCAGCAGCACCCCGCCAAGCCGCAGGGCACCACACAGCAGCCGGTCCCGCAGCGCTTACTCGCACGGCACCTCCAGCGTCACCGTCGTCGGCCCGCCGACCGGGCTGTCCAGCGTCAGCCGCCCGTCGAAGGCGGCCAAGCGGCGCCGCACTCCGGCCAGACCGTCACCGCGCGACAGGTCCGCGCCGCCGACGCCGTCGTCCCAGATCTCCGCCACGACACAGCCCTCGCCGACCACCTTGTCGTCACGCCGGAACACGTCGATCCGGGCCCGGGCCGCGCCGCTGTGCTTCAGCACGTTCGCCAGGGCCTCGGCGATCCCGAAGTACAGCGCCGACTCGCGCGGGGCTGGCAGCCGCCATGTCTGATACAGATCGCTGCGGACCTCCACCGGGATCGGCGAGGCATAGGCCAGCGCCCGCAGGGCGTCCCCGAGTCCGCGCTCGGCCAGCACCGGCGGCAGGATCCCGCGGACCAGCGAGCGCAGCTCGGCCAGCGCGGCGCCGCTGTGCTCGCGGGCCTCGGCCAGCAGCGCGATGGCCTCGTCGGGGTTCTCCCGGACCAGGTCCTCGGCCATGCCCAGGCTCAGGCCGACCGCCGCGAGCCGGGCCTGCGCGCCGTCGTGCAGGTCGCGCTCGATGCGGCGCAGCTCGGACTCGGCGTCGTCGCTGACCCGCTCGCGGGTCACGGTCAGGGTGCTGATGCGTTCGCCGACGTCGGTCGGGGCCAGCAGCGCGCGGGCCCACAGCGCCTGCGCCCGAACGAGTGACGGGCCCACGAACGGCGCCAGCACCAGCGCCGGGAGGCCGAAGCCCAGCCCGAAGGGCCAGAACGGATCGCTGCTGAGCGCCAGCCCGGGCACCGAGCCCACGCCGACCACTCCCCACCCGACCAGCGTCGCCGGCAGCAGCCCGAGCGCCATCCCGATCGGGACGTTGGTGACCAGCCACAGCAGATCCCGCCAGGTCGCGGGGTCGCCGAGCAGCCAGCGCAGCCGGCCGCGGCCGGCCCGCGGCAGGTAGGGCGACTCGATCCCGACCCCGCTCCAGCGCCCCGCGATCCCCCGCTGCCAGTTCGCCAGGCCGCGCACGGCCCCGATCACCGGCGGCACCAGCAGGCCTCCGGTGACCGGCATCAGGCCCAGCGCCAGCGCCGCCGCCACCAGCAGCGGGATCCCCGCCAGCAGCGAGACCGGCGCGATCACCAGACCCCGGCCGGCCGCCAGGGCGGTCGCGGCGCCACGCGCGCGCCAGGCGTCGGCCCCACCTCCGACCGCCTCCGGCAGTCCGGCCATCACACTCGTCCCTTCTCGCGTCGCCATTATCGGGACTACGCGGTGATCGCGGCCAGCGCCGGCACGCTCAGCACCCGCCGGGCGGCGCCCAGGCACGCGGCCAGGGTCAGCGCCGTGACGCTCGCCGCCACCGCGAGGAACACCCCGACGCCCTGGTCCGGGATCAGGTGGCCGGTCCGGGCGTAGCTGAACGGGATGATGCCGGCCAGTGCCGCCAGCGAGCCGAAGAACAGCCCGGCCGCCACGATCGCGCACGCCTCCCAGCCCAGGGAGCGCCGCACGTCGCCCGGCGTGTCGCCGATCAGCCGGCGCTGGCCGAACTCCTTGCGGCGGTGCAGCGTGCCGACCACCGCGATGTTCGCCACGACGACGGCCGCGAAGAGCGTGATCATGCCGACCACCAGGAAGCTGAGGGTCTGCACGCCCTTGTCGTCGGCGGACAGGTGCACGTGCTGCGCGCGGTTGGCGTCGTCCTGGATGAACTGCTCGTACAGCGTGCCGTTGGCCAGGCCGACGAACAGGATCACCGGCATGAGGACGGAGGCCGCCTGCCGCGCGTTCAGCCGGAGTTCGGCCTCGGCCAGGTACCCGCCGCTGCGGCGCATCAGCGGGCCGAGCACCCGGCCGGCGATCCGGACCAGGGCCGGGGCCAGCAGCGCAAGCCCGACACTGGTCAGGATGCAGGCCTGGCCGGCGCTGGCCATCGCCGCGTTCGGGTCGTCCTTCAGCATCGTCGCGCTCATCACGCCGGCGTCCAGGCCGAGCAGGATCACCACGACCGCGGCGATCTTGCGCTTGCGCGACATCCCGGCCTCGCCGGTGGCGGCCGAGACCAGCGAGGCCGCGGTGCTCTGGTTCGCCGCGCGGCGGCCGGCCACGATCGCGGCGGCCAGCGCGGCCAGCGCGACGTCGCCGAGCCCGATCGCCAGGGTGGTGGCGCCGAACTTGAGACCGACGCCGTCCGAGACCTGGTGCGAGGACTTCAGCGCGGCCAGCACGGTCCGGCCCACGACCATGCCGGTCGGGATCGCCGGGACGGCGGCGGCCGCCAGCAGGATCGCGGTCTCGGTGGTGATCATGCGGCGGATCTGCCGGGGCAGCGCGCCGGCCGCCTTGAGCAGCGCGATCTCCTTCTCCCGCTGCCGCACCGTCAGGCTCAGCGTCGCGGCGGTGCCGAAGGCGATGATCAGCGCGCCCCAGCCGCCGATGACCAAGGCCGTGGTCTGCAGGGCCGAACGGTCGGTCTTGGACACGCCCGGCGCGCTGCCGGTTTCGAAAAGTGCTGCGAAACCGGTGAGGATCGCGCCGCCGAGGAACAGGTTCAGGAACGAGGCGAGGTAGGCCCCGCGCCGGTGTCGCAGATTGCTGAAGCTCACAGTGCGCATGTCAGGCCGCCTTCGCGCCGGACCGGGAGGCGGCGCCGAACTCGGCCATCCGCGCCGCCACGCCGGCCGCCCGCGGGGCCCGCATCTCGTCCACGATCCGGCCGTCGGCCAGGAACAGCACGCGGTCGGCGTACGCGGCGGCGACCGGGTCGTGCGTCACCATCACCACGGTCTGCCCGAACTCCCGCACCGACTCCCCGAGCAGCATCAGCACCTCGGCGGCGCGCGCCGAGTCCAGCGCCCCGGTCGGCTCGTCGGCGAACAGCAGCGCCGGCCGGTTCACGATGGCGCGGGCGATCGCGACCCGCTGCTGCTGGCCCCCGGACAGCTCAGCCGGCCGGTGGTCCAGCCGGTCGCCGAGGCCGATCCGGTCCAGCAGGGCCCGCGCGCGCCGCTTGTCGACCGAAGTCCCGGCGATCCGCGCCGGCAGCAGCACGTTCTGCCAGACGGTCAGGGTCGGCAGCAGGTTGAAGGCCTGGAACACGAAGCCGATGCGGCCGCGCCGGAAGCGGGTGGCGGCGGTCTCGTCGGAGGTGTCGAGTTCCTGGCCGCCGATCAGGATCCGGCCGGAGTCCGGGCGCTCCAGGCCGGAGGCGCAGTTGAGCAGGGTGCTCTTGCCGGAGCCGGAGGGGCCCATGACGGCGGTGAAGGTGCCGTAGGGCAGGCCGAGGCTGACCCGGTCCAGAGCGGCGACCTTCACCTGGTCGCCGAACGTCTTGCTGACTGATTCCAGACGCAGCGCGTCTTCCATGGCTGTCATGTGATCCAGACTCGCCCGGCGGGCTCGCGGAATCAGGGGTGCTATCACCTGTCTTCTGCGTGGGCTCGGGGCCGATCGATCGGATGAGTGCATGACCCGATGAATGCGGCATCAGACACTTCTCGGTCTTATCCCACCGCCGCCACCCAAGATGTGAAGATGTGCCACATGCCACACACCCCCGGCACTCACGGCAGCTGTCATCGAGCACCCACCACCCGCACGAACATCACGGCGGGGCGCGTCACGGTCCTGCTCGTGCTCGTCCCGGCGATCGGGATGTTCTTCGGCGGCGTGCTGTTCGCGGTGCTGTGCGCGGCCGCCGCGGCGCTGGCCGCGCTGCGGGTGCGGCCGGACGGACTGTGGTGGGTGCTGCCGCTGGCGCCGGTGGCGATCTGGGCGGTGTGCGTGGGGCGCGAGGTCTTCGACGCCTCCGGCGGCGGCGCCAAGCAGGCGGTCGCGGTGGCGCACGGCATGATCGACGCCTTCCCTGCGATGGTGGTGACGCTGCTGGTCACGGCCGCCGTGGCGCTGTTACGCCGGCTCGCCCGGGGGTCGGCCCGTGCCTGACCAGACTCCCCCGCGGCGCCCCCGACCGCAGCCTCCTTACGACCTGTCGCCGCGCGCGCCGGGCTCGCGTCCGCGCCCGCAGGACGACCTGCGGTACTGGACTCCGCGTCCGCAGCAGCCGCCGCGTCCTCCGGGTCCGCCGCGCGGTGAGCGTCCGGAGTACGCCGGGCGTCCCGAGCGGCGCCCGCCGCGCCGCCGCCGCGCAACCGTCGCGGCCCGCGCGCTGGCCTGCACGGCCTCGGCGGCGATCGTCGTGGCCAGCGCCGCGACCTGGGCCGCGTACCACAACCTGACCTCCGGCCTGCTGACCTCCGACGCGATCAACGAGATCCGCTCCGGCGAGAAGGGCTATGTCGCCCCGCACCTGGACGGCTCGGTCAACCTGCTGCTGATCGGCCTGGACTCGCGCAAGGACATGAACGGCGCCGACCTGCCGACCGACTTCGTCGAGCAGGAACTGCACGCCGGTTCCTCCGACATCGGCGGCTACAACACCAACGTCCTGATCTTCATGCACATCCCGGCCGACGGCGGCCGCGTCACCGCGTTCTCGATCGCCCGCGACGACTACGTCGAGGAGCCCGGCGGCACCTCGACCGTCGGCGACATCCCGGATCTGGGCATGCACAAGATCAAGGAGGCGTACGGCCGCGCGAAGGCGATCGCGGTGGATCGGCTGAAGGCCGGTGGTGTGACCGACCAGGCGCAGATCGAGAAGGTCAGCCGCGAGGTGGGCCGGGAGTCCACGATCCGGGCCGTGCAGCTGCTCACCGGCGAGCACGTGGACCACCTGGCCGAGATCAACCTGCTGGGCTTCTACGACGTCGCCAAGGCCGTGGGCCCGATCGAGGTCTGCCTGAACCACCCGGTGTACGACCCGATCGAGGACGGCGCGGGCACCGGGCTGAAGCTGCCGGCCGGGCACTCGATGCTGGACGCCGCCACCGCGCTGCAGTTCGTGCGGCAGCGCTTCCACCTGCTGCGCGGCGACTTCGACCGCAACCGGCGGCAGCAGGCGTTCCTGTCGTCGGTGATGCACAAGCTCAAGACCGAGGGCGTGATCGGCGACCTGGGGAAGATGCAGGGGCTGTTCGACGTGGTGAAGAAGGACGTGGTCATCGACGACTCCTGGGACGTGCTGGACTTCGCCGACCGCGCGCAGAACCTGACGGCCGGCAGCGCCGACTTCCGCGAGCTGCCGATCACCGGGCAGCCGGTGCTGCCGGGCGACGGGTCGGTCAACACCGTGAACCCGGTGCAGATCCGGCAGATCGTGATGACAGGGTTCGGCGACGCGAAGCAGTTCGCGAACGAGATGACGCAGAACGGGGAGGTGCCGCAGAACGGGGAGGGCGGGGACCCGGCGTCGGCGATGGGGCCGCGCGGGCTCAACGATTCCGGCGGCGGGCTCGGGCAGGACCGTTCGGCGCTGCCGGATCAGGCGGGGGTTGCGGGGGCTTCCGGGGTTACAGGGACTTCCGGTGTCGCGGGGACTTCGCAGGCGGCCGGCGCCGCTCCGGCCCTCCCGCCGCTGCCCGCCGCCCCCGGCGCGGCCACCGGCATGCGTCCGGCCGCGATCGCGCCGACCGACACGCACACCGTCGTCGACGTCTACAACGCCACCGCGAAAAACGGCCTGGCGACCACGGTCGGCGACTGGCTCGCCGCCTCCGGCTGGCCGGTGGACAAGACCGCGGGCGCCACCGCCGAGTCCCGCACCACGATCCTGTACGGCAAGGGCGCGGCCAAGGCCGCCGGCCAGCTCGCGGCCACCCTCGGCGTGCAGGCGGTACCGGCGCCGTCGGCCCGCACCGCGGCCGGGCATGTGCTGATCAGGCTCGGCGCCGACTACACTCCGCCCGGTGGCCCCCAGCCCCCGGCGCCGACCGACGGGACCGGACCGGGCCCGACGGACTCCGCGACACCGGATCCGTCCGGCACCCCGGATCCGGCGAACTCGCCCGGCATCGCCATGGACAACGGGATCACCTGTGTGAACTGACTTCGCTCGCCGGTATGGAGCACCCGACGAACCGGGCCCGGGCCGTCGGGCCCCGCCGTCGAAGGAGCGCCTGATGAGCCCGAGCAACCCGCTGGATCTGGCCAAGCACCTGCACTACGAGCACATCCCGCACCCGCACATCGCGGCCCGGCACGCCGAGGGCCCGGTGAAGGTCGCCGACCAGCACCGCACCGACAACGCGGCCACGCGCTTCAACACGAAGGCCGCGCTGCTGATCACCCGGGCCGTGGGCTCGATGTGGTGCGCGTACCTGTTCGCGGCGTTCGACATGATCAGCCTGCCGTCCGCGATCCGCGGCGGCGCCTCGACGATCGTGGCGTGGGTCGCGCAGACCTTCCTGCAGCTGGTGCTGCTGTCGGTGATCATGGTGGGGCAGAACGTGCAGGCCGCGGCCGCCGACGCGCGCAGCGAGGCGACGTACCACGACGCGAGCGCCACGCTGCACGAGACCGCGCAGCTGCAGGAGCACCTGGCGGCGCAGGACATGCTGCTGACGCGGATAGCGGCGCACCTCGGGCTGGACCCGGTGCCGGTGATCGACATGGACGAGCCGAACGGTGGTGCGGCTGCGGCCGCCGCTCCGACCGGTGGCGCTGCTCCGACCGGTGCCGCTGCTCCGGCCGCGCCGACCACGCCGGCCGACGACAAGCCTGCCGCCGGCGGCGAGTCGGAAACAAAGTAAGACCTTCTAGGGCTTCTATTCGGCACGCAGCGCCTGCAGGACTCCGATCCGCACGGCGCGGCGTGCCGGGGCCACGGCCGCGAGCAGCCCGGTGGCGAACGTCGCGGGCACCACGACCGCCAGCAGCGGCACCGGGACCGACGGCGTGCCCGGCAGGTGGCCGTCCATGACGGCGCGCGCCAGGATCCAGCCGATCGGCAGGCCGAGGACGACGCCGGTGAACGTGCCGGTCGCCACGGTGGCCAGCGCTTCGCTGCGGATCAGGGTACGGATATGGCTCGCCTCGGCGCCCACCGCGCGGAGCAGGCCGATCTCCCGGGTGCGTTCCAGCACGCTCAACGCCAGGCTGGTGACCACGGCCAGGACGCCGATCAGCAGGCTGAGGGCGAGCAGCGCGGTCATGATCGTGGCCAGGAGCTGGAAACCCTGCGCGGCCCGGACGGCGTAGGCGGCGCGGTCGTCGAGGGTGGCTTGCGGGTAGGCGGCGAGGGCGGCCGCGACGGCTTGGCGGGCTTGTGCGGTCTGCCCCGGCTCGGTGCGGATCAGGACTTCCTCAAGGCCCTGATCCTGCGGCGGATACGCTTTCAGGTAGTCGGATTCGGGGATCAGGAAGGCGCCGAGGACCTGTTCGTTGTCGTAGAGGGCTGCGATGCGGACTTGGCGGGTCCCGCCGACCGGGAACGTGATCGGGATGGTCTGGCCGAGGTGCCAGCCGTCGCGCTGCGCGGCCAGGGCACTGACCGCCATGGTGCCGGCCGTGGCGAGGTCGGCGAGGCGGCCGGCGCTGACGCCGGGGTCGACGTCGGCGGGCAGCGTGGCCGGGTCGATGCCGCAGGCCTTCTCGGAGTCGCCGGGTGCTTTGAAGATGCCGCAGGACAGGCCGGTCGCGTGGGCCACGCCGGGCAGCGCGGCGATGCGCTGGACCGCGCTCGGGTCGAGGGTCGCGCCGGTGCCGGCGGTGGTGGCGGCGACGAGATCGGCGTGCAGGGAGCGGCGGACGTCGGCCTCGCTTTCTGAGACCAGGGACGCCGCCATCGCCGCGACGATGGAGACGGTGGCCACGGCGACGGCGAGGGTGCCGGCGGTGCCTGCCACGCGGCGCGGTTCGCGCGTCATCTGGCGTCCGGCGAGGCGTCCTACGAACCCTGATACGGCGACGACGGCCGCGCGGGGCGCCGCCGTCAGCGGCCGCACCAGCGCCGGACCGGCCAGGCCCACGCCGAGGAGAATCAGGATGCTGCCGAGGCCGGCCGGGGCGATGCTGCCGGCGCCCGCTTCCAGGGCCGCGCCGCCGAGGAACGCCAGCGCGGCTGCCACACGCCGCCACCAGGACAGGCGTCCGGCGTGATCGGCGGTGCTGACGGCGCTGAGCGCGGCGAGCGGCCGCTCCCGGGAGGCACGGCGGGCCGCCGAGGCCGCGGCGACAACGGAGATGCCGGGGCCGACGACGAAACACAGGACGACGGTGCGCACGGCGACGACGGTCGGGCCGGCCGGGAGCGGCAGGCCGAAGTGGCCGAAGCCCCACCGCAGCCCGGTGGTGACGCCGAGCCCGAGCGGCAGCCCGACGGCCGCGCCGGCCAGCCCGACCAGCGAAGCCTCGGCCAGGACGAGGCGCGCCAGCTGCAGGCGTCCGGCGCCGACGCAGCGCAGCAGCGCGAGCTCGCGGGTGCGCTGCGCGACGGTGACGGCGAAGATGTTCGCGATCAGCAGCGCCGCCACCACGACCGAGACCATCGCGAAGACCTGCAGCACCGCGCCGATCGTGGAGGTCACCGACCCGACCTGGTCGACCAGCTGCGCGGCCTGCTGCGCCCCGGTACGGACGGTGTAGTCCCCGCCGACCGCCGCAGCGATGCGCGACTGGAGCGCCGCCGGATCGACGCCGGACGCGCCGACGGCCTCGACCGCGGCGACAGTGTTCCCGCTGCCGAGGAGCGCGGCGGCCGTCGCCGGATCGAAGCCCACGACACTGAGCCCGGCGATGTTCTGCGCACCGCCGAAGCCGACGGTGCCGGTGACGGTGAAGCTCTGGACGCCGCGGGCAAGCGCGACACGCAGGCCGCTGCCGGCGGCGAGGTGGAGGCTGCCGGCGGTCCCGGCGTCGACGACAATCTGATCAGGGCCCTGAGGCCACTGCCCGGACTGGAGGTTCACGAGGCGCAGGCGCGGATCGACGGGGATCGACAGGCCGAGGCCACCGAGCGCGGAAATGGTGTGGCCGCCGCGGTCGAGCGGCATGGCGTAGCCCTCGACGATGCCCTCGGCCGCCACGACGCCGGGCACACCCCGCACCCGGCCGACGAGCGAGGCGGGCAAGGTAGGAGCGCCGGTCAGAACAGAGCCGCCGAAGCCGCGCGCATCAGTGACGACAGCGGAGACCCCGGCGGTCGCGGCATCGGCCTGCTGCCGGACGCCGGCATCGATGGTGTCGGTGAGGATGTAGCTCGACGCCAGGAAGGCGACGGCCGCCGCCACGGCCCCGCCGGTCGCGAGGGCGCGGGCTTTGCGGGCGGCGAGGCCGCGGCGCAGGACGGTGGCGATGCGCATCAGGCGGTCGCCCCCGCGTCCAACTCGTCCAGCCGCCGCAGCACCTCGGCCCCCGAAGGGGCCGCCACGTCGTCCACGATCCGGCCGTCGGCGAGCAGCAGGACGCGGTCCGTGCGCGCGGCGGCGGCCGGGTCGTGCGTCACCATCACCACGGTCTGGCCGAGTTCGGTCACGCTGCGGCGGAGGAGGTACAGGAGTTCGCGGCCGGTGCGGCGGTCGAGGTTGCCGGTGGGCTCGTCGGCGAAGACCACGTCGGGCTGTGTGATCAGCGCCCGGGCCATCGCCACGCGCTGGGCCTGGCCGCCGGAGAGCTGCGCCGGCGTGTGCTCCAGGCGGTCGGGCAGGCCCAGGAGGGCCACCACCGCGGTGAAGTGCGCCGGGTCGGGGCGGCGGCCGGTGAGTTCCAGCGGGAGCACGATGTTCTCGCGGGCCGTCAGGGTCGGCAGCAGGTTGAAGGTCTGGAACACGAAGCCGATGCGTTCGCGCCGCAGCCGGGTCAGCGCGCGCTCCGGCAGGGCCGTGATCTCCGTGTCGCCGATGCGCACCGTGCCGGCGTCCACGGTGTCCAGGCCGGACAGGCAGTGCAGCAGCGTGGACTTGCCGGATCCCGAGGGGCCCATCACCGCGGTGAAGGTGCCCTTCGGGATCGCGACGTCCACGCCGCGCAGCGCGGGCACGCGGTTCGGCTCGGCGCCGTAGCTCTTGGTGAGGCCGGCCGCAACGATCGTCGTCATGCCTAGGAACTCTATGCTTTAGGCTGTCTAGGTATCAAGAGGCAGCGCAGCAGCGCCACCGCGCCCAAGATCGCGACCGTCCCGCACACCCCGTTCCAGCCGAACGCCGAATACGCCCGCACCCCGAGCCACGACCCCGCGCTGCCGCCGAGGAAGGCGCACGTCATGTACGCCGTGTTCAGCCGCGCCCGCTCTGACGGCCGCAGCGCGAAGATCCGTGCCTGGTTCGCGACCTGCCCCGACTGCATCGCGACGTCCAGCGCCAGCATCCCGACCGCCAGGCCCACGAGCCCGAACACGCCGCCCGCCGACCCCGTCACCAGCAGCGCCGCGGCCGCCACCACCCCGACCAGGCAGCGCAGGTTCACCGCGTCCGGCCCCAGCCGGTCGGTGGCCCGGCCGGCCCGCGGCGTCGCGAACATGCTCCCGGCCCCGACCAGCGCCAGCACCCCGACCGCGGGTGTGCCGAGGTGGTACTTCGGCCCGGTGACGTGCAACGCCAGCGCCGTCCACGCCGCGCTGAACGCTGCGAAGACCAACACCTGGTACTGACACGAGCGCCGCAGCAACGGCTCCGTCCGCAGCAGACGCACCGACGCGGCCAGCAACGCCGGGTACCGCTCGCCGGTGCTCGGCGTCGTCGTCGGCAGGAACGCGGCCATCGCGACCGACAGCAGCAGCACCGCGACCGCCGCGACCAGGTACGGAGCGCGCCAGCCGAGCCACTGGCCGAGCGTCCCGGAAAACGTGCGGGCCAGCAGGATCCCGCCGATCAGCCCCGACAGCAGCGTCCCGGTCACCTCGCCGCGTCGCTCGGGCTCGGCCAGCCCGGCGGCCATCGGTATCAGGATCTGCGGCACGACCGTCGTCGCCCCGATCAGGGTGCTGGCGACGGCGAGCATCGGCAGCGTGTCCGCGGCGCCGGCGAGCACCAGCCCGACCGCGGTGAGCACCAGCAGCGTCGTAACCAGGCGCCGGTGCCGCAGCCGGTCACCGAGCGGGACCAGCAGGAAGATGCCGGCCGCGTAGCCGAACTGCGCGCAGGTCGTGACCAGCGCGGCAGAGCTCTTGGTTGTCTTGAGTCCGGTGGCGATCAGCGGGCTGATCGCCTGCGGGAAGTAGATGTTCGCGACGGCCACACCGCACGCGATCGACAGCAGCAACGTCAACGGCCGGCTCAGGACCGGCTTCAGGGCAGGGGTGGGTACGACGAGCGCGGACAAGAGTCACCTCACGGGAACCGTGGAACCTGTTTAAATGGTTCCGCAAATGTACACCGGTCAAACCGGTTCCAGGCAAGGTACGCTGAGACCATGCCCGAGACAGCCACCGAGTTCCGCACCGGCTCCGGCCGGCTGAGCTTGGACTTCATCCGAACATTGAGATGGCGCGGCACGGACGGGGCGTTCGAAGAGCTCGCCACCCCCGAGACGCTGGTCGCCTGGATCAGGCAGCTCGGGCC
Organism: Catenulispora sp. EB89; assembly: GCF_041261445.1. Classification (NCBI taxonomy): domain Bacteria; kingdom Bacillati; phylum Actinomycetota; class Actinomycetes; order Catenulisporales; family Catenulisporaceae; genus Catenulispora; species Catenulispora sp. EB89. The sequence goes on from NZ_JBGCCU010000004.1 coordinate 34,097, forward strand.
GTATGACGAGGACTTGGCGATCGCCGCGCCGACGCCCCGCACGCTGCACGCCGCGCAGGAAACCCGCGAGGCGGTCTACGCGCTGTTGAAAGCCGCCCGCGCGACGACGGCTGCGGACTGCCCGCCAGAGGCACGCGCGCTGCTCAACAAGACCGGATCGGCGCCGACCCCGCATCCGGTCCTCGACGAAGACGGCACGCTGCACCACGCCGCCGACGACCCAGTCGCCGCGATCCTCGCCGCCATCGCGCGGGATGCGCTCGACCTCGCGACGTCGCCGCTGATCGGCCGGGTCCGCGACTGCGCGGGGCCGAACTGCGGCGCCTGGTTCCTCGACACATCCCGGCCCGGCACCCGCCGCTGGTGCTCGATGGACCGCTGCGGCAATCAGGCCAAGAAGAGCACCTGGCGCAGCAAGCATCCCGGCGCCGGGTGAGGTTGCCGCCGCCCCCCGCCCCTACAGCGGATGCGGTACAAAAGCGATCCGCCCCGGATCGAAAACCCCGCGACTCGTCGTCTTGGGCCCCACCCGAATCACCGTGTACAGAAACCGCAGCACCTCGGCCCGCCGCCGCAGCGGCACCCGCGGCCAGTCCACCCCGGCCTCCGGCCCGGTCACGATCCCGTCGATCGCCGCCGCCGACCGCACCACCACGCCGCCGTGCACGTCGCCGAAGGCCGGGTGCTCGCCGTCCGGCGCCGTGCGCGGGTCCGGCCGGCGGTTGCCCACCATCGGCAGCGACGCGACGCGCGCGGCGTCCCACTCCTGCAGGATGCGGACCGCGTCCTCCTGCACGTGCATCTCGAACGACGTCGCGCCGATCGAGCGCGCGCACTCCTCCGGCGGTTGGTTGCGGGTCGAGGCGCACGCGTACATCCGGTAGCCGCCGACGACCGAGCCGACCATGCTGTGCCCGCAGGCCATGCACTCCACCAGCCCGGTCAGCAGGTAGCCCGAGCGCTCGGCGCCGTTGCGCGAGTTGGTGTGCGCGGCGCCGTGGTTCGTCCGCAGCGTCCGGACCCGTTCCCAGTCCTCGACGCTGACGCACGGCTCCCACGCCGCGGGCAGATAGCCGCCGTCGTCGGCGCGGATCTGGCCGCGGAAGACGCGGATCCCGGCGTAGCGCGGCGCGTCCAGGATCCGGCCGACGCCGCCGACGGTCCAGGCCGAGCCCATCGCGGTCGGCACTTTTCGACCGTTCAAATCGAACGCGATGGCCCGCAGCGTCTCGCCTTCCAGGAACCGGGCGAACACCTCGCGCACCACCTTGGACTCGGCCGGGATCACCGCTCCCATGCCGGGCTCGTAGCCGAACGCACGGCGTCCCCCGCCGTGCGGCCGGCCGGCCAGTGCCGCGCCCCGGTGCGCCGCGCGCGAGGCCCGCGACACCGCCTGCGCCGCGCGCCAGGCCACCGACGCGCGGTCGCTGAGCGTCCGGCGCTGCGCCGGGTCGGCCAGGTCCCACTCGTCGCCGACGCTGTGCAGCACGATCCCGTTGCGCTCGCTGGCGTTCAGCAGCCGTACCAGGTCGTGCGCGCGGTGGCGCAGCAGCGAGCCCGGCGCGTACAGGATCAGGTCCCTGATCTTCTTGCGCTCCACGGCCGCCAGCGTCGCCGTCCATCCCGGCTTGACGCCCTTGGCCTTCCACACCGTGCGCACCGCGTCGGCCTGCACCGCCGCCGGCGCCACGGGCAGCCGCCGCGACCGCGCGTACTCGCGGCACTTCAGCTCACGCACGTCGACAGTGCTCTGATCCTCGTCATCGATGTGCGGTACACAGCAGTAGATACCCGCCGCGAACAACGGCTCTCGCATGTCAACCACACCGTGAATCTACTACGCGGGATAGGAGATGGGGAGTACCGCCGAGTGAAATCCCACGTCACAGCTTTCTAACGTGAGCGATCCGAGCCCTGCCGAACACAGCGCGTGAGACCCCGGACCCGCACCGGCGCACGACCCATCGAGTCGGCGGTCCCGGGGCTCTCACGTACATTCCCAATCGGATCCGCCTATCTCGCGAAGCACTTTACACCTGCGTGAGTAACTCGTATGCAGGTCTCTCACGGCAGGCTTCTGACCAGCGCTGAGAATTCTGAAGAAATCGTGAAGTCGCCGGAATCCGTTATAGGAGACCGAGGTCAGCCCCGGCGTCCACGCATTCCGGAGAACAGCCGTTTGCCGCGCGGAGCCTCGGGAGCAAGCCACCGCACAATGTCATCAACCACCACAGAATCGACGTTCGCCGGAGTCGCGTACTCCGCCGGCGTCGACGCTCCGGAGCCGGGAGCGAACATATGGTTGTCGGCGGGATAGACCCGAATGTCCACATCCGCCCGATCCCCGATCCCGGCGCGCCACAATGCGAGGTCGTCCTCGACGGTGACCTGATAGTCGCGCCCGCCCTGCAGAATCAGCATCGGCTGTGTGAGTTTCTTCGCCGTGGCCACCGGATCGTAGCCGCGCATGTCGAGCCAGTAGGCCCCGGAGTAGCCGAGCGGAAGGTCCTCGGTCGGCGTCGAGGACGACAGATCAGCGCGCTCGACGTTCGCGGCCTGCTCCTCCAGCACGGCGACCATCTCCTGCGGGGCCACGCCGAGACCGGCCAGGTAGCGGACGACGCGCACGGCCGAGCGCTGCATCGGCGTGGCGTCGGCCGCCATCAGCACCAGCCCGGCGATCCGCGGCTCGGCCTCGGCGGCCCGCGGCGCCATCTTCGCGCCCATGCTGTGCCCGACGACGTAGACGCGGTCCGAGTCGATCCCAGGATGCTGATCGAGCTGCCGGAAGGCGTCGCGCACGTACGGCAGGTACTCGTCGGCGGCGGTGAACTCCAGCATCTCGGCCAGGACGCCAGCGTGCACGGCGCCGACCTTGTCGAAGCGCACGCTCGCCACGCCGCGGCTGCCCAGCCCCCAGGCCAGGTCCTTGAGCGGCTTGAGCGGGCCGGCGGTGCCGTCGCGGTCGAAGGGCCCGCCGCCGGACAGCAGGATCGCGGCCGGGAACGGGCCCGCGCCGCGCGGCACGGTCAGCGTGCCGGGGACGGCCAGCGGGCCCTCGCCGACGACGACTTCGTGTTCCGTGAACTGCTTCGCAGCGGCGTAGGACGGCGCGGCCCACTCGCCGGGAGCCGCGATCCGCAGGCCCTGCAGCAGTCCGTCGCCGGCGGTGGCGATGAAGATCGTGAGATCGCCCTTGGCGAACCGGACGGTGACGCTGACCCGCGTCAGCGCGTCGTCGATCGGCTCGGTCCGCGCGCCGCCGAACTCGACGACGTCCCCGAGCGGCGCGGCCTCGCTCTCCCACGCGGCCCGGATCATGTCGGCGGACACCACCGCGGCCAGGTTCGGGGCGAACAGCGCCTCAATCGCCGGCCACCGGCCCTGATCGGCCAGTTCCACGAAGCGCGCGATCAGCGCGGCCGGGTCGTTCGTCGCTTCCATGACTCCCCCTGGTGGGATCTGTGCGGCCTTCCAGCCGACATCCTGCGCGTCGGATTTTCAACCTTTCGCATCTTTGAGAAAGGTAGCATCTATGAGATCGTAGGTCCATGGACCCGCTGAAGCTCCTGGCACATCCGGTCCGCCTGCGCGTCATCCACGCCCTGCGCGGCGGCCGCGTCCTGACCGCCGGCCGGCTGGGCGAGCGCGTCGGCGACGTCTCCAAGGCCACGCTGTACCGCCACCTCGAGCTCCTGACGGAAGCCGGCGTGCTGGAGATCGCCGAGGAGCGACGGGTGCGCGGCGCCGTCGAGCGCCACTACCGGCTGCGCGGCGAGCGCGCCGGCATCGACGGCGCGCAGGCCGCCGAGCTGACGAAGGACGACCACCGCGTGGGCTTCGCCGCCGCGACCGCCGCGCTGCAGGCCGAGTTCGCGGCGTACCTGGAACGTCAGGACTCTGATCCGGCGGCGGATCTGGTCGGCTACCGGCAGCACGCGGTCTGGCTCAGCCGCGAGGAACTGGAGACGTTGATCAGCGCCCTGCGAACGGCGATCCTGCCGGCCCTGGAGAACGCGGCGACCGAACAGCGGTCTCAATATCTGTTGAGCCCGATTCTGTTCCCCATCGAGCAAGCCTGAGTCAGGTCTTCGCATTCGTCCTTGTCAGCGTGCTGAGCCCTGAAGCCTTCCCGATTCATACCGGTTCAACCCTCGATCCGACCCTTTATTCATCACCATGCGTGAGTTAGGCTGACGGTCAGTTAGTTAGCATACAAAAGCTAACTTGTGCCACCTGGAAAGGATCAGGCGTATGACTATCGCGGACCACCCGGCCGAAGTCCTCGCCGTCCCCGCCGACCGCGGAGCCTGTCCGTTCGACCCGCCCCCCGCGTACGACCAAGCGCGAGAACAGCATCCCGTCGCCCCGGTGAAGCTGTTCGACGGCACCACCGCGTGGATGCTCACCCGGCATCAGGACGTCCGGGCCGTGCTTCAGGACCGCCGGTTCAGCGCCGACGCCGCCAAGTCCGGGTTCCCGTTCCTCAGCCCGGGACGCCGGGAGCTGGCCATGGGCAACCCCACCTTCATCCGCATGGACGATCCGGAGCACGCCCGGCTGCGGCGCATGCTCACCTCGGACTTCATCATCAAGCGGGTCGAGGAGATGCGTCCGCAGGTCCGGGCGATCGCCGTGGAGCTGCTGGACGCGATGACCCGCGACCGCGACCACGCCGACCTGGTCACCGAGTTCGCGCTGCCGCTGCCCTCGCTGGTGATCTGCCTGCTGCTGGGCGTCCCGTACGAGGACCACGCGTACTTCCAGAAGTGCAGCAGCACGCTGCTGAACGCCAACTCCACCGCCGAGCAGGTCGAGCAGGCCCGCAACGACCTGAACGCGTACATCAAGCAGCTGGCCGAGGCCAAGCGGGAGCGCGACGACGGCGGCATCATCAGCCGGCTGATCCACCGCGAGGACCTCACCTGCGACGAGGTCGCGACGATGGGCACGCTGCTGCTGGTGGCCGGGCACGAGACGACCGCCAACATGACGGCGTTGTCGATCCTCACGCTGCTGCGCAACCCGGACCAGATGGAGCGCCTGCGCAGCGACCCCACGCTGATCCGCGGCGCGGTCGAGGAGATGCTGCGCTACCTGTCGATCGTGCACACCGGGCTGCCCCGGGTCGCGACCGAGGACGTCGAGATCGGCGGGCGGATGATCCGGGCCGGCGACGGCGTGCTGCTGATGATCAGCACGGCCAACCGGGACGACGAGGCGTTCCCCGACGCCGACTCGGTGGACGTGGGCCGCGACGCGCGGCGGCACCTGGCGTTCGGCTTCGGCGTGCACCAGTGCCTGGGGCAGCCGCTGGCCCGGGCCGAACTGCAGATCGCGCTGGACGTGCTCCTCAACGGGCTGCCGAACCTGCGGCTGGCGGTGCCGTTCGACGAGATCCCGTTCCGGCACGACATGCTGATCTACGGCGTGCACCGCCTGCCGGTCGCGTGGTGACGACGGTGAATCCGACCAGCCCGGCGAACGCAGCGAACCCAGCGAACCCGGCGAGGAGCGTCAAGATGCGGGTCGAGGCAGACCGGTCGAAGTGCATGGGCGCCGGCATGTGCGCGCTGAACGCGCCGGAGGTCTTCGACCAGGACGAGGAAGAGGGCCTGGTCGTCGTCCTGGAGCCGGAGCCGCCGGCCGAGCACCGGTACGCGGTGCGGGACGCGGTGAACCTGTGTCCGGCCGGGGCGCTGCGTTTCGAGGAGGACCAGGAGTGAGCTCGCTCTCCGAGCTCTGCGATTCAGCGCTCTGAGAGCGCTCCGGGACACCCGATCCCATCCCCCGTACCGCCTCGGCCCGCCGCGGCCGAGGCGGTACGGGTACGGGCCCGGTCGTGGCGTTTATATCAGGACCCGTTGACACATGTCGGAATCGTTCCTACGCTCCGCCGCGTGCCAATAGGCGCATGCCACCACCCTCGCCCCATGGAGATCCCATGCTCAAGCGAACCGCGGCGATGCTCGCCGCAGCGGCCGTGACCATCACGGCCGCCCTCACCCTGACCGCCGGGACCGCGAGCGCCGCAGCGCGCCCCGGCGTCAGCGTCACCCTGGCGAGCACCATCGCCCTGGACGACTGCTCCGCCTCGCTCGTCCGGTATCCCACCTCGCGGGACACCGACCAGGCCCTCATGCTGACCGCGGGGCACTGCTACGAGGGCGGCATGCCCTCGGCGGGCCAGGTGCTTCAGAACGTGGCCAGCAGCCGCTCCGGCACGCTGCTGGACGCCGGCGGCAACGAGCTCGGCACGGTGCAGGCCGACAAGCTCCTGTACGCGACCATGACGAACACCGACGTGTCCGTGTACGAGCTGACCGACACCTTCGCCTCCCTGAAGAGCCAGTACGGCGTCACCCCGCTCACGATCTCCGCGAGCCACCCGACCAGCGGCCACACCATCGCCATACCGTCGGCGTACTGGGACCGGACCTGGAGCTGCACCCTGAACGGCTTCGCCGGCACGGTCGAAGAGGACCAGTGGACCTGGCACGACTCGCTCCGTTACGGCCTGAGCGGCTGCAAGGTCATCGGCGGCAGCTCCGGCTCCCCGGTCGTGGACACCAGCACCGGCCAGGTGGTCGGGGTGAACAACACGATCAACGAGAACGGCCAGCTGTGCACGCTGGACAACCCGTGCGAGGTCGCGCCGAACGGCACCAAGACGGAGAAGCGGGGCCAGGGGTACGGGCAGGAGACGTACTGGATCACGACGTGCCTGAACTCGTCGAACGCCATCGACCTGACGGTGTCCGGCTGCCTGCTGCCTTCGGGCTCGTAGCGGGCACATGAGAACACCGCCCGGCCCCCGTCGATGCGGGGGCGGGGCGGTGTTCGAGTGTTCGAGCTGGCGTTCGGCGCCTTAGATGGCGCGGACGTCCTCAGCCTGCGGACCCTTGGGCCCCTGGGTGACGTTGAACTCCACAGCCTGGTTCTCTTCCAGGTTGCGGTAGCCGCTGCCGGTGATCGCGGAGAAGTGGACGAAGACGTCCGGGCCTCCACCATCCTGCTCGATGAAGCCGAAGCCCTTTTCGCCGTTGAACCACTTGACCTTACCCGTTGCCATGAATCTCCTCGATACCTGCGGCCGCCCACCTTGTGTTGGACGCTTGCGCCAGCCAACTATCGCACGACAAGTGGCGTCAGCCCTACTACTAATCGTCCAGATCACCGCAGTCGGTGGTGGCTTTCACTCGCTTCCCCGCGCGGCGGCATGCCAGCACCCGTGCGCTTTACTAACTAGTACCATGATGCAACCATGAGTCACGGCCGATCAGACCCGCTCCGTCCGCTGCCGCGCGCCGCGCGAGTCACCAACCCTCAACGATCCCGTCCCACCACGCGTACTCCGCCGTACTCCCCACCATCGGATCCAGGCGGTGGACGAGATCCTGGAACCGCCCGAGGTTCTCGTAGAGCCGCTCGTAGTCGTCGAAGGCCAGCAGGACCTCCCTGGCGGCGCCCCAGCGCCATGCGATCTCCAGGAAGGCCTTCACGGAGCTGTTGAGGAAGCTCAGGTCGGAGGTCGCATCGGACGTCGCATCGTCCGTCGTCTCGTACGGAACACCGATCACCGTGCCGGAGTGTTCCAGCGCGCCGATTTCCCGTCGCCAATAGCGACCGATCCCGTACGCGGAATAGCCGCGCGCCATCATCGAGGGAAGCTCATCCGATTGAATGGCGCCGACTAATTGGATCGGCGATCGCCCCGTTTCCCTGAATATCGGGACTCCCCATGCGCGCAAGGCGTCAATATCGGCGGAGGGAAGATTCCAGGCGCCGACGGCCGGAGGCGCGACGGCACCGGGCCCGTGGCTGCCGACGAGGCGGCCGAGAGGGTCCGACAAACAGCGCTCGAACGCCTGCTGCAAGTCCCTCTCCGTCACCTGACCGCCTCCTCGCTGCGTTTCAGTACCCGACGCCAACCTACAGCTCATGGGGCGAAACGCAGGCTACGGACCGATCCAGTCGAAGTCCGGCAGGCCGTCGGCCGGGCCCGGGTAGGCGCCCATGGCCCTGCTGAGCGCCCCGGCGTTCTTCGCGCCGTTGCGGATTCCGTCCGGGTCGAGGCTCCAGGACAGGTCGCCCTTGGCATTCGGATATTGCGAGAGAGTGGCGGCACAATTATGTGGGGAAGTGGTGCACGGAACCCGCTCGGAATAGACGCCGGTGACGTCCTCCGGATCGATGCCGTTCGCCGGATTCTTGATGTAGTCGTTCAGGATTTCCTCGGAATGCAGTCCGCCGGGATCGTTCGCCGCGGCCAGATACCGCGCGCCGGGCCCCTTGCCGATCCGGTACACGGCGACGTTCTGGTTCGGCCGCACGCCCTTCGCCATCCGTGCGTCCATCGCGATCTGCGAGAGCTCGGACCGCGGGTCGTTCAGGCCGACGACCGGGCCGCATCCCAGGACGTTGTGGACCAGGACCGGGGTGCCGCCGGCGACCACGTAGTACGTGTGGACCGCGTCGACCGTCAGGTCGTACGTCACCATCGGGCCGAGGTGCGGCAGCACCGCGCGCACCACCACGACGCTGCCGCCAGTACCGCCAGTGCCGCCGGTGCCGCCGGTACCGCCGGTGCCGCTCTGCAGCCGGTCCCCCGGCACCAGCGTCCCGGCCGGGACGAAGGCCGCGGCGCTGAGGTCGTAGAACGGGTGGTTCCTGGTGCTGGTGACGGCCTGGACGCCGTGCGGCGTGTCGACGAGCACGTCCACGAAGTCCGCGTCCGTGGTGGTGACGTGCACCTGATCCACGGCGTGGACCTCGTTCGCGCCGTCCGGCTGCGCGTTCTCGACCCGGTCGCCGGCCCGGACCGCCGCGATCGGCTCGGTGCTGCCGTCCGCCATCAGGACCTGGGTGTCGCCGGCGAAGCTGTGGCTCACGCAGGGATCGGGCTGCGCCTCGTCGTACTGGAGCTCGTCGTCGTAGAAGCTCCGGACGGCCTGCTTCTCGTTCTGCAGCCCGAGATCCGAGAACCGCAGGATCGGCTTCCCGTCCGCGCCGAGCTCGGGGTTCCCCGCGGCGTCCGTCGGGGCGTCGCCGAAGGCCGGGTTCCCCTGCTCGTCGGTGATCGTGGGGCTGTACTCGAGGTCGAACTGGGACTCCTGGTCGGCCAGGCCCTGGTCGTCCAGCAGCGACTGCAGGCGGTTCACGCTGACCGCGGGACCGGGTGCCGCCTCCTGGGGCGCCCCGGCGGCCCGGGGCGCCGGCCGCGGCGTGTCCCCGCCGACGTCCTCGCCTGGGGCCGTCTCGACCGGCTGCACCCGGTCGATCGTCACCTTGCCGTCGCCGACTCGGGCGGTGGCCTTCCCGCCCTTGTTGATGGCGTCGTCGAAGGCCTTCTGGCCCGGCGGCAGCTCCTCGCCGGCGGGCGGCTCGGGTTCGCTCACGGCGTAGTCGCCGTCGGCCTCCGGTATCAGGCCGTCGTAGGTGGTCGTCGGGTTCAGGTGCGCGGTCTCGTCCGGCGGCAGCGAGCGGACGGCGTCCGGGGACAGCGTCACCCGGACCGGTGCCTGGGTGACGGGGCCGGCCGGTGCCGGTTCGGATGCGGTGCTGCCGCCGCCGGTCTCCGCCGGCGGCGCATACGTGGCGTCGGGCTCCGCCGCGTCACCGCCGCTGATCGCGGGCTCGGACTGCACGGTGTCCGGCGGAGCTTGGTCGGCGGCCGGGCCGGCTGCGGAATCGCCGGACGCGGCGGGGTCGGCCGCGTCGCCGCCGGGCGAGTCCTCAAGCGGGGAGGCCGGGAGCTCGGACGCCTGCTGTTCCAGCTCGGCGATGTCGCCGAGGATCTTCTGGCGCTCGGTGTCCAGGTCCTCGGCCTGGCCCTGGAGGGCCGAGACCGCGTCGTTGTGCGTCTGGACGTCGTTCTGCAGCTGAGTCTGCTTCGCCTGGATCGCCGACTCGGCGTTCTGCAGGTTCGTCACGGTGGACTGCAGCGAGTTCGCCTGAGCCTGGAGCGCCGACCTGCGGCTGTTGAGGCTCTCGCTTTCGGCGTTGTAGGCGTCGTACGCGGCTTGCTGGTCCGGCAGCTGGAAGACGTGCGGTTCGTTGTTGTGGGCGGTGATCTCGTTGTTGAGCGCGGTGATCTGGCCTTCGAGCGAGGTGATCTGGTTCTCCAGACCGGACTGCTGGCCGGTGACCTGGTTGGCTTGGTTCTCCAGATCGGATTCGCGCTGCTTGAGCGAGTCCGCGTCGCTCGCCAGGCTCGCCGACTGCGACTGCAGGGCCTGGGCCTTGGTGTTGTAGCCGTCGACCTCGGACTGGACCTGGGCCGCCGCGTTGCCCAAGGGGTCCGGGACGTCCGGCGGGGCCGAGGGGTCGTCGAGCTGGGACAGCGGCCATGCGGAGACCGTGCCCGCCGGCGCCGCCCCCTGCTGCGGCGCCGACGCGGCACGCGCGGCCGGGCTGACAGCGCCCACTCCCGCGCCGGTGGCCAGGGCGACGGCGGCGAGCGCCGCGGCCAGGCGGCGCGCACGGGTGCCCCGGTGCTTCGGGTTCGAGTTCCGGTTCGGGGTCAGGTTCGGGTTCGGGTTCGGGGTCGGGGTCGGGTTCGGGTTCGGGTTCGGGTTCGGGTTCGGGTTCGGGTTCGGGTTCGGGTTCGGGTTCGGGTTCGGGTTCGGGTTCGGGTTCGGGTTCGGGTTCGCCGAGCCGGCCACGGCTACCCGCTCACCTTCGCCGCGAACTGGTCGGCGACCTTCACCGCCGCTGCGGTACCGTCCCCGCCTTCACAGATCGCGACCTGCAGCACGGCCGTGCCCTTCAGCCGCGCCTGCCGGTAGCAGGCCCAGCCGCCGCCTGAGTCCTGCGAGGCGGTCCAGGCGAGCTGGGACGCGGTGGTGGAGCCGACGGTGTAGTTCCACTTCACCGTGTTCTTGTTCTGATCGGTCCGGGTCGCCGACGGACAGGCCGCGATCCCCTTGGCCAGGCTCTGGAACACCGTGCCGGACTGGCCGGCGTCGCCGTAGTCGCCGACGGTCTGGGTGACGGTGTAGTCCCCGGCGCCGGCCGCGTCCTGGTAGGTCGTGGAGTAGAAGACGGTCCAGCCCTTGGTGTAGCCCGTGACCGTGGCCGGGCCCACCGCGAGGGCGCACGAGGTCGGGCTCGCGGTCAGAGCCGGCGGCGGCTGGTTCACGGCCGAGCCGGCGATGACGGTCGTCCCGACGGCTTTGCTGACGTCGTCCGGGGACAGGATGTCGGCTTGCAGCGTGCCGGGAACCACGTGCTGCGGGTTTTCGGCGGCCGGCGTCTTCGCGCCGCTCGGCCAGAGTGCCCAGGTGAGTCCGCCGCCACCGAGCAGTACTACCAGGACCAGCACGATGATCAACGGTCGACGGCGGGTGCGGGTGCGGGGGCTTGGCGGCGGCCCGTAGGAGGGCGGCGGGACCGGGCCGGGTTGCGCCTGGCCGGGTTGCGGGAACGGAGCCTGGTAGCCGCCTCCTGCGGGCGGCGGCATCGCCGGTGGCGGCATTTGTGGTGGTGCTTGTTGCGGCGTTGGTGCTTGTGCCGGAGCGACGACGTTCAACTGCTGCGTGGTGAGCGCTGAAGTGTCGTCGCGCGCTGCCTTGCGTCGGTCCTCGCCCGCCATCGGTCTCCCCCACAGGTGTGCGTTCCTTTGTACCCGGGCAGCAACTCAGCGTACTGTCTATGAACACAGACGTACATATACAATCGGCAGCCGTCAGGGGGTCAGCAAGTGCCAGGCCGTTGGGGAAAGCAACGCGGTGAAGGTCCTTCTGACGCCGAGTACGCGCTCGGCAGGCAGCTCGTCGGCCAGGGACGGTCCCTCGAAGCGGAGGTCCCGCTGCGTGAGTCGGCCGACGCGGGCAACGTGAAGGCCAAGACCTTGCTCGGCGTGCTGCTCCACCAACGAGGACAACGCTCCGAAGGGGAGTCGGTGCTTCAGGAGGCGGCCGACGCGGGCGACGCCGACGCGATGGAGATGGTCGCCTTCATCCTGCGCGAACGCGGCGAGCACGCCAAGTCCCGGCATTGGCTGGAGCTCTCGGCCAACGCCGGCAACCCGCACTCGATGGCCAAGATGGGGCAGCTCCACCAGGACGAAGGCGCCACGGCCGAAGCCGAACGCTGGTACAAGAAGGCCGCCAAGACCGGCCACGCCGACGCCGCGTACAACCTGGCGTGCCTGCTGTTCCGACGAGGCGAGGCCGGCCAGGCCGAACGCTGGGCCCGGCGCGCCGCGGACGCCGGCAGCGTCGAGGCGAAGCGGACGCTGTTGGCTCTTGCCGACGAACGCCGGCGCGACAGGCGAGGCGAGGAGTTCCTAAGGCGACGGTGACGAGAGGTCAGGCCTTCGGCGGCGCCGTCGTCCGACTCCGGGACGCGAAACAGTTCCCGAAGAAGGGGTAGGCGTCGTAGACGATGTGGAAGTTCGCGTCCGGGTAGGCGGTCTTGCACATGTCCACCGCGCCGCCGCCCTCGGTGAAGTCGGGGCTGATCCCGGTGCGCACGTTGGAGATGTCGCCGGCGCCGGTCCAGGAACCGGCGATCAGCCGGCCGGTGCTGTAGGAGTCCCACAGCACCTCGGTCGGGCCCCCGTAGCTCGGCACCACACCGCCGCCGGTGCCGTTGACCACCGCGAGGACGGGCCCGGACGGCGAGCTGAGTGCGGGCTTGAAATATGAATACTGACTGGTTCGGACGCTGCTCAGGAAGTTCGCCGGCACCTCCGGAGTGAACTGGCCGAGATAGATGTACGAGAACGGGTGGGTGTCGGCGGACAGGAATCCGACGATCATGGTGTCACCTGATTTGTACGGAATCCCGTTCCACGCCAAGCTCACCCCGCGGCCCTGCACCGTGTAGTCGGTGGTGATGTACTTCGTCCCGCGATTGGTCAGCAGGTTGATGTCCTCGATGTTGATGTGGTGCAGCGCATCGGTCCCGTCCCAGCCCAGGACGATGTTGTGGCCGTCGTCCGAGGCGATGGCCGGCGGCCCGTCGGAGGTCTCCGGCAGCCGGGTGACGTCCTGGAGCTGCGCCGTCCCGTTGAGCAGGACGATCACGCCGAGGTTGAGGCGGCCGCTGTAGTCCGTCCACAGCATGTACAGGCCGCCGTACGGCTCGTTCACGCACGTGATCGCCGGCGAGTTCGGCGAGTAGACGTGCAGGTAGTACTGGTTGGCGACGGTGTCGGCCCGGGACGTCGAGTTCGGCTCGTTCACCGGGTAGCGCAGGAGGTTGACCTGGCCGTCGGTACCGATGAAGGCCAGGTACTCCCAGGCGAGCCCGCCGCCTTCCTGGCAGTTCGTCATCGCCATCGCGCCCTGGGCGTCGAGGTTGCCGCCGGCGACGTAGGCCGCGGCCGGGCTCGCGGTCGCGAGCATGACGGCGACGACGAAGAACGTGAGGAGCCGCGCGCAGCGCGACGTCCAGCGCGGGTGGTGCCCCTGGCTCCAGGCCTCTGACATAGGGCAATGCTGAACTCGCCGGGTAGGCGAGTCAATGACCGACACGACTGTGAATGGCGACCGCACACCAGTGCTTTCCCCTGGTCGCGGCAGGTTTGATGGAAGCCGCTCCACCCACTCGGGCGCGAGAATCCGACCGGAGGAAAGCCCGGGTCCCCGATAACGATTCAGCCAAGCGCAGGCGAATGCCATTGCGCTCAGCCCGCCTTTTCGCTGATGTGCACAGTGCACTGTTCCATCGGGGTGTTTTCCCAGACTAGGAGTCAAATGAGCACCCGCAAACGTGCCACCCGCGCCGGCGCGCTCGGCCTCGCTATAGCGAGCGCGTTCACCCTGGCCGCTTCGACCGCCGCGTCCACCGTGACGTCGGCCGGCATCCAGGGGTCCGGCAAGAGCGTGCAGGTTCGCCCCATGACCTGGGGCAGCCGGGACGTGGCAGACCTGCCGACGCCGCTGCCGACCTCGCAGTGTCTGGCCCAGCTCGCGATCAACTGCTACAGCCCTCTGCAGTACCGCAGCGCCTACGACCTGAACCGCGTGTACCAGGCCGGGATCACCGGCCGGGGGAAGACGATCCTGATCGTCGACTCCTACGGGTCGCCGACCATCCAGAACGACTTGAACGTCTTCGACAAGCAGTGGGGTCTGCCGGACACCAAGGTGGACATCCGCCGGTTCGGGACCATCCCGCCGTTCGACCCGACCGACTCCACCATGGTCAGTTGGGCCGAGGAGACGACGCTGGACGTCGAGTACGCGCACGCGATCGCGCCCGGCGCGAAGATCGTCCTGGCCGAGACCCCGGTCGCCGAGACCGAGGGCGTCACGGGCCTGCCGGAGATGATGAACGCTGAGAAGTCGCTCATCGACGCCGGCGTGCCGGACGTGATCTCGCAGAGCTTCGGCGCCACCGAGGACACCTTCCCCGGGTTCGCCCAGCACGACTACTCGTCGCTGACGGACCTGCGGTACGCGTACAAGGACGCGGCGGCGCACCACGTGACGGTCCTGGCCTCGGCCGGCGACAACGGCGTGACCAGCCAGACCCTGGACGGCAACGGGTTCTTCCCGTACCCGGCGAACTCCTGGCCCTCGTCGGACCCGCTGGTCACCTCGATCGGCGGCACCTACCCGGCGATCGACGACAGCGGCAAGCGGCTGGCCCCGGACGTCACCGGCAACGACAACAACCTGCTCGACCCGGGCGGCGTCGTCGGCGGCGGCGGGCAGTCCCACGTCTTCGGGCGCCCGGACTTCCAGAACGGCGTCAAGAGCGTGGTCGGCGCCCAGCGCGGCACCCCCGACATCTCGTTCAGCGCGACCCTGTCGGGCGCGGCGTGGGTGTACTTCACCTTCACCCGCCCGGGCTGGCACCTGATCGCCGGCACCAGCGAGTCCTGCCCGATCATGTCCGGCGTCGTCGCGCTCGCCGCCCAGGCGGCCGGCCACCGGCTCGGCACCATCAACCCGGCCCTGTACCGCCTGGGACAGCTGTCGACGAACCCGACCTTCGGCAAGTTCACCGGCATCCAGGACGTGACCGTCGGCAACATCAGCGACAACGGCGTGACCGGCCCCAGCGCGGGACCCGGCTACGACATGGCGACCGGCTGGGGCACCATCGACGGGGCGTACTTCGTCCCGGCGCTGGCGTTCGCCGCTTCCACGGAGGGCGGCCACGGCGACTAGGGCGACTGACGCCTGACGCCTGATGGGCGCCTGACGCCTGAGCTTCGCAGAGTATTGCCAGACCTCGCCGGCCGCGCCGTCAGGCGCGGCCGGCGAGGTCTTCTCGGTTCGGACGCGGGGAGCGTTGACCGCCGCCCCACCGCTGTATATAAGAACTCTGTGATGCTCTCTCCGCGCCTTCACCGCCCCGCCCGAGCCGCGACCGCCGCCGTGCTGCTGGCCGCGTCCGCGGGCGCCGCGGTGGCGTACTCCCCGCCGCGCGCCGCCGCGACCACGCTGATCCCCTACCAGTTCATCGCCAAGAGCTACACCGAGGGTCTGGGGCGGGTACCCGACCAGGCCGGTTGGGGCGTCGAGCTCTACGACTTCCAGACGAACGGGTGCACCGCCCAGGTGCTCGCCGGCGAGGCCAACCGGGTCCTGGAGTCGCCGGAGTTCGCCAACCTGGGCTACTCCAATCCGGCGAAGATCGAAGTGGCGTATCGCACGATCCTCAACCGGGAGCCCGACTCCGCCGGTTACACCTTCTACTTGAACTACCTGAACGGCGGCTCGTCCTGGGCGTCGATGCTCACGTACTTCGAGGCGTCCCCGGAGTTCACCAACCTCGCGGCCACGATCTGCTCCACGCCCGACTACGGCTTCGGAACCGGGGCGCCGGTAGCGCTGTCGCCGACCGGGACCGGATACTCCGGGAGCGAAGCCGGCCTGCAGTCCCTGCTGAACAGCACGCCGTACGGCGGCACCGTCAGCCTCGCCGAGCGCGCGTTGATCCCGCTGACGTCCACGCTCGTCGTGCCCGCGGGCGTCACCCTCGCCACCTACGGGGAGGTGCCATCGACGGGCCAGAACTACGCGGAGCTGGGCCGCCTCGCCCGCCAGCCCGGCTGGAGCGGCGAGTCGGTGCACCTCGGCGGCGGCGCGAACCTGAACCACGTCTGGGTGGACGGCGACCGGCTCCGCGAGTCGAGCTACGACCGCCTCCGGTTCAACATCATCGCCTACGGCGGCTCCGGAACCACGATCCAGTACGACCGCATCGGCAACACCGCCGGCGCGACCGACCTGGAACTCCAGGGCGTCTCCAGCGGCTACCCCTGCAGCGGCGCAGTGGTGAACCACAACCTGATCGACGCCTACACCAGCACCCACAACGCCACATCCCCGTCCGACGGCATCAGCGACGGCTGCGAGGGCTCACAGATCACCGGCAACGGAGTGGTGGACGCCAGCGACGTCGCGATCATCCTGTTCGCCGGCACCGCCGCGGTCCCGCAGGCCAGCAACGTCTCCGGCAACTCCGTCGTCCAGTCCGGCCACGGCGCCAACGCCCTGCTGGCGACCGACGGCTCGACGGGGCAGACCAGCAGCACCCCGCTGCCCTTCCAGGGCTCCTCGGTCCACGACAACACGATCTGGACCAGCCCGACCGCGATCTCGACGTTCGGCATCGCCGACGGCACCTACGGCTGGTTCGGCACGAGCGCGACGGCCGGCACCGGAGCCAGCATCACCAACAACACCAGCGGCAGCTACTCGGTCACCGCGAACACCGGCATCGCCGTCTCAGGCATGCTGAACACAACCGTCACCGGCAACACGATCACGTGGAACAACGGCACCGACCCACTCAACCCGTCGTGCCCTTACGCCGCGGTGGGCGCCTCGGTGTCGGCCGGCTACGCCTCCGGGAACATTCAGCAGCCTTATACCAATCAGCTGTACACCAAGTGCATCTTCTGGTGATGGCTACTCGTCCTGCAGCTGCCGCTGAAATAGGGGCCTGACACAGACGAGCGTAAACATGGTGGCGGCCGCGCAGATAACGCGTCTGCGCGGCCGCCACGAGCTGTGACCGAGCCCGTCTACGCGGAACACTGGCCGCCATGGCCGTCGGGTCGGTGGCATCCGGCTGCGGATCAGGGCGCAGCTCGGCGGCGACGAAGCCGCCCGCGCCGGTCTCGAGCAGCATCGCCGCCAGCCTCGCGGCCAAGGTCCTGACCGACGCCGTGAAGGAACTCAAGCCTGCCACCTGACCTCGCGCCGGCGTCTGCGCTCTTCCAGCTCTCGCCGGCGCGGCCCATCCCGGATGGCTTCCCCGCTCCGTTTCGGCGGGAGCGGATTTCACGTCGGCGACTGGTTTGAGGGCGTCCGCACACATCCACCGCAAGATGATGGGACTCGGCACCCGCGACCGCGCACGGGACCTGAAGGTCAGAGCTCGAAGGAACGCTTCACGCACCAGCTTCTGAACCGTTGGTGCCGGCGTTGCCGGGAGCATCGTGTCGGTCCAGGTCGGGCACGAAGAAGTAGCCGCCCCCCATGGTGATGGCGAACCGGTCGAGAGCCTGACCGGCCAGCCGCTGCTGAACCGCGGCGAAGCCGTGCTGCAGATCGGCCTGAAGGGCCATGAATACCAGCCCGTTCTGTGCCAGCCCCTGCGCGTCGTGTCCGTCCTGGTAGGAGTAGCCGCGGCGGACCATCCTCGGCGGCGTCATCCCGGGAGTGCGCGGATTGGCGCGGCGGACATGGGCGTCGAGCGGCGTGGTCGCGCCGCCGGGGTCGGCGGAGAACGCCGGCTGGCCGGTGGCGGCCGTGCCGTCGAGCCACTGGCCGTCGGGGCGGCGGCCGATGACCCGGGCCTGTTCGGCGTGGGACGTCACGTCCCAGAACTCCTGCGCGAATCTGATGATGCGCACGACCAGGTAGCTGCCACCGACCGCCCAGTCCGGCTCGCCGCCGCCAGCAGCGACCAGCGCCGCCTCGGCGGCGGTGGTGTGGTCGGACAGCGGCGGGTTGGCCAGGCCCTCGGTGAAGCCGAACAGGTTCCGGGTCAGGGCCCTGCCGTCCTGGATGTGGTTCTCGGGCCGGAGTCCTTGTTTGCGCCAGCGGACCGTACAGCCGGCGGCGGCGACCAGCCGGGCGGCCTCCGCGCGTGCCAGGTCCGCGCTGTCGGCGGCCACATGGACGAGCAGGTCGCCGTGGGTGAGGTCGGCGGCGAGCACGTCGCCGGTGAAGGACGGCATCGCGGTCAGACCCTTCGGGCGTGTATAGGCCGGACCCGCCTTGTCGAACCAGGTGGAGCCGAGTGCGATGCTGATCTCGGCGCGCGACGGGACCCGACCGGCGACGACCAGTCGGTGCAACGCCGCTGCCGCATCTTGGCCGCCGGGAACGTCGAGCGCCGTCAACGCCAGGTAGGTCGGCGGCGTCGTCAGGTGGGTCAGCATCGTGAAGGGCGGCCGCTTCGGATCGGAATGCGCCAGTCGGCCGGCCACGACCCCCGCGGACACCGTCCCGCCGGCGGCCAGCCCCGCGAAGCCGAGGAAGCGCCGCCGCTTGACGCTGCGGCCTGGCACGTCCGGGGCGTCGGGCTCGTCCGCGCCTGATGTGCTGGTCATCATCCCCCATCCGCGCCGTACCTCAAGTAGACAGCCTTCTGATATAGCCTATACACGAACTCTGCGATGCAATGTCTTCGAGCCGTTGATTGAGGCCGAAATCGGACTCGGCCGGGCACGGGGGAGGAAGACATATGACATCCGGGTTGTCCATGTCGCGACGGCGGTTCCGGCTGGCAGCGGTGCTGTCGGTCCTGGCCATGGTCGCGCCGCTGCTCGGCAACGGGCCGGTCTCACACGCGGCGGCACCGCCGGCGGTGCCGGCCATCGCGGCACACGCCAGCCGACCCGCCGACGGCCCCGATCCAGCAGCCCCGCCACCGGTCAAGCCGGCCTCCGCCCTGCCCGCCGACACCAGCGCGGGACCGGCGGTGTACGCCTACGACGCCGCCGGCCGGCTGGCCGGGGTGACGCATCCCGGCGGCCAGACCGCGCAGTACGTGTACGACGCCGCGGGCAACGAGCTCGGAGTGACGCAGTACCCGTCGACCCAGCTGGCGGTGCTCAGCGTCGTTCCGGCGGCGGCCCGCCCCGGCGACGTGGTCACGATCCACGGCACCGGCTTCTCGCCGACCGCCGCGTCCGATGTCGTGACCTTCGGGTTCTTCTCGGCCGGACAAGTCCTGTCGGCGACCGCGAACTCCTTGACGGTGAAGGTCCCGGCCGGAGCGTCCACCGGGGCGCTGTCCGTCGCGGTGGGCATCACCTCGGTCCAGGGCGGCACGTTCACCGTCACGGCGCCGCCGGTGATATCAGGGTTCTTCCCATCGCAGGGCGCGCCGGGCAGCTCCGTGCTGATCAGCGGCTCCGGCTTCTCCGCCACCGCGTCCGACGACGTGGTCACCGTGAACGGCGTCCGGGCGCAGGTGACCTCGGCGAACCAGAGCGCGCTGGCCATCACCACCCCGGTCTCCGGCACCGGCCCGATCCAGGTCACCACGCCGATCGGGCAGGCCACCTCGGCGACGCCGTTCGGTGCGCAGGTCTCGGCGTTCAGCCTGGCGGTCATCGACTCCACGACCCGGGTCGCCATCGACGGCGCCGCGCAGAAGGCCACCGTCGGCACCGCCGGCCGTTCGGCCCTGGTGCTATTCGACACCCAGGTCCAGCTCAATACTCAGGACCCTGTCGTGTCGGCGGCCTTCACCGGATCGACGCTGGGCCCGGTCGCCGTCTCGATCTACGACTCGGCCGGAAACCTGGTCACCGGTCCGACGACGGTCAGCGGCGACGACAGCCTGGACTACAAGCAGGGACTGGTGTCCGGCAAGGACTACCAGATGCTGATCACGCCGACCTCGGCGGCGACCGGCGCTGTGACCGTCACGCTCTCGACCATCGCCTGGGCGCCGGAGATCTCACCGACCGGCCCGGGGACCACGGTCACCATCTCCCGGCCCGGCCAGCAGATGGCGACCACGTTCCCGGCGAACGCCGCCGCCGTCGCCATCGGGGTGACGAACAACACCGTCCCGACCGCCCTGACCTACTCGGTGTGGGCGCTGGACGGGACCGTCGCGGCCACCGGGACGATCCCGGCGAAGTCGTCCGGGTCGATCCTCGTGACGCTCCCGGAGCCGACGATCTACGCCGTCCAGCTGCGTGCGTCCAACGCCGCCACCGGCTCGGCCACCGTCACGCTCTCGGCCCCGGTGGTGAACACCCTGACCTCGGGGACCCCGGCCACGGAGAGCGTCACGCGTCCGGGTCAGTACATGGCGTTGCTCTTCTCCGGCACCACCGGCGCCTCGGCGAGCCTGGGCGTCAGCGCGAATACGTTCCCTGACACGCTCTACTACGAAGTGGGCGCTCCCGACGGCACGATCCTGAGCGGCACCACCGGCTCGATCCCGGCCGGCGGCTCGACGACGATCAGCCTGGCCAAGCTTCCCCAGACCGGCACGTACGGCTTGATCCTGGTGCCGGCCGACGCGGTCACCGGCTCGGTCCAGGTCCTGCTCCAGAACGGGACCGCGGCTGCCGCCAAGCCGGCCGCCCCGTCGGCGTCGGCGCCGGGATCAGCGCCTCCGGGATCAGCGCCTCCGGGATTCGCGCAGCTCGGGAAGAACACGCTGCTGGCCGCGAACTCGCCCGGCAAGACTGACGCTGCTTTCGCGCCGTCCGACACGTCGGCCGCTGGCCAGTCTGGGTCCGGCACGTCCGCATCCGCGTCCGCCGCTGCCTCGTCCCATACCGCCCCGGCCGGGGAAATCCCGGCCCAGGGCGGCGGCCTCTGGCAGCCCGACCAGGGCAACCTGAACGGCGTCGACTGGCTGATCCGCCGCGCCGCGCCTCCGGCGGACGCCCCGCTGCGCGCGTCGGCCGGGATCACCGCGGTCTCCGGCGTCGTGCGCACGCTGGACGGCAAGCCGCTGCCCAGGGTCACCGTCTCCGTCGGCACGAAGACCACCACCACCGACGGCCAGGGCCGATTCCTGGTGTCCGGCATCGGGTTCGGGGACCAGACGCTGGACGTGGACGGCTCGACGGCCTCCGACGTCGGCCACCGGTACGGCTACTTCGCCGAGCACCTGGTCCCGACGGTCGGGCAGACCTCGGTCCTGCCGTACACGGTCTGGATGACGCAGCTCGACACCCAGAACATCGTCCGCTTCCCCTCGCCGACCACCCACGAGGTGGTCCTGACCACGCCCAGGATCCCCGGCCTGCAAGTCCACATCCCGGCCGGCTCGGTGATCAAGGACGAGTCCGGCAAGGTCGTCAACGAGCTCGGCATCACGCCGATACCGATCGACCGGCCGCCGTTCCCGTTGCCCAGCAACGGAATCATCCCGGTGTTCTTCACCGTCCAGCCCGGCGGCACCTACGTGCTCCCGGCCGGCGCCTGGGTCGTCTACCCGAACTACACCCACCTGCCGGCCGGCAAGAAGGTCGACTTCTGGGACTACGACCCGGCGCACCTGGGCTGGCACATCTACGGCCACGGCCAGGTCTCCGCCGACGGGAAGCAGGTCGTCCCGGACAAGGACACCAAGGTCTGGTCGTTCTACGGCGCCATGTTCAACAGCGGCCTGCCCGCGCAGGACCCGGTCCCGGACCCGCTGCCCGCCTCGGACGCCGGTGGGAACGCACCGGGCGCGCCGGCGGATCCGGCGACCGGCCCGGCGCCCCCGCAGAGCGCCGGCGACCCCGTCGATCTGGCGACGGGCCAGGTCACCGACCAGTACACCGACCTGAGCGCCGACGACGTGATGCCGATCCAGCTGACCCGCTCGTACTACGGCGGCGACACCGTGGCCCGGTCGTTCGGGGTCGGGGTGCTGGACAACTACGACCTGTTCCTGCACTCGCAGCTGCAGTACCAGGAGGTGGACCTGTTCGTACCGGGCGGCAGCTCGGTGCACTACACCCGGACCTCCCCCGGCCTGAGCTACGCCGACGCGGTCTTCGCCGCGACCGGCACGTCGGGGTCGTACCAGGGGTCGACGATCAGCTGGTCCACGGCCGAGGGCGGCTGGGATCTGGTGCTGCGCGACGGTCTCACGTACCACTTCCCGGACCTGTCGCGCGCGACGTCGATCTCTGACCGCAACGGCAACACCGTCACGCTCAGCCGGGACCTGAACGGCGACCTGACGCGGATCACCTCGCCGAACGGCCGCTGGATCGCGCTGACGTACAACAGCTCGTACCAGGTGACCAACGCACGGGACAACATCGGCCGCACGGTCTCCTACGCGTACGACGCGGCCGGGCACCTGACCAACGTCACGGAACCCGACGGCGGGCTGCTGGCCTACACCTACGACGCCAACGGCCGCCTGGTCTCGGCGATCGACTCCCGCTGGATCACGTACATCACCAACACCTACGACACGACCGGCCGGGTCTCGCAGCAGACGACGACCGACGGGCAGAAGTACTCCTTCGCGTACGCCCTCGACTCCACCGGGAAGACCACTGAGGTCCGGGTGACGCAGCCCACCGGGGCCGTTCAGCGCACCACGTTCGACGCCAACGGCGCGGTCACCGGCGTCACCGACGCGTTCGGAGGCCCGCT
Organism: Catenulispora sp. EB89; assembly: GCF_041261445.1. Classification (NCBI taxonomy): domain Bacteria; kingdom Bacillati; phylum Actinomycetota; class Actinomycetes; order Catenulisporales; family Catenulisporaceae; genus Catenulispora; species Catenulispora sp. EB89. Next base: position 56,644 of record NZ_JBGCCU010000004.1, read on the forward strand.
GGCCCAGATCACGACCTTCACCCGCGGCGCCTCCGGCGAGGTCGACACCTCGACCGACCCCTACGGCCGCACCACGACGTACCACTACGACACCGCGGGCCGGCTCACCTACACCACGTTCGCGCCGACGACGGGAAGCTCCGTCGACGGGCCGAAGACCGTGTGGGGCTCCTACGACCTGCCCGCCTCGGTCACCGACCAGCTGGGCAAGACGGTCACCTACACGCGTGACGGCCAGGGCAACCTGATCAAGGTCGTCGACGCCCTCGGCCGGGTCACGACGGTCACCTACAACAGCGCGGGGCAGCCACTCACGCTGACTGATCCGGCCGGCAAGACCACGACCTACGGGTACTTCGACGGCGATCCCGTCTCGGCGACCGATCCGCTCGGCGACACCAGCCGTCAGTTCGTGGACGCCGCGGGCCGGGTCACCTCGGTGACCGCGGCCACCGGTGCCGCCTCCTCCGTCACCCTCAACACCCGCGACGCCGTCACCGGCTCGACCGATCCGCTCGGAGCGAGCGTCAGCTACGGCTACGACGCCAACGGCGATCTGACCTCGCTCACCGACCAGCGCAGCGACACCTGGCGCTGGGTCTACGACAGCTCCGACCGGCTGACGCAGGCCACTGACCCGCTGTACCACAGCGCGACTGCCGCCTACGACAGCACCGGGCGCCTGACCTCCACCACCGACGCCAACGGCAAGACGACGGCGTACACATACGACGCGCTCGACCGCGTGGTGCGGACGGGCTTCGGCATCGTCGGAACCGGCAGCCCGGATTCCACGGTCAGCACGACGTACAGCACGACCAGCGACGGCGTCGCGCAAGTCACCGACACCGCAACGGCCGGGCCGACGACGTTCGCCTACGACGGATTGGACCGTCTGGCCACCGTCGTCCAGCCGACCGGGACCATCGCCTACGGCTACGACGCCGACAACCGCCGCACGAGCATGACGGCCGGCCAGGCCCGGACCGTCTACACCTACGACGGCAGCGGGGCCCTGACCAACGTGGCCCAGGGCAGCGTGTCGGCCGCCCCGCAGTACGACAACGCCGGCCGCGAGGCGAGCATCACGCTGCCCGGCGGCTGGAGCCAGAACTACACCTATGACGCCGCGAGCCAGATCACCAGCGTCGGCTACAACTACGGGACCACCAGCAAGGGGACGCTGACCTACACCCGAGACCCGCAGGGACAGGTCAGCTCGGTCGGCGGCAGCCTGGCGAACGTCACACTCCCGGCGGCGGTCGCCAACAACCTCTACGACGCCGCCGACCGCCTCGCCTACCACGCCGGCAGCCTGATCAGCTACGACAACGCCGGCAACCTCACCGGCGACGGCACCACCACCTACACCTGGAACAGCCGAGGCCAGCTCACCGGCCTGACCAACGCGACCGCCAGCACCGCCTTCCGCTACACCGCCACCGGCAGCCGCGACCAGATCACCTCCGGCGGCACCACCACCGGCACCCTCAACGACGGCACCAACCCGGCCGCGGAACTGACCAGCACGGGCGCCACCACGGCGAACCTCCTGTCGGCCGGCGTCGACCAGTGGCTGGCCCGCACCACCGCCGGCGGAACCACCCAGACGTACCTGACCGACCCGCAGGGCAGCACGGTCGCCCTCGGCGCGCCGGACGGAACGCTGAGCGGCAGCTACAGCTACGACCCCTACGGCGGCACGACGACCACCGGCAGCACCGCCGGCAACACCCTGACGTACACCGGCCGCCAATCCGACCCCACCGGCCTGGACTACTACCGGGCCCGCTACTACAGCCCCACCCTCGGCAGCTTCATCAGCCAGGACCCGGCCGGCCTGGCGAACGGCACCAACCCGTACACGTACGCGCTCGACGACCCGACCAACATCACCGACCCGACGGGCGCCACGCCCGACGCGGGGCGGAGCCAGAGCGCAAGCGTGCCGGACGAGTCGGCACCCTCGGACAGCAGCCCGTGCAGCTTCGACCCCGCCACGCCGGTGCTGATGGCCGACGGCAGCACCAAGCCGATCGGCCAGGTGCAGAACGGCGACCAGGTCGAGAGCGCCGATCCGACGACCGGCACGGACGCCGGCGGCAGGACAGTCCAGCACCTGTGGATCAACCATGACAGTGACCTGGCCGACGTCACGATCGACGACGGCAAGGGCCACACCAGCGTCGTGCACACCACCGCCAACCACCCGTTCTACGACGAGAGCGTGCACGCGTTCGTCCAGGCCGCCCAGCTCAAGCCCGGGGACAAGCTGGCAAGCACCGACGGACACATGGCGTTCGTCGCCTCCGTGGCCTCGAAACCCGGCAGCGCCGATCGGGACAATCTCACGATCAGCCAGCTGCACACGTATTACGTCATGGCGGGCAGCACCCCCGTTTTGGTGCACAACGACTCGTGCGGCGCAAAGAACGGTGCGATACCGAATACGAAGAAGCCGGTGGTCGGCAACTACCCGGACAGGGGACAGACATCCCTGTACGCCATAAACGACCCGGTAAGCAGCAATATCCTGAAGTTCGGAATCACTAATGATCCCGCCGCACGGTACAGCCTGAGCGACTACTCGGGCTGGAGTGAGACATACGGCGGGAATTATCAGATGAATATCCTGAAAAACTTCGACACCCGTGAAGATGCGCTAGCGGTTGAGCGCTATGTGACGGAACGCGTCGGAGGCCCAGAGAACTACGAAGACTGGGCACGGACTTTCCCCAACACTCTTCCGTGGGATCAGGTTCTCAACAACGGAATCACAGCACTTCAGTGGATGCCGTAGGTTCGTAGCATGTGCCGCTGGGCAGGGATGCAATCCACCCTGCCCAGCGGCCGCCCCCAGGGTCCGATGTGCCCACGAGTCGTGCCCCGCCCCTCACCGGGACGCTGATCATCTAGCCGATGCCTGCCACACCCACCGTGCCCATCCATCGCCTGGCTCGCGATGCCGGCGTCGCCGCCCGACATCACATCAGCCCGCACGACATCCCGTGCACCACCATGACCGGCATTCTCGACGCCGCCAACGGCAACATCGAAAGGGCCCAGCGCTTGCAGAACCTACATGGGGTTTAAGGCGGAACTAGCTGACTGCGCCCTTTTGAAAGCGGAGGTCCTGGTAGCCGTACGGCGGGATGGACACGTTCAGAACGGCCGGTCTTGGAACCGCGGCCGGGACGGTAGGTAAAGCGGTGCCGTTCCAACCCCGGAGGTTGGTGTAGACGCCTGACGAGGGCGCGATCACTATCTGGACGATCTCCGTATTCGAGTTGTTCTGGAAGCGCAGGAGCCAGTTCGCGCAAGGCTCGCTAGGACTGCCTGACCATACGAACCTCCGGCCTGGACGACGGCCAGCGAGCCTCGCGGAGCTTCAGAGGAGGACACGGGCTAAGGAAGGGCGGACATTGCCGTCGACGTAGCCGAGCTCTCAGCCGCGCTGTCCGCACTACTCGCCCTCGACGCCTCTAGGGCACGAGTGCTGGTTGAAGAGCTGACGGCCATCGGTTCACCAACTGCCGCACTTCGGTCAGGAGAGCCAGCAAGAACCATCGCCAACGCCCCAATCGCAAGACCCAGCACGAGCACGATGACGCCGCCCAGCCACAGCGGGACCGCAATGGTTCGCTTCGGGACCAACTCACTCCCTTGATATCTCGGAAAGCACAGAATTTCGGCACGCCAGCGAACGTGTCGCCCTGTATCTGCTGCGGCTCAGCACGCGGGTGCCCATGACGCCATTCCGCGACATTCACTTACCTGGTTTCATGCGGCTCGGGGATCACTGCCCCACAACGATGCCCATGGAATCACATACCCGTCCAGCCCTCACGCACCATCGGGCGCCTCGAAGACGCCTTCAGGTCCGATGCCTGCGTCGTCCATGCCTCCCCGTAGGGAACCAAGACGAGCCGTGCTGGGCCTTGCCATGCAGGCCGTAATCAATAGCCGACTACCGTCTGGCGCGTGACCGAGCCACACTAGCGCTTCATCGCTCAATTACCGGTTGAGCCCTCTGATCCCGAGCGGCCCCGTCCTGATACGCCTGAAGTGCCTCTATGACCATATCCGGGTTCACAAGCAGGGGGTTGCGCTGGAGATGAGCCATCTCGTCGTAAGTAAGATTCCGCACTATCGGAACACCCCGACGCTTGATTATTAGCAAGGACCCAATCTGGAGAAGCGCCTCGTTCTGATCCCTGATGGACTCCAACGTCTTCGCCACCGCCTCAGCTTGCGTCGCGTTGACCTCAGCCTGAGGCTTGTCGAGCAGACCCAGCTCAAACGCCCGTTCAACACGACGTAGTCTGTCCTTGACCTCCCGCGAAGTCAGCGCTTCTTTAGACCGCACCAGCTTGAGCCGCAGCCATGACCCAATGATCGGGTGCCCGGCTGTCTCATCGACAAATCCAAACGATTCCAGCAAGCGCTGGATCGCTTCCTCGACCTCCGTCCCATCCGTCCCATGGCCGAGGTAGATCGATACGGGGAGAAACCGCTGAGCGACGTGGGTCTCAGGGGCGATGCCACTCTCACGAACGCTGAAGACCACTGGTCTGCTGGAAGGCTCGGCCAGCGCGAGTCCCTGCGCGTCCATCAGGCAATCCCATGCTTCGGCACGTGCTTTCCGAGCCTCGCGGGCCGCAGTTTCAGCGGCGGAATCCTCGGGTGGTGGTCCGCTGTCGGAACCTGGTGAGGCCGGTCCGGATACTCCCCCTGTCCAGGCGTAGATGCCACCACCTGGACTTCCGACGTGACCACCTCCGACCGATACAAGACGGACCATGTCGGCCTGAGGACCCTTCTGCCCCTGCGAGATCTCGAATTCGACCCGCTGCCCCTCCTCCAGGCTGCGATAGCCCTCCATCTGGATCGCGCTGTAGTGGACAAACACGTCCCCACCGCCGTCCACCGCGATAAAGCCGTAGCCCTTCTCCGCGTTGAACCACTTAACCGTTCCCTGAGCCACGCCTGCCTCCTGTCCCCCATCACGATCAGCGCTTGCAAACGCGTGCCGCAGAACACTGTTTCACTAGCCGCCGTGCCGCACAATGCGGACGAAGTGGATCATTCGTGCAGCGGTCACAGTGTCCGTCCACGAGGAATGACATGGTGCCGATGACGGTCGACGGACCATACGCAAGATGCCCCTCCCGACGGGGAGGGGCATCTTTGTGAACTCTGTTGCGGGTTACGGGATCTCACACCCGTCCGGCCCGCACACCGCGCCATCCGGCGCGGCCTCGCCGACGACCTTCAGCGCCGGCGTCTGCGCGGCCCACGCCTCCTGCAGCGCCTGGGTGAACACCTCGGCGGGCTGGCCGCCGGAGACGCCGAACTTGCGGTCCAGCACGAAGAACGGCACCCCGTTCGCGCCCAGCGCCTGCGCCTCCTGCTCGTCGGCGCGGACGTCGGCGGCGAAGGCGGTCGCGTCGGCCAGCACCGCGCGGACCTCGGTCTCATCCAGGCCGGCCTGGACGGCCAGCTCGACGACCCGCTCGTCGTCGAAGACCGAGCGCTCCTCGGCGAAGTTGGCGGCGTAGGCCAGGTCCAGGAGTTCGTTCTGCTTGCCGCGGGTCTTGGCGAAGTGCAGGACGCGGTGGATGTCGAAGGTGTTGCCGTGGTCGCGGCCCTCGGCCAAGTAGCCCAGGCCGGCGTCGGCGGCGTTCGCCGCGACGCGTGCCTCGGCCTGCTTGGCCTGCTCCAGGCTCATCCCGTACTTGCTCGCCAGCATCGGGAGGACCTGGACCGTGTCGCCCTTGGCGCGCTGCGGGTCCAGTTCGAAGGAGCGGAAGACCACCTCGACGTCGTCCTTGTGGTCGAAGGCCTGCAGGCCCTGCTCGAAACGCGCCTTGCCGATGTAGCACCAGGGGCAGGCGACGTCACTCCAGATCTCGACGCGCACGGCGGTTCACTTCCTTATTGCTAGGGGCGGTCACTACTGGCGGTTCAAAGTTGAGATGCGGGCCCGGAGGGGGTTGGGGCCCGCACGCTTTGTTCAACGGTGAACTACCTCGTGGAATTCCGCGCCGCCACGTGACCCGAGCCACGTGACTCGGGCCACATAACCCGAGCGCGCTTCAGCCGCTCCGTCAGACGTGCTCCACCCGCGCCACGGGTTCGGCGCCGGCCAGTTCGGCGCGGCTGCTGACGCCGAAGCGGCGGAACAGGCGGGTCAGGTTGCCCTCGACCGCCTTTACCGAGACCTGGAGTGCGGCCGCTATTTGGCGGTTCGTCGCGCCGGAGCGGACCAGTTCGACGATCTGGCGCTCGGTTGCGCTCAGGGGTTCGGCCGGGGTGTCCAGGCGGGCCAGGCGGCCTTGGACGAAGCGGAGCCAGGGGCCGCAGCCGGCTGCGGCGTAGGCCGTCGCCGCCGATTCCCAGGCGGTGCGGGCGGCGGCGCGGCGGCGGGCGCGGCGTTCCAGTTCGCCGAGGGTGACCTCGGCGCGGGCTATCTCCAGGGGGTAGGGATGCTCGGCGGGGATCGCGGCGCGGAGGCGGTCGGCTGCTTCGCGGGCGTCGGCGGCCAGGCCGTGGCGGAGCAGGCGGGCGCGGGTCAGGCCGAGCTTCACCACGTCGCGTTCCAGGCGGCGCGCTGCTTCTTGTGCCTCGTCGAGAATGCGGTCGGCGGCGGAGAAGGAGCCGCAGCGGGCCAGGGTCTCGGCGAGGTCGGCGTCGACGAGGAACGTCGCCGGGTCGACCATCCCCACGTTGCGCATCAGGGTCCTGCCGCGCGCGAGGTGGTGCGCGGCCTGGGACGAGCGGTCCAGCAGGAGTTCGGCGCGGCCCAGGAAGGCGTGCGCGTAGCCGGTGAACTCCGAGTCGCCGGACGCCGTGCCCGCTTCTATCGCGCGCTGGGCCACGTCGACGGCGGCCTCGGCGCTGCCGTTGGACAGCTCCGCCGCAGCGGCCAGGATCAGCGCCTGCACGCTGGAGGACCCGGTCTCGGCCCGCAGCCGGCTGCCCAGGAGCGCCGCCTCGTGCGCCTGGCGGCACTGGCCGGCGCGCTCGTTGACCGACGCCACCAGGTGCAGCACGTCGCCGAGGTCGCGCAGCCGCCCGGCGCGCTCGACGTCGGCACGCAGCCGGGCCGCGGTGGCGAGGGCGTCCGCGACGTCGCCGCGGCGCAGGAACCAGATGATCAGGGACTTGCGGACCGCGATGGACGGCAGGGTCAGGTCGCCGCCCAAGCCCAGGGCCTCCGCCTCCTCCAGCGACTCGATGGCCCGCTCGGGGTCGGTCTGGATCTCGGTCGGCACGCGCATCGCGATCGACTCCGCGCGCAGATTGCGGTCGCCGGTGGCCAGGGCGTACTCCTCAGCACGCGCCAGAGCCGTCAGCGCGGCTTCGACGGAGCCGGAGCGGAAGGCGTGGTCGGCACGCTGGAGACTGACGCGCGCCTGGAGGTCGGGACGCCCGGCGGCGTCCGCCTCGGCGGCTTCGAGCAGGGCGGCCTGCGCCGATATGTCGTCGTCGAGCTCGACCAGGAGCAGCCGCGCGCCGACGCGGCATGCCGGGTCCGGGCCCGCCGCGACGGCCTCGGCGGCTTCCCGGGCCTGGCGCGGCAGCCCGGCGTCGAAGGCGGCGCGGGCGGCTTCCAGGAAGCGGTGCGCGGCTTGGACCGCGGCGGCCGGGCCGGTGTCGCCGCTTGTGTCGGCGCCGGTGTCGCCGCTTGTGTCGGCACCCGTTTCAGAGCCCGAGTCAGCCTCCGCCGATGCCGCGCTGCCATTCGCCAGCGCTTCGCCGACTTCCGTGGTCGCCGACGACGGTTCGGTGGACACCGCGTTTGCCGAGGACGCCGACAAGCTGTCGGTACCATTCGCCGCCGTCTGCTCGGCAGGCGTCCGCTCGGCAGGCGTCCGCTCGGCCGCCATCCGGTACAGCTCCGCCGCCGTCCCCGGCGCCCCGCGGTGCACCGCGATCCGCGCCGCCCCCTCCAGCTCCGCGGCCAGTTCCTCGGTCGCCTCCGACGTCGCCAGCGCGTGGTGCCGGGCCCGCTCCAGCGGGTCGTCGTGCGCCTGCGCGAGCTTCGCGTGGCACTCCTGGCGGGCCTCGATGTCAGCGTCCGCATACACGATCTCGCGCAACAACGGATGAGCGAACCGCGGCTCCAGGTCCCGTCCCGACACGATGATGCCCGAGGCCAGCGCCTGCGACAGGCCCCACTCGTGGCCGGCCAGCAGCTCGCGCGGCGGTCGCGCGGCCGTCGAGATCAGCAGCAGCGCGTCGCGGGCGGCCTGCGGCAGCGCGTGCAGGCGGTCGGCGAGCAGGCCGCGCAGCCGCTCGGGCACCAGCAGCGGGTCGCCCTGCTGCACCACGACCCCCGATCGCAGTGCGGCACGGCCCAACTCCAGCGCGTAGAACGGGTTGCCGCCGCTCGCGTCCCGGATCCGCTGCGACAGCTTGTCCGTCGGGCGCAGCCCCAGCCGGGTCCGCAGCAGCTCGGAGACCACCGGACCGGGCAGGTTGCCCAGCGCGATCTCGACGGCGTCCTCCGGCAGGAGTCCCCACCACGTGGGCTCCTGCCCCTCCGACAGGCGTTCGGCGGCCAGCACCCGCACCCGGCTGCCCTGGCGCCGCCGCACCGCGAAGGCCAGCACCTCGGCGGTGGCCGAGTCCAGGCAGTTCACGTCGTCGAGGATCAACAGGACCGGACGCTCGGCGGACAGCGCCCGCAGCGCCTCGACCACCGCCACGCGGATCGCGAGCTGGTCGGTGGCCGCGCCGTCCGGCACCGAGCGCATCAGCACGCCGTCGAAGGCGGGGCGCAGGTGGTACGGGACGACTTCGGGCTGGGTGGCGACGGCGTCGGAGAACAGGTCGTACAGGCCCAGATACGGCAGCCACGACTCGGCCGCCGCCGAGGCGCTGCGCAGCACCAGCTGCCCGGCGGCCGCGCACGCCGAGCCGATCGCGTCCAGCAACGCCGATTTGCCGATCCCGGCCGGGCCGCTGACCAGGACCCCGCCGCCGGCGGCCAACGCCGCCATGCATTTCTCGAGCGTCTGCTGCCGGCCGAGTATCGCTGGTGCGTCCTTCACGCAAGGAAGTGTCCTCCCGTGCGCGGCCTATTGGCGAGTCCGAAGTACCGGATCGTGCACGGAGCGTCTCTGACGTGCGGCGAAATACCTTATGTCCGATTCCTCCGGCTATCCCCCCGGCAAATCAATCACTGGATATAGAAGATGCAGCTACCTAGCGCGTTGTTATCTTTTCGTGACCATCTCAGCGTGCTTTTCCCGGGGTCCGCCCGCTACGGTCGCAGACCAGGCACGCCGGTCCTAGACCCGGAAAACGGGACACCGGCGCCTACGCCGAATCCCAAAAGCGCGCAAAGCGCCGGACGGGAACCGGGGACCCACGTCCCAATGGGGTGAATCCGCTTCCGAAGTGGTAGGGCAGCCTCTTTCGCCCGAACCCGTCAGCTAACCCGGTAGGCGGTCAAAGAGGAAGAACACAACGTACATGCGCACTCCCCTGGTGCTCGGCCGCCGTTCCCGCGGCCTGACCCTGACCGCCGCCGCCCTCGGCGCGGTCGCCGTCCCGTCCCTCGCCTCGGCGGCCCCCGCCATGGCCGCGGCCCCCCACGCCGCTCCCGTCGCCGCTCCGGCGCTGGTCCCGGCGCTGGTCCCGGCTCCGGCCTCGGCCGTGGCCGCCGCGGTCGCCGCCGCCGCTCCGGCTCCGGCGCACGCCGCCCCGGTCGCCGCCGCCGCTCCGAAGGCCGCGGTCGCTCCGAAGGCCGCGGTGGCCCCCAAGGCCGACGCCCCGCAGGCCGCGACCTACACCGTGCGCGCCGGCGACACGCTGTCCGGTATAGCCCAGGCCAAGCTCGGCGACGGCAGCAAGTACCCGGAGATCTTCAAGCTCAACACCGGTAAGGCTCAGGCCAACGGCGGGCGCCTGCAGGACCCGAACCTGATCCTGATCGGCTGGGTCCTGAACCTGCCGAGCGCGAACGGCGCCGCGGCCCCGGCCGCGACCACCTCGAACCAACCGGTCATCGAGTCCGCCCCGGTGAAGGCGACGCAGTCGAGCCAGTCGACGCAGAGCACGCAGACCCAGACCCAGAGCTACCAGAGCTCCTCGGCGTCCACCGGCTCCTACGCCAACAACCTGGACGGCTGGATCAAGCAGGCCATCTCGATCCTGAACTCCAACGGTTACTACGTCTCGTACAACGCGATCTACCAGACCGTGATGCACGAGTCGGCGGGCAACCCGAGCGCCACCAACGGCTGGGACTCCAACGCCGCCGCCGGCCACCCGTCGATCGGCCTGATGCAGACCATCTCCCCGACGTTCAACGCCTACGCGCTGCCGGGCCACGGCAACATCTACAACCCGGTGGACAACATCATCGCCGGCGTCCGCTACGCGGCGGCCACCTACGGCTCGCTGGACTCCGTCGTCGCCGCGCGCTGCGGCGGCTCGTGCTGGTACGGCTACTAAGCCGTAGTAGTTCTCCCTGGGTGAGAACCAAAAGCCCCCGAGCGGTGATCCGCTCGGGGGCTTTCCCCTGGTAGCCCTCTGGTAGCCCTCTAGTAGCCCTCGCCGGTCCAGCCGTAGCGCTTGTGCAGGTGGCCGACGACGTTGTCGAAGTCGCCGCGGTCCAGCGCGTGCCCCTCGCGGCGGATGCCCTCGGGGTGCACCCGCACCACGCGGTCGATCACGGCCCAGGACTCGCGGGCGTCGCGGTCCCACTCGCCGGTGCCGACGCTCACCCAGTTCTCGGCGTCCGGGTGCCACTTGCTGGTCAGCTTGACCGCCAGGAAGTTCCCGGTCGCCTTGCCGCGGGCCACCAGGAGCACCGGGCGGTCCTTGCCGCGGCCGTCGTGCTCCTCGTAGGGGACCCAGGTCCAGACGATCTCGCCCGGGTCCGGGTGGTGGTCCTCCTCGGGGGTCCACTCGGTGTGGACGACGCCGATCTTGTGCGGGTCGATCTCGATCGTGTCAAAGGGCGGGAACCGGCCGGGCGAGTTCCCCCACTGGTCGTGCTCATGCTCTGCCATGGCGCCGAACTATGCCAAAAGAGTGAGCGGGGCCGCCAACCGCCTTGAGCTCCGTCCCCCCGCACCGCAGGGCCCGGACAATCCCCTGTGTGACGACGCACTCCCTGGGGACCCTGGTCCTGGTCGCGATCATCGCGGTCCTGTCGCCGCCGCTGGCCGATCTGGCCGGCCGCCGGGCGCCGGTGCCGCTGGTGGTCTTCGAGATCGTGCTCGGCATCCTGGTCGGCCCGGACGTGCTGGGCTGGGCCCACGACGACGACTACGTGCACGCGCTGTCGCAGTTCGGCCTGGCGATGCTGTTCTTCATGGCCGGCTACGAGATCGACTTCGCGCGGCTGCGCGGCGGTCCGCTGAACCGCGCGCTGGCCGGCTGGGCGGTGTCGGTGGCGCTCGGCGTCGGGCTCGGCGTGCTGGTGGCGCCGACGGCGAAGAGCGGGGTGATCGTCGGCATCGCGTTGAGCACCACCGCGCTCGGCACGATCCTGCCGGTGCTGCGCGACGCCGGCGAGGTCGGCACGCCGCTGGGGAACGTGGTGATGGCGGTCGGCGCGGTCGGGGAGTTCGCGCCGATCATCGCCATGACCCTGTTCCTGGACGGCCGCAAGCCCGGCGAGGCGATGGTCTACCTGACGGCGTTCGCACTGATCGCCGGGGTGGGCATCGTGGTGGCGGTGCGCGGCGAGCACGCGGCCGTGAACCGGCTGGCCGACCTGACCATGGAGACCTCCGGGCAGTTCGCGGTCCGGCTGGTCATCGCGCTGCTGATGCTGATGATCGGCGCGACCGTGGCGCTCGGCGTGGACATGCTGCTCGGCGCGTTCGCGGCCGGCGTGATCATGCGGATCCTGTTCCACAGTGGCGACCCGGAGCGGACCGAGCGGGTCACCGCGAAGCTGGAGGCGGTCGGGTTCGGGTTCCTGATCCCGGTGTTCTTCATCGAGACCGGGATCGGCTACGACCTCAAGGCGCTGACCTCGAACTGGGCCACGCTCGGACTGGTGCCGCTGTTCCTGGGGCTGTTCCTGGTCACGCGCGGTGTACCGAGCTTCCTGACCGCGCCGGACGGGGTGAGCGCGCGGGGGCGGTGCGCGATCGCGCTCTACGCGGCCACCGGCCTGCCGCTGATCGTGGCCATCACCGCGATCGGGGTGGACCGCGGGACGCTGAAGGCCTCGACCGCGGCGGCGATGGTCGGGGCGGGGATGCTGTCGGTGCTGCTCTATCCGTTCCTGGCACTGAAGACGAGCGGGGACACGCGGGCTCCGCAGGGGCGGCAGGAGGCAGCCGAGAGCTGGTGACAGTTGCTGGTAACGGCGCTGGTGACGGCTCCGATACGGCGACGATACGACTGCGGTCTGTACACCCGTGGTCTGATACCGGCGGTGCGAGAACCCGCCCTTAGTCCGATGCGCGCCCGGCGCCCGGCACGCCAGGATAGTTACGATGATCCAGACCTGGAGAAGTGAACCGACCTAGGAGGTGCGCATGCCGAAGGTAGTGCTGGCCGGGCTGCGCGCCGACGCGGTGCGCCTGGCCCTGACCTGTCTGTCGATCGTGCTGGGCATCGCGTTCGTGACCGGGACGTTCCTGCTCTCGGGGTCGATCAACCAGGCCTTCAACTACGGGTACGCGCGCGCCGCGCAGAACGTGGACGTGGCCGTGCAGCAGACCGGCTCGGCCGTGTACGCCAACACCACGGCGCCGCCGACGCCGCCGTCGCTGCTCACGCCGTCGGTCGTGGACCGGATCCAGGCCCAGGTCGGCTCCGGCGCGGTGGTCAGCGGCCAGGTCAAGGGCCCGGCGCCGCTGCTGGACGCGAACGGCCAGGCGATGCGCACCGACGGGCTGACCGGCAACGCCGTCGCCTTCCCGGCGGATCCGGCGCTGTACCCGGGCAACATCATCGCCGGCACCGGGCCGAAGGGCCCGGACGACGCGGTCGTCGACAAGGACACCGCCGCCGAGCACAAGCTCCAGGTCGGGCAGACGATCCGGGTCGTGGACCACGACTCGACGGTGCGCAGCTTCCGGCTGGCCGGGATCGCCGAGTACGGCGTCGACAACCGCGCCAACGGCTGGACGCTGGTCGGGCTGCTGCCGCAGGTGGTGCTCCAGGTCACCGGCAAGGCCAGCTACGACGAGATCGACCTGCACGCCCGCGGCGGCGTCTCGCAGCAGCATCTGGCCTCGCAGGTGAGCTCGGCGCTCGGCGGCCAGCCGCAGTTCACGGTGCTGACCGGCACCCAGTACACCAAGGCGGTGCTGGACCACCGCGCGTCGATCGCCGGGAACGTGCCGCAGATCCTGGAGGTCTTCGGGGCGGTGGCGCTGCTGGTCGCGGCGTTCGTCATCTACAACACGTTCACGATCCTGGTGGCCCAGCGGATCCGGCAGGTGGCGCTGCTGCGCTGCATCGGCGCCGGCAAGGGGCAGGTGTTCGGCGCGACGGTGGCCGAGGCGGCGCTGGTCGGGCTGGTCGGCTCGGCGCTGGGGGTGCTGGCCGGGATCGGCGTGGCGCAGGGGCTGCACGCGGTGGTCGCGGCGGTGAGCTCGACCAAGCTGCCGCCGGGCGGGATCGTGGTGTCCGGCGGGGTGATCGCGCTGGGGATGGCGGTCGGGTTCGTGGTGACCATCGTCTCGGCGGTGCTGCCGGCGCGCGCGGCGACGAACGTCCCGCCGATCGAGGCGCTGCGCACGCAGCAGGAGGTGAAGACCACCTCCGGCCGGATCGGGCGGACCCGGGTGCTGGTGGCGGTGGCGCTCGGGGCGGTCGGGATCGTGCTGACGGTGCTCGGCACCGGGCAGGGCGACCTGCTCGGCGGGGTGAAGCTGATCGGAGGCGGCGGCGGCCTGGTGTTCGCGGCGCTGATCGTGGCCGGGCCGCTGATCGTCGGGCCGATGATCTGGGCCCTGGGCTGGCTGCCGGGGCGGTTCTTCGGCACCCCGACGAAGCTGGCCGGCTCCAACGCGCGCCGCAACCCGGGCCGGGTCGCGGCCACCACCGCCGCGCTGACCATCGGCGTGACGCTGATGTCGCTGTTCACGGTGACGCAGGACTCGGTGACGGTGACGCAGTCGCAGTGGATCGACTCGCACAATCCGTACGACTATTCCGTGGACCCGCCGGGCTCCGGGCAGACGGTGCCGTTCCAGGTCGCCGACCAGCTGCGCGCCAAGCCGCAGCTGGGGCACGTGGCGGCGCTGGACGGGACCAAGGCCTCGCTGAACGGCACCTCGGTGGACGTCGGCGCGGTGGAGTCCTCGGCGTACGGGACGCTGTTCAAGCCGGTGGTGAAGTCCGGCTCGCTGGCCGACTTCGGGCCCGGCACGATCGCGCTGTCGAACGAGACGGCCGCCGCGCAGCACGTGAAGGTCGGCGACACGATCACGGTGCAGTCGCCGCAGTCCGGCCCGGTGACCGGCCGCGTGGCCGTGATCTACCAGGTGTTCACCGGGCACGGCATCGACTGGTACGACGTCCTGCTGCCGCGCGCGCAGTTCCTGGAGACGTTCAAGCCGCTGGGCGACACGCAGGTCCGCATCCTGGCGGCGCCGGGTGTGTCGACGGTCGATTCGAGGGCGGCGGTGGACTCCGTGGTGTCGCAGTACCCGTTCCTGCACACCGGGAGCCTGGCGGAGAAGAAGAACTCGCTGACCGGCAGCGCGGACGCGACGCTTCAGCTGTTCACCGCCATGCTGGGCCTGGCGGTGGTGATCGCGGTGCTCGGCATCGCCAACACGCTGTCGCTGTCGGTCGTGGAGCGCACGCGCGAGTCGGCGCTGCTGCGGGCGCTGGGACTCTCGCGCGGGCAGCTGCGGCGGATGCTGTCGGTGGAGGCGGTGCTGATGTCGGCGGTCGGCGCGCTGATGGGAGTGGCGCTGGGAGTCGGGATCGCCGGCGCGCTGGAGTCGCTGATCGGGCGGGTCGAGGGCGGCGCGGTGCTGTCGGTGCCGGTGTTCACGCTGGTCGGCTACGTGGCGCTGGCCGCGGTGGCGGGGCTGGCGGCCTCGGTGCTGCCGGGGCGGCGGGCGGCTTCGGTGTCGATCGTCGCGGCGATCGCGGATTCGTGAGAGCTGAGAGTGCGGGGCGTGGCTCGCATGCAGGACGCGGCACGCGCGCGGGGCACGGTGCGCACGCGGAGCGCGGTGCGCGCGTTGGGCGCGGCACGCACGCCGAGCACGGCACGCACGCCGAGCACGGTGCGCACGCCGAGCACGGTGCGCACGTTGGGCGCGACACGCGCACCGAGCGTGGCACGCATGCGGGACGCGGTGCGCACACCGGGCGCGGCACGCACGCGGAGCACGATGCGCACACCGGGCGCGGCTGCTCGGATTCTTCAGGCACACGGCGGCGCGGACAGGCGCTACGAGCTGACATCCCGGGGGTGGTGAGTGATGCGGGCTGAACCCATCTCACCGGAGCGCCTGGCCGAGCGGATCGCCGACCTGGTGACCGCACACGCGCCGGATCCGTGGACGCGGCTGGCGATCGATGGCGCCCCGGGTTCCGGCACCGCCGAGGTGGCGGCGGCGGTCGGTGAGCTGCTGACCGATGCGGGGCGTCCCGTGCTGCGGGTGTCGGCGGGCGACTTCCTGCGTCCGCGGTCACTGCGGTTGGAGCACGGGCGCGAGGATCCCGATGTGTTCTATGCCGAGTGGCTGGATCTGAAGGGGCTGCGCCGCGAGGTCTTCGATCCGCTGGGGCCCGGGGGTTCGGGGCGGGTGCTCCCCACGCTGTGGAACGCCGAGCGCGATCGCGCCAGCCGTGCCGAGTACGTCGAGCTGCCGCCGGGTGCGGTGCTGATCGTCGAGGGCACGTTCCTGATGGGCATCGGGTTGCCGTTCGACGTGGAGGTGCACCTGTGGCTCTCCGCCGGCGCGCTCAGGCGGCGGACGCCCGAGGCCATGGCCTGGACGTTGCCCGCCTACAAACGGTACGAGGCCGAGGCCGATCCATCGCGCGCCGCGTCCCTGACGGCGCGGATGGACGACCCTCGGCATCCCGCTCTGCTGTACTTCTGATCCAGCTGTCCTGCTGACTCCGTCCTTCTCTTCTAACCCGGCCGTTGTTCCGTCGGCGGATCCGGAAGCGTCGGTGGTTCCGGAGGTGGGGGTGGAGCCGGCGGCTCGGCTTGCCCCGCCATCGGCTGGTCCCCACGCAGCACCCCGAGCCTGGCTCGGTACTCGTGCTCGTCGATCTGCCCGTGGGCGAACCGTTCAGCCAGGATCTGCTCGGCCGGGACCGTCCCCGTCCCGCCTTCGCGCCACGGCGGCGAACCGCCGTGAACCCTCATCGCGCCCTGCGTCGTCACCGATCCGCGGTGCGTGAAGCTGCGCACCAACCACACGACCGCCATGATGACCAACGCCCAGAGCGCGACCATGAACAGCACCCAGAGCAACCAACCACCCCAACCGAGGCCCTCATGAACATGGCGTCCGGGACCGTACCAAGGTCCGCGATACATGGGCCTCCACCTCCTTCTGCTTTCCGCATACGCTCTGTGTCCCACCTCCAAGGTGCGCTCGGATCCTTAGACCGGGCTTAAAGGGGCTTAGGAATAGAGACACCTGTTTCCGCAGCCCAGCGGCGTGCGTGCGCGATGCGTTCAGGGATCGGCGGGTGCGTGTAGCGCATCAGGACCTCCCAGCGGCGGGGGTCCAGGTCGGCGATGTTCTGGACGGCGAGCGCGCGCTCCATGCGCACGATGGTGTCGGGGTCGCGGAACAGGTCGAGCGCGTAGCCGTCCGCGCGGGCCTCGACGTAGCGGCTGTACGCCAGCCCCCACGGCTCCCCGACCAGCCCGATCACCACCAGCACCGCCCGCAGCAGGGCCTGCGAGCGCGGATCGGCGGCGCGGTGCACCCCGGCCGCGTCCAGCAGCGGCGACCAGTGCAGCGCCGCCGCCAGGACCGCGACGCCCAGCGCCGCGCCGACCGCGCCGAAGACCGTGCCGGCCGGGACGTCGCGCCGGGCGGCGTGCCCGAGCTCGTGCGCGGCGATCGCGGCGACCTCGTCGTTCTCCAGGCTGTCGGTGGTGGTGTCCCACACGACCAGGCGGCGGGTCTTGCCGAAGCCGGAGACGTACGCGTTGGCGGCCGTGGTCCGCCGGGAGCTGTCGCTGACCAGGATCTCCTTGACCTGCACGCCGGACTGCGCGACCAGCGCCATCAGCCGATCCCGCAGCGCGCCCTCGGGCAGCGGCTTGAACTTGTTGAACAGCGGCTCGATCAGCACCGGCATCACGAACGAGCCGAGGACCGCGAACGCGGCGGCGGCCAGCGCGGCCCAGACCCACCAGGCGCCGCCGGCGTGGCGCATCAGGAAGTAGAAGGCGCCGACCGCCGCGGCGGTGAGGACCGCGCCGATCACGAAGCCCTTGGCGGTGTCGGCCGCGAACAGGCCCCAGCCCCGCTTGGACAGGCCCCAGCGCCGGCTGACCGTCTCGCTCCACATGCTCAGCGGGACGCGGAGCACCAGCCCGAGCAGCGACAGCGCGACGCTGCCGAGCAGCGCCCTGGCCACCCAGCCGCCGCCACCGAGGTCCCCGGCCGCCCGGACCAGCCCCGCGCCGGCCGGCGTCAGGCCGAGGACCAGCGGGACGGCCAGGCCGAGGACGGTAGAGACGAGGCGCAGAGGACGGACCTCGCGCTTGTAGGCGCGCGAGCGCTCGATCTGCTCCGGCGTGAAGTCCTGGGCGACGTTTTCCACGTGTCCAGTCTGCTCCGTACCAGTACGTTGAGCGCATGTCCGACGCTCACGAAACAGGGGATGCCGCGGCCGCTTTCGCCAGCCTGCGGGGCTTGGCGCTCGGCGACGGGTTCGGGAACGCTGGTTCTTCCACCAGCGGCAGGAGGCGGAGGAGATGATCCGCCACCGAACCACGCCCGGCGACAAGCCGTGGAACTGGACCGACGACACCGCCATGGCGCTGGCGCTGGTGCGGGTGCTGACCGAACTCGGGCAGGTGGAGCAGCAGGAGCTGGCGACGTCGTTCGCGGAGATGTACGCCGCCGACCCGCACCGGAGGTTCGGGCGCGGGATGCGCCAGCTCCTGCCGAAGCTCGGCGAGGATCCGGGGAACTGGGCGACGTACGCGCGGACGCTGTTCAACGGCGAAGGGAGCCTGGGGAACGGCGCGGCGATGCGCGCGGCGCCGCTGGGAGCATGGTTCCGGCGCGATCCGGAAGCGGCGGTCGCGCAGGCGGCACTGGCTGCGGAAGTCACGCACGCGCATCCGGAGGGGATCGCGGGTGGGGTGGCGGTCGCTGCGGCGGCGGCTTTGGCGGCGGGGGCTTCTGACGCGCCGGGGTCCACTCCGGCGCCGACGCCGCATGTCTTCCTGACGGCGACCGCGGAGCTGACCCCGGCCGGCGTGATCCGCGACGGCTTGCTGCACGCCGCCGAGCTGCCGCCGGACACGCCGGTGTCGGAGGCCGCGCGGGTCCTCGGCAGCGGCGAGCGGATCCGGGCCAGCGACACGGTGCCGTTCGCCGTCTGGACCGCGGCGCATCATCTCGACAGCCTGACCGACGCGTTGTGGACCACGGCCGACGGCTTCGGCGACGTGGACACGACGTGCGCCATCACCGGCGGGATCGTCGCGGCGCGGACCGAGTTGCGCGGGGTGTCGGCGCGCTGGCTGGAGTTGGTCGAGGCGCTGCCGGAATGGGTCGGGTAGCGGCCGGCGAACAGCGCGATCAGAACGCGCGCCGCGTGTCTACCATCCCCCGGGCGGATGAGGCACCTCCGTCCCGAGGATGACAGGGTTCGAAGATTACCGTCCGCAGGCTGATTCGGGCGGCGGCGCCGCCGATCTAGCGTCGAAGGCATGGCATTTCATCGTCGTACCAGCATCACCGCCGTCCTGGCCCTCGCGGCGTCGGTCGCCACGACCGGCGCCGCCGTGGCCGCGACCGCCACGCCGTTTCCGGCCTCCGCGCGGGCCAGCGTGCTCGCCTCGGTGACCCCCGCCGCGGCCTTCCAGGGCTCGCTGCCAGCCCCGACCGGGCGCTTCGCCGCCGGTGAGGACGTCATCCACCTCACCGACTGGGGCCGGCCCGATCCGTGGGTCCCGGCGGCCGGGCCCCGGCAGCTCACCGTGTCCATGTTCTATCCCGCCGTCGCCGGGACTGGGACTCAGGCCCCTTATATGACGCTCGCCGAGGCGGCCGGCTTCATCCAGTACCGGGTGCCGGCCGGGACCGGCGTCACGGCCCAGGAGCTCTCCGATGTCACCACGCACGCCTACGACGGCGCGCGGGCCGTGCACGGCAAGTACCCGCTCGTCGTGCTCTCGCCCGGGTTCGAGAACCCGCGCACGACACTTACCTCGCTGGCCACCGAGCTGGCCAGCCACGGGTACGTCGTGGCGCTCGTCGGGCACACCTACGAGGACAGCGGGGAGACGCTGGCGAACGGCCAGACGCCGCCGTGCGCGATCTGCGACGGCAGCAGCCCGACCGCGCCGTCGCCGGACCAGATCACCGCCAGCCGCGCGAAGGACGTGTCCTTCGTCATCGACCAGCTGACGCACGGCGACTGCGCCTGGCGTCTCAGTGAACTGATCGACAAGCGCAGCATCGGCATGGCCGGGCACTCGATCGGCGGGGCGGCGACCGTGGACACCATGCTCAGCGATCCGCGGGTGCTGGCCGGCGTCAACCTGGACGGCACCTTCTTCCCGGTCCCGGCGGCCGGGAAGATCACCCGTCCGTACCTCATGATGAGCCACGGGCTCCAGGACCCGACCTGGATCCAGACCTACGCGAACCTCGGCGGCTACAAGCGCTGGCTCTACGTCGACGGCTCCGACCACGCGACCTTCACCGACATCCCGATCCTGGCGCAGGAGGCCGGACTGCCCGGGCAGCCGCCGATCGACCCGCTGCGCGGCGCGACGATCACGCGGGAGTACGTGACGGCGTTCTTCGACCAGTCGCTGAAGGGGATCCACCAGCCCCTGCTCGACGGCCCGACGCCGGGCAACCCGGACGTGCAGTTCGAGGGCTAGGCTCTGTCCCAGGAAAGGTTGCGGGGGCCTCGCTGGGGCCGGACCGGTTGGGGGAAGTGCATGAGTGACGACCGCGATGTCCGCGCGGACGGTGACAAACGGCAACGCCTGCGCGCCTCCGACTCCGAACGGCAGGCGGTCGTCGAGGTGCTGAAGCAGGCCCTCGACGACGGCCGGCTGAAGATGGACGAGTACGTCGAGCGGATGGAGAAGGCCTACGAGGCCGTCACCATCGCGGATCTGGAGCTCCTGCACGACGACCTGCCGGTCGGCGTTCCCGCGCCGACACGCGCGCCGGCAGCTCCGCCGCCGGCAGCGGCCCCGCAACCGGTGTACATCGTGAACACGCCGCCGCCGGCCCCGCCGCCGACTCCGCACCCGGGCGTCCGCGGCGCGTACGTCGACCTGCCGGGCGGCCTGAAGGTGTTGTGGACGCTCTGGTTCGCCGCGGTGGCGATCAACATCGTGGTGTGGGTGCTGGTCGGGCTGACGACGGTGTCGTTCCCGTATCCGTGGCCGCTGTGGGTGGCCGGGCCGGCCGGGGCGGCGCTGTTCGGGATCTCGGCGCCGGTGGTGCAGTCGCGGCGGGCGCGGTGGGAGCGGCAGCGGCGGCAGCTGCCGCCCAACGGCTGAGGCGGGTCACGGACTGAGACGGCGTAGCGCTTCGACGGTATCGACGTCGTCAGGACGGCCGGTGTCGGTACAGTCCACGGTGACGACGTCCGAGCGCGAGGCGAGGAAGTCGCGGGCTCCGGCGTCGCCGGTCAGCGTCGGAAGCAGGTCGGCGACGGCCTCGCGGCCGAACAGGACCGGATGCGCACGACGGCCTTCGTAGGCGGCGACGGCGATCGGCGCGCCGTCGCGCCAGGCCTCGGCGAGGCGCTGCACGGCCTCCGCGCCGATGAGCGGCTGGTCGACGAGCGTCACGACGACCGCCTCGGCGTCGCGCGCGGCGGACAGGCCGGCGCGGAGCGAGCTGCCCATGCCGGTCTGCCAGTCGGGGTTCAGGACGAGGATCGCGTGATGTACGGCGCCGACGTCGAGGGCGCCGACCACGACGAGGACGCGGTCACAGCCGCCGGCGACGAGCGTGGCCACGGCGCGGTCGACGAGGCGCTCGCCCTGGAAGCGCGCGACGGCCTTGCCGCCGCCGAAGCGGGTGGCGGCGCCGGCGGCCAGGACGATGCCGGTGATGCGGGAAGGTCCGTGGTGGCCGGGTAGGCGTCTGCGGGACGTGGCGGTCACCGGCGAATCAATGCTCATCGAAAAATCGTCGTTCATCGGTGAATCCGTCCCCTCGTCCGCCGCAGCGGCTCCCCACTCCCCCGCCGCCGCGCCGCGACCAGCTCCGCCGCGATCGACACCGCGGTCTCCGCCGGGGTCGAGGCGCCGAGGTCGAGCCCGATCGGCGCGGCGAGACGGGCGAGTTCGTGCTCTGTGACGCCCGCGTCGCGCAGCCGCCGCTCGCGGTCCTCGCACGTGCGCCGCGAGCCCATCGCGCCGACGTAGAGCGCCGGCGAGCGCAGCGCGATCTGGAGCGCCGGCACGTCGAATTTCGGGTCGTGGGTCAGCACGCAGATCGCCGTCCGGGCGTCGATCGACGTCACGGCCAGGTACTTGTGCGGCCAGGCGACCACGACCTCGTGCGCGTTCGGGAAGCGCTCGTTCGTGGCGAACACCGGCCGCGCGTCGCAGACCGTCACCCAGTAGCCGAGGAAGCGGCCGACGGTCGCCAGTGACGCCGCGTAGTCCAGGGCGCCGAGGATGATCATCCGTGGCGGTGCGGCCATCACGTTGAAGAACACTGTCACGCTGTCCGGCTCGTCCCACGCCGCGACCCCAGCCGCCGGTGCCGGACACCCGTCCAGCCGGTACCGCCGCAGCGCCGGCTCCCCCACGTCCACCAGCGCGTCGGCGTCCCGCGCGACCGCGTCGGCCAGCGCCTCGTAACCGTTGGCGCGCAGGACGTCGCCGTGGTGCAGCCCCACCAGCTCCGGCGGGCCGGCGGTGACCGTGACCACCGCGGCGCCGGCGCCCTGCTCGACCGCGTCGTGCACGCGGTCCAGGTGCGCGGTGGCGGCCGTTCCCGGCTCGACGAACACCGACAGGGTGCCGCCGCAGGTCAGGCCGACCGCGTCGGAGTCCTCCAGGCCGTATGTGTGCAGCCGGGGCCGGCCGTCGGCGAGGACTTCCGCCGCGGCCTCGATCACCGCCGCCTCGACGCAGCCCCCGGACACGCTGCCGACCACCTCGCCCGGCACGCCGCCGGTCATCCGCACCGCCATCGCCGCGCCGAGTTCGCGCGGCCCGCCGCCGTCCGCGGCCACCACGGTGGCCAGGACGAACGGCTCCCCGGCGGCACGCCAGGCGAGCAGGGTGGGCAGCAGGTCACGCACGATCAAGCACCCGGGCCCACGTCCACGATCGCCGCGACCGGCCCGCCGCCGTCCGGGCCCTGATGCGCGGCCGAGACCGAGACGAAGACCGCCGGGTCGCCGGTCACCGAGGCCGCGACGCCGCCGACGCAGGCCTTGATCTGCCGGTGCCAGTGCACGTCGGAGTCGTCGAGCATGGCGTTGCGCCGGCCGCGCACCATCCCGTCGGTGCTGGCCTCGCACTTGAGGAACACGTTCACCAGCCGGCCGTCCAGGTCCGACGAGCGCGGCCGCTCCGGCAGGTCCAGCCCGGCCGCGCGGATCGCGTCCCAGATGCCGTCGGCGTCCAGGGCGTCGGTCATCACCGAGTGCCCGATGCGGTAGCGGCCGCCGACGCCGGAGGCGTTGCCGACCACGACGACCTGCGCGCGGTCCAGCTCCACGCCCGAGGAGCACGAGGCCACCGACGAATACAGGGCTCTGTCATGCAGCACCGCCTCGTCCGAGGGCATCTCCACCTCGCCGAGCGCGACCGCGATCCCCAGTGCCGTGCAGCCGTTGGACAGGTCCATCGACTCGTGCGTCTGCTCGGTCCACACCGAGTTCCCACGCGCCTTGGCCTCGCGGATGGTCTGGATCGTCAGCAGCGGGGTCTTGGTCTGCACGTAGTGCACGTCCGCGGGGTCGTCGATGCCGGCCCGCTTCATCGCCTCGTGGACCGCGTCGGCGACCTTCGTGATCATCGCCGACCGGCCGATCTCCTCGGGCAGCAACGGCTCGCTCATCGCGAACCCGACAGTCAGCCGCGGCTCGTCACAGGGCTCTGCGTCGGTCGTGGCGAAGACGGTCGCGTGCGGCGAGAGCACCCCGTCCGTCCCGCCGGACCACACGATCGGCACCAGCGCGACCTCCGCCTCGCTGCGCGTCCCGAGCCGCACCAGCGTCTCGCGGAACGCGCGGTCGGCGATGATGCGCGTGTAGTCGTTGACCCCGCCGTTGCCCTCGGTCTTGCCGACGACCGCCACCACCCGGTCGGCCTCGACCACCCCGGCGGTGATCAGCTCGGCCAACCCGGACGCATCACTGACGTGCCGCAACGGCACCTTCCGGACCTCGATCGCCTCAGGCAACTCTTTACTCCTTCTCCACTACAGTTCCGGCTTCCCCAAGAACGGCTTCACGAATACATCCCAACGCGGCGACGACGGCCCGCCGCCCGCCGCCCTCGACGAAGCGGCACGCCGCCTCCGCCTTCGGCGCCATGCTCCCGCCCCCGAACTCCCCCGCCGCCAGATGCGCACGCAGATCGGCGACGCCGATACGACGCAGGGCCCTGGCATCGGGCGCGCCGAAGTGCAGGAACATGCTGTCCACGTCGGTGGCGACGACCAGCTGGTCGGCACCGACGGCCCGGGCCAGCAGGACCGCCGAGAGGTCCTTGTCGATGACGGCCTCGACGCCGACCAGAGCTCCGGTCGACGCCTCACGCGTCATCGGGATCCCGCCGCCACCGCAGGCGACGACGACGTACCCGGCGTCGAGCAGCGCCGTCGCGGCGGGGGCGTCCAGGATCTCCAGCGGTTCGGGCGAGGCGACCACGCGCCGCCAGCCGCGCTCGCCGCGATCCTCCCAGGTCTGGCCGTGGGCGATCATCGCAGCAGCCTGATCTTCCGGCAGGTAGCGTCCGACCGGCTTGGTGGGTTTGGTGAATCCGCGGTCGTTCGCATCGACCAGCGTCCGGGTCACGACCGCCGCGACCGGCTTCGCGATGCTCCGCGCGGCCAGCGCGCCCTCCAGTGCGCTGACGATCACGAACCCGAGCGTCCCCTGCGTCTGCGCGCCGCACCAGTCGAGCGGCACCGGCGGCACCACGTGCGCGGCCAGCTCGTTCTTCACCAGCAGGTTGCCGACCTGCGGCCCGTTGCCGTGCGTCAGCACCACCTCGACGCCGTCCGCGACGAGATCCGCGACCGCCTCCATCGCCACGCCGACCGCCGCGATCTGGTCCTCGGGGCGTGCGCGGCCGTCCGGCGCCGTCATGGCGTTGCCGCCCAACGCGATCAGGGTCCGCATGTCACAGCCAATCGCAGTAGGCCGACGTCGCGCCGTGCGCCAACCGCGCGAAACCCGGGCCGCGGTCGAAGAAGGGGAGCGAGCCGCGCGTCGCCCGCATCGTCGCCCGCAGGTCCTCGGTGGCTGCGGTGTCGACGTCGAAGCCCGCGCCGGCGTCGAGAGCGGCGCCGGATTCGCCGAAAGCCGTGGTCCCGTCCCTGAAACTGTCCGCACGATCCAAGCCGTAGGCGACCTCAAGGGCGTCGGGTCGGGCGCTCGGCGGCACCGAGGCCATCACCACCCCGTAGTCCCGCAACGCCCCCTCGACCGACACCTTCCCCCATCGCAGATCCCTGACCACGTCCTCGACGGGCCGCTCCAGCGGATCGCCCCACCCGCCGCCGCCGGTCGTCCGGATCCGGATGACCTCCCCGGCGCCCACCGGCTCGGCGTCCGCCAGCGCGTCGACCACCCGCTCGTCGGGCCCGCCGGGATCGATCACCACCTCGAACGGCCGGCCGGCCCGGCCGCCCTTCACGCCCCAGCAGGCCAGGATCGAGCGGTCGGCGATGCTCATGAAGTCCGCGTCCCGCAGCATCCTGATCTGCTTCTCGTAGCCGAGTCCGCCGCGGAAGCGCCCGGGACCGCCGGAGTCCACCGCGAGGCCCAGCTTCTCCACCCGGAACGGCCAGCGTGCCTCGGCGAACTCCACCGGGATGTTGCGCGAGTCCGGGACCACGTGGATCGTGTCCTCGCCGTCGGCGTAGTAGCGCCCGCCGGAGCCGCCGCCGAGGACTTCGCGCATGAGATACGGCAGGCCCTCGGCGTCCAGGCCGTAGACGCCGGTGTAGCGGATCGTCTCCTGGTCGGCGGGCATGCGGCCGTCCACGGCCTTGGCCAGCGCCCCGGAGAGCACGCCGAGCAGCCGCAGGATCACGAACGTGCGCGCGTTCGTCGGCGCCGGGAACACCGGCGTCAGCAACGTCCCCGGCGGCGGGAAGCGCATCTCGATCAGCGGCACCACGCCCTCGTTGACGTCCAGCTCGGCCATCCGCTCCGGGCTGTCGGCGAGGTTGCGCAGCACCGGCGCGAGCCACTTCTTCAGGAAGTTGCCGTCCGCGTAGTCGCCGCAGTGGTTGATCGGCCCCTTCGCCTGCGGCCCGGTGCCGTCGAAGTCGATGACCAGCCGGCCGCCGTCCTCCGGCAGCTTCGTCACGGTGATCCGCTGCCGGTGCAGCCGCGGCGCGTCGACGCCGTCGTGCTCGGCGTAGTCCTCCCAGGTGTAGGAGCCGTCGGGGATCTTCGCCAGCACCTCGCGGCGGAAGGTCTCGGTGGTCAGGTCGATGATGGCGTCGAAGCACTCTTCGACGGCCGGGCGTCCGTAGCGCGCGAACACCTCGCCGAGCCGCCGCGCGCCCATCAGGCAGGCCGAGCACTCCGCGTCCAGGTCGGCGGCCAGCGAGTCCGGCATCCGGGAGTTGCGGGTCATGATCTTCAGTGCGGCCTCGTTCGGCACCCCGGCGTCCCACAGCCGGATCGGCGGCACCATCAGGCCCTCTTCGAAGACGCTGCGCGCGCCGGAGGGCATCGATCCCGGGCACGCGCCGCCGATGTCGTCGTGGTGGCCGAAGGCCTGGACGAAGGCGGCGACGGCGCCGTCGTGGAAGACCGGCACGGTGACGCACAGATCCGGCAGGTGGCCGATGCCGCCTTCGGAGAGGTAGACGTCGTTGTGGAAGAAGACGTCGCCGGGGCGCATCGTGTCCATCGGGTAGTCGCGGACCACCGGATGCACCAGGGCCGAGTAGGAGCGGCCGGTGAGCTTGCGCAGGCGCGCGTCGTGGATGCCGACGCGGAAGTCGTGGGCGTCGCGGATCATCGGGGAGCGCGAGGTGCGGGCGATCGCGGTCTCGACCTCGCGCTCGACGGAGGCCAGGGTGCCCTCGACGATCTCCAGCAGGACGGGGTTCAGCATGCGCGGTCCTCCTGGGTCAGCAGCAGATTGCCCCAGCGGTCCACGTCGCAGACGAATCCGGGATGCACGGGCACGGTCGAGCCGTACTCCTCGATGACGGCGGGGCCCTCGACGCGGTCGCCGTGTCTCAGGGTTCTCCGGTGGTGGATGGCTGCCGCAACCGGTGCGTCGTCGAACCAGACCTGGCGGACTCCGGCCGGTTCGGGTGATCCGTCGGTCCGGGCCGGCACCTCGCTGATGTCGGGGCGCCTGATCGGCCCGATTCCGGTGACGCGGAGGTTCACCCATTCCACGACCTGGCGGTCGTCGTCGCGGAAGGAGTATCCGTACATACCTTCGTGGGCGGCGTGGAAGGCTGCCACCACGCTCTCGGCGGCGAAGTCTCCGTCGGGTACCGGGACGCGGACTTCGTAGGCCTGTCCGAAGTAGCGGAGGTCGGCGCTGCGCTTGAACACCTGCTCGGGCTCCTCGAAGCCTTCGGCGTGGAGCGCTTGTGCCGCGCTGGCTTGGAGGTCGCCGAACAGGGTTCTTACTCGCTCCACGTCGATGCGGTCGTGGCGGCGGACGTGGGTCTGCACGTAGTCGTTGCGGACGTCGACCGTGAGCAGCCCGAACGCCGAGACGTTGCCGGGGTCCGGCGGTACCAGCACCCCGCGCACGCCGAGGATGTCGACAAGACGACAAGCCAACAATGCACCGGAGCCACCGAAAGCGGTCAGCTGGAAGTCGCGGACGTCCAGCCCGCGCTTCACCGTCACCTGTCGCAGGGCATTGGCTTGGTTCCACGCTGAGATCTCCAGGATCCCGGCCGCGACCGCTTCCTCGGTCATGCCGAGCTTGCCGCCAAGCCCGGCCAGGCCCGCGCGGGCCGCCTCGCGGTCCAGTGGGACCTCGCCGCCGAGCAGCCCGGCGGGGATGCGGCCCAGGACCAGGTGCGCGTCGGTGACCGTGACCTCCGTGCCGCCGCGGCCGTAGCAGACCGGGCCGGGATCGGCGCCGGCCGAGCGGGGACCGACCTTGAGCGTGCCCTCCGGGGACAGCCAGGCGATCGAGCCGCCGCCGGCGCCGACCGTGACGACGTCGATCATCGGGATCTTCGACGGGTAGCCGCCGACGCCGCCCTCGGTGGTGACGGCCGGCTCGCCGTGCAGCACGACGGCGACGTCGGTCGAGGTGCCGCCGCCGTCGAGGGTCAGGATGCGGTCGAAGCCGGCGTGCGCGGAGATGAGGGCCGCGCCGAGGGCTCCGGCGGCCGGTCCGGACAGGACGGTGGTGACCGGTTGGCGGATGACTTCCTCGGCGGACAGGACGCCGCCGTTGGACTTCATGACGTAGAAGGGGATGCTGCGAGCGTTGTCCGGTAAAGGATTCGGCACGGGATTCAGCGCGTCGAGGCGGGCGCGGATGCGGCCGACGTAGCCGGACACGGTCGGTTTCACGGCGGCGTCTACAAGCGTGGTCATCGAGCGCTCGTACTCGCGGTATTCGGGCAGGACGTCGGAGGATATCGACACCGCGGCCTCGGGGAACTCCGCTTCGAGGACGTCGCGCATCGCTTGTTCGTGTTCTGCGTTGGCGTAGGAGTGCAGGAAGGACACGCCGATGGAGCGGACACCTGCGGCTTTGAGGTGGCGCGCGGCTTCTTTGGCGTCGGCGGTACTGAAGGCGCGGACTTCTTGGCCGTCGGCGTCGAGGCGTCCTCCGACGCCGCGGACCAGGTCGGCGGGGACGATGCGGGGCGGCTTGACCCAGAAGTAGCTGTTGCCGTAGCCGTCGGGGACGGACTGGCGGGCGATCTCCAGCAGGTGTTCGAACCCTGCGGTGGTGATGAAGCCGAGCCGGTCGACCTTGCCCTGGAGGAGTTGGTTGGTGGCGACGGTGGTGCCGTGGCTGACGACGGCGATGTCCTCGGGGGCCGCGTCCAGGAGTGTCAGGGCTTTGCGGACCGCAGCGATGAAGCCCTCCGAGGGGTCGGCGGGGGTCGAGGGGACCTTGCCGGCCACTGCCCGGCCGGTCTGGTCGTCGATCGCCACGACGTCGGTGAACGTCCCGCCGGTGTCGATGCCGATCCGGATCATGCAGCGCCCCCGGATTCTCCGAGGCGGAACGGTGTCCGCGCCTCGCTGATCAGGTCCTTCTGGTACTTGTCGAGCAGGTGCAGGTTGCGCTCGGCGAGGTGGTCGAAGGTCTGCGCGCGGTCGGAGCCGGGTGTCAGGGTCCGCATGGCGTCGGCGGGATCCAGGCGTGCGGCGACCCAGCCCTCGTGCGAGGCGGCGCGGGCCACGACCTCGGCGATCGGCGTGACGATGAGGGAGTTGCCGAAGTAGTGGACGCCGGCCGGGTCGGTGCCGGTGGCGTTGGCGCCGATGACGTAGACGTGGTTGTCGTAGGCGCGGGCCCGGGTAGTCAGTTCCCAGATATCGGCCGAGCGGAGAAGGGCCGAAGGCCGGCAGACGATCTCGGCGCCGCGCACCGCCTGGATGCGGAAGAGCTCGGGGAAGTCGCCGTCGAAGCACACGGCCAGGCCGATGCGGCCGAGATCGGTGTCGACGACGGTGACGGAGTCCCCGGGCGTGACCCACTTCGTCTCGCCGGGAAAGAGGTGCGTCTTGCGGTAGACGCCGCGGATGTCGCCGGCGGGGTCGATGAGCAGCGCGGAGTTGTAGACGACGCCGCGCTCCTCGCCGCGCTCGTAGGTGCAGTGCACGACGTGGACGCCGAGGCGCCGCGCGGCCTGCTGCACCGGCTCGGTGGTCGGACCGGGGACGGGGCTCATCAGGTCCCAGAGTTCCTCGGCCGGGATGCCCGGTGTGAAGCCGGTGGTGACGGCCTCGGGCAGGACGAGCAGTTCGGCGCCGGTCGCACCGACGCAGCGCTCGATGAGCTCGACGGCGCGGTTCAGGTTCTCCGCGACGCTGTTGGCGGTGAGCGGGCCCGGGTACGGCGCGAGTTGGAGGGCGGCGGCGGTCAGCGGACGCATGGGACGGCTCCGGGGGTTCTGGGGCGAAGCGCTTCAGCGGGAGCCATGGCGCGGTGAGTACCGGTAAGGCCACGTTGGTCGGCTACACCGACGCGGCTGTCGGTCAACGGCATCTGCTTGCGCGCGCCAACACCGCCGGCGCTGCCTGCCGCCGCACAAATCACTTGGCTGAGCAACGGCGCGGCCGCGAGAACAAGCCCTGCGCCGCCGACGTGAAGCGCTCCAGTCTTGCGGCGGCGCGGGCCCGAGTCCGCGCCGCGCGCCGTCATCGTGGCCCCCGGCGGCCGCTCAGGCGGCCCATCAGGTAGCCGAGCGCCACGCCGCTCAGGGCGGCGGCCGCTCCGACGATTCCCGCCGACAGCGCCACCGCGGCGTTGGAGGAGCCCGGTTGGCCCGGCGGCGCGGCGATCGGGAAGGCCGCGACCGGTCCGGTCACCGGCTGCACCACAGTGGTCGCGGCGGCGGTCGGCACCAGCTCGGCCGGCTCGCCGGCCACGGTGCCGGCCACCGCGCCGCGCTCGCGTGCCAGGACGCCGTCCATCCCGGTGAAGAACTGCCCCGCGAGCTTGCGGGCCACGCCGCCGAGCATCCGCTGCCCGACGCCGCCGACCACGCCGCCGATCACCGCGTCGGCGTCGTACTCGACCCGGGTTCGGGCCGCGGCCTCGTCGACCAGCAGCATCCGACACTCCGCGGAGACCGTGCCCGGGGCGCCGGCGCCGGAGGCGCGCAGCGTGAACGAGCGCGGCGCGGCCCGGTCGGCCAGCTCCACGCGGCCCTTGTACGTGCCCTTGATCGAGCCCACGCCGACCGTGACCACCATGTCGTACACGTCGGGGGCGACCAGCTCCAGGCGCTCGCAGCCGGGGATCGCCGCGGCCAGCGTCCGTGGATCCGTCAGCGCTTCGTAGACCCGCCCCACGTCGGCGTTGAGAACCGAGCTCCCGGAGACCTTCACGCGCTCACCTGTTCCTTCCCCGTCTCGCGCGTCGTGCGCGTCTTCCGCAGTTCGTACAGCTCGCTCGGCGAGATCGGCATCCGCCGCACGCTCAGCCCCTCGGCGTCCTCGATCGCCGAGGCGACGGCCGCCGAGGTCGGGATGACCCCGGCCTCACCGGCGCCCTTCAACCCCAGGGGGTTCACTCCCGAGGCGGTCACCATGTGCGCCGTCTGGATGTGCGGCACCTCCGTGGCGAACGGGATCAGGAAGTCCATGTAGGAGGCGTTGACCAGCTGGCCGGCGTCGTCGTAGACGATCCGTTCGTACAGCGCTCCCCCGACGCCCTGCGCGACGCCGCCGTGCACCTGGCCCTCGACGATGCGCGGGTTCACGACCACGCCGCAGTCGTGCACGACGCAGTACCTCAGGATGCGGATATCAGCGGTCTCAGGGTCCGTCTCGACCACGACGCCGTGTGCCCCGGCCGCGAACGTCGAACGCTCCGGCATGTAGTAGCCGGTCGCCTCCAGGCCCGGTTCGTCGCCGGTGCCGACGGCCGCCGCGAACTGCGTGGCCGCCTTCGCCGCCTCGTCGAAGGCGTAGCGCAGCGGGTTCGACAGCACCGCGACCGTGCGCAGGTCGATCGAAGCCGCGGGATCGTCACGGCGGCGCACGGTCCCGTCGACGAGCTCCAGGTCCGCCGGATCGGCGCCGCCGCCCAGCGCCGCCGCCGCGATCCGCTTCGCCTTCTCGGCGACCTTGCCGGCGGCGATGGCGACGGCGTTCCCGCTGGTCACGATGGCGCGCGAGGCGAACGTCCCGACCGCGTACTTGAACCGGCGGGTGTCGCCGGTGATGACCGTGATGTTCGCGACGCCGACCCCCAGCACGTCGGCGGCGATCTGCGCCAGGGATGTGTAGTGTCCCTGGCCCTGTGTCGTCAGCCCTGTGGAGACAACGATTTCGCCGGTCGTCTCCACCTTCACGTGCGCGCCTTCGTAGGGACCCATGCCGGTGCCCTCGACGTACGCCCCGATGCCGATCCCGATCCGGCGGCCCTCCGCCGCGGCCGCCGCGCGCTCGGCCTCGAAGCCGTCCCAGCCGACGAGCTCGCGGATCATCCGCAGCATCGACGGGTAGTCGCCGGAGTCGTAGATCAGCGGACGGCCGTCCTGGAACACCAGACCCTGGTCGTAGGGCATCTCCTCGGGCTGGATCAGGTTGGCCTCGCGCACCGCGAGCCGGTCCAGGCCCAGGTACTCGGCGATGGCGTCCATCGTCCGCTCCATCGCGAACACGCCTTGCGGCCGTCCCGCGCCCCGGTAGGGGGTGACGATGACAGTGTTCGTATACAGCGAGGTGAACTCGACCCGGTACGCGCCGACCTTGTACGGCCCCAGCAGCTGCGTGGACGTCACGATCGGCACGATGATCCCGTAGGGCACGTACGCGCCGTTGTCGTGCCAGATCTCGACGCTGAGCCCGTGCAGCCGGCCCGCGTCGTCGAAGCCGACCTCGACGTGCTGCTGCTGGCCGCGCTCGTGCGCGCTGGAGATGAAGTGCTCGCGCCGGTCCTCGACCCACTTCACGTCCCGGCCCAGCTTCATCGCGGCCCACGGCACCAGGATCTCCTCGGGCCAGGGATGCACGATCTTCACGCCGAAGCCGCCGCCGACGTCGGGGGTGATCACCTCGACGCGGTCCGGCGGCAGTTCCAGCTTGGCCGCCACGGCCAGGCGGACGCTCGTCGAGGTCTGCGTCGAGGTGTGGACTCGCAGGGTTCTGTCGTCGGCGTCCCAGTGCGCCAGGACTCCCTTGCCCTCCATGGGCATCGAGGCGCTGCGCTCGATCTGCAGGTCCAGCGACAGGCGGTGCGGGGCGGCGGCGATGGCTTCGTGGGCATCGCCCTTGCCGTTGGTCTGCACGCTGCGCGCGGCGATGTTGCCCGGCACCTCGTCGTGCACCAGGCGCTGCGCCGCCCTTGCCTGGTCGATGCCCACGACCGGCGGCAGGTCCTCGTACGTGACCACGATCCGCTCGGCCGCGTCCTCGGCGACGTAGCGGTCGGTCGCGACCACCATGACCACGGCCTCGCCGACGTGGTTGACCTCGTCCTTGGCCAGGCAGTACGGAGTGCGGGGGTGGGTGAGGTCGGGGTGCGGGATCAGCAGCGGGAGCGGTTCGGCGACGCGGCCGGGCAGGTCCTCGTAGGTGTAGACGGCGACGAGGCCTTCGACGTCCAGCGCGTCGGTGACGTCGATGTCTGCGATGCGTGCGTGCGCGTTGGGGCTGCGGACGAACGCTGCCGCGAGGGCGCCTCGGCCGAGGTCGTCGACGTAGCGGCCGTCGCCTCTCAGGAGCCTGGGATCCTCTTTGCGGACCAGCGGTTGGCCGACGAGCTTCTCACTCATGCGGTGCCTCCCGCTCGCTCTTAATCTGTGTCTCATTCAGAATCTCCGCCGCGCGAAGGACCGCGGCGACGATGTTCTGGTAGCCGGTGCAGCGGCACAGGTTCCCGCCGATCGCCTCGCGCGCCTCCTCCTCGGTCGGCTTGGGGTTCTCCTCCAGGTAGGCGGTGATCGTGGTGATGAAGCCGGGGGTGCAGAATCCGCACTGCAGGCCGTGGCATTCCTGGAAGGCCTGCTGCACCGGGCCGAGCTCGCCGCCGGGATCGCAGCATCCTTCGACGGTGGTGATCGCGTGGCCGTCGACCGAGACCGCGAAGACGAGGCAGGACCGGACCGGGACGTCGTCCAGCAGGACGGTGCAGGCGCCGCAGACGCCGTGTTCGCAGCCGAGGTGCGTGCCGGTGAGGCCGAGGTCCATGCGCAGGAAGTCGGCGAGCAGGCGCCGGGCCGGGGTCTCGCCGCGCCGGGTGACGCCGTTGACCGTGACAGTGATCTGATGCAGTTGCTCGGTCACGGGGCCACCGCCTCGTACGCCGCCTTCAGCGAGCGCGCGGTCAGGACGCGTGCCAGATGCCTGCGATACTCGGCGGTCGCGTGGATGTCGTCCTCGGGGTCGAGCTGGTCGGCCGCGTGTTCGGCGGCGGCGTCCCAGTCGGCGCCCGCGGCGGTCACGTCCACCAGCTGCGGCACCGGCCCCACCCCGATGTACACCGCCTTCGCGGAGGTCACGGCGCCGGACTCGTCGACGCGGACCGAGGTTCCGACCCCGCACATCGCGTAGTCGCCGTTGCGCCGTGACAGTTCGCGCCAGTCGGTTCCGGTACGGCCTTTGGGTTTCGGGAAGTAGGCCTCGATGGCCAGCTCGTCTTCTTCGCAGGCTGATTCCATCGGGCCGACGAAGAAGTCGGCCGCCTTGACGACCCTCTCCCCGGCGCGCTCCGAGCGCAGAAGCACATCGCCGTCGAGGAGCAGCAGCACCGCGGGCATCTCAGCACACGGATCCGCGTGCACGAGGCTGCCGACGGTCGTTCCGCGGTTGCGGATGGTCGGGTGTGCGACGGTGCGGACGGCCTGGCGTAAGAGGGGGACGGCTTCGAAGGCGTGGGTGGCGCGTTCGACGTCCGCGTGCCGGGCCAGCGCGCCGACCCGGACGCCTTCCAGGTCCGTGCGCACATAGGCGAGCTCGTCCAGGCGGTTCACGTCGATCAGCCGCGCGGGCGCCGTCAGCCGCATGTTCAGCATCGGCACCAGGCTCTGGCCACCGGCCAGGACCTTCGCGTGTCCGCCGTGTTCCGCCAACAACCGCACGGCCTCGTCGACCGTGTCCGGGTCGTGATACACCACCGGCGGGGGCTTCATGGAGGCATCCTCTTCTCGCCGAAAGGGTCGCGGCGACGTCGACTTCTGCCGAACACCGCCGCGATCGCTGGCTGAACTTGCCCAAGGAAGGTGCACGAGGGGCATGTCGCCGCGTTTCCTGCCTGCCTGTCGCTGTTTACTCCTGGGGTTTTACCCCGCTCGGGGGGCCCGATGCTTCGGTTGGGCCGTCCGCGCCGGACGCTGTGGCTGTCTCGGCCAGTGCGGGGGTCTTCAGGTGCGGCGGGGCGATGAGGCGGGCGGCGTGGTAGCAGACGATGGTCACGATGGTGCCGAGCGCGATCCCGGACAGCGAGAAGTTGTCGGTGAACTTCAGGCTCGTGTTGCCGATGCCGATGATGACGCCGGCCGCGATCGGCACCAGGTTCAGCGGATTGCCGAAGTCCACCCGGTTCTCGGTCCAGATCTTGACACCGAGCAGGCCGATCATGCCGTACAGGACCACGGTGATGCCGCCGAGGACACCGCCGGGAGTGGCCGCGACCAGGGCACCGAACTTGGGTGAGAGGCCGAACAGGATGGCCACGAGGGCGGCGACGTAGTAGGCGGCCGTGGAGTAGACGCGGGTGGCGGCCATGACGCCGATGTTCTCGGCGTAGGTGGTGGTCGGCGAGCCGCCGAAGGTGCTGGCCACGACGGTGCCGAAGCCGTCGGCGGCGATGGCGCGGCCCATGTACGGGTCGAGGTCGTCGCCGGTCATCTCGGCGACCGCCTTGACGTGCCCGGTGTTCTCGGCGACCAGCGCGATCACGGCCGGGAGCACGAGCAGGATGAAGGCCCACTTGAACTCCGGGAAGTGCCAGCCGGCGATCTGGTGCACGCCGATGCCGTTGGTCTTGTTCGGGAATCCGATCCACTTGGCTGATTTGACGGCGTCGAAGTTGACGCGCCAGTGCGTGGTGTCGTGGCCGGCGCCGGAGTCGTAGGACGTGATCCTGCCGAAGATCCGGTCGACGATCCAGGACAGCACGTAGCCGAACACCAGCGCGACGAAGATCGCTATCCGGCCGAGGAAGCCCCGGACGCCCACCATGATGCCGATCGCGACCAGCATGGTGACCAGCGCGATCCACTGGTCCTGCGGCCAGTAGACGTTCGCCACGACCGGCGCCAGGTTGAAGCCGATCAGGAGCACCACCGCGCCGGTGACGACCGGGGGCAGGACGGCGTGGATGATCTGCGCGCCGAGGAAGTGGATCAGGACCCCGACCACCAGCAGGACGCCGCCGGCGATCAGGATGGCGCCGGTGACGTGCTGGTCGTCGCCGCCCTGCGCGCGAATCGCCGCGACGCCGCCGACGAAGCTCGCGGAGGTGCCGAGGTAGCTGGGCACCTTGTTCTTGACGATCAGCAGGAAGCAGATCGTGGCGATCCCGCTCATCATGATCGCCAGCTGCGGATTCAGGCCCATGACCAGGGGGAAGACGAACGTGGCGCCGAACATCGCGACGACGTGCTGCGCGCCGAGGCCGACGGTGCGCGGCCAGGACAGGCGCTCGTCGGGGCGGACGACGGAGCCCGGTGGTGGAGTCTTGCCTTCGTATGCGACCCGCCAGCCCAATGTCATGGAGCGGACTGTAGCCACGGTGTGACCGGGGTCACAAGTACCCTCTGGTTACCTCTTTCGCAGGTCGTACGGCTGTGAGGTTCACAGGCCTCGCATGTGGAGGATACGGAGAGCGACCGAAAGGTCGAGACGGAGATCGGGGCGCTCCATGAAGGGGCCGACGAGGCGCTCGATCTTGCCGATGCGGTAACGCAGGGTGTTGTAGTGGAAGTGCAGGCGGCGAGCGGCCTCGGCGACGTTCAGGTTGGTGTCGAGGAGGACTTCGAGGGTGGTGCGCAGGTCCTCGGCGTCGGGATCGCCGTCGGCGGCCAGGCCTTTGAGCGTCTGGCGCGCGAAGTCGCGGAGCTCCGCCGGGTCCGGGACCAGGGAGAGCAGGCGGTAGACGCCGAGGGCGTCGAAGTGCGCGACCGAGCCGGGACCGTTGAGGCGGCGGCCTATGCGGACCGCGCGGCGCGCTTCCTCGTAGGCGGCGGGGAGGTCGGCGACGGTGGCGACGCGGCGGGAGACACCGGTGGAGAAGGTGCGGCGACCGCCTCCGCCAGTGCCGGAGACCTCGGCGATGAGGCTTTTGACCAGGGGGTCGGGGTCGTCGCCGGTTTTGAGGACGACGACGACTTCCTGGTTGAAGCCGGCCACGGGGTTGGTGCGGTCGCGGGCGGCGACGACGGTCTGCCAGGCGGCGGCGAAGCGTTCGCGGGCGGGGCGGAGGGCGTGTTGGGAGGCGGGGAGGACGGATTGGCCGGGGTCCAGTTCGGCGACCAGGACCATGAGGTGGGGGGTGGGGCGGGGGGCTTGGGCTGCGGCGGCGGGGCTTTGGGGCGCGGCACTGACGGTGCCGGAGGCTGCGGCTGCGGCTGCGGCTGCGGCCGGCGTGGCGGCGTCGGCGGGGGTCGGGGCGGCGGTGTCGCCCGCAGGGGCCTGAGCGGCAGCGGCGCCGGATCCGCCGCCGTTGGTGGTCGCGCCGTATTGCCCGGTCTGGTGCCCGGCCTGTTGCCCCGTCTGGTGCCCGGCCTGTTGCCCCGTCTGGTGCCCGGCCTGTTGCCCCGTCTGGTGCCCGGCCTGTTGCCCCGTCTGGCGCCCTGTCTGGTGCCCCGCGTACTGTCCTGGTCCCCTGGTGCCGTTCTGGGGACGGCCGGCCGGTGCGCGTCCCGGGCTGATGTCCCAGCCGAGCGTCGCGGCGTGCGCGGCGGCCGACTGCAGGTCCTCCAGGCGCCCGGTCAGCAGGTCTCTGAGGAAGTCGGCGCGGTACTTGTCCTCGACCGCGGCCACCGCCAGCTGCTTGACCACGGACAGCGCGGCGACCGTGGCGGCCCGTTCGAGCGCCGCGACGTCGGCGGCGTCGAAGGCGCGGCGTCCGGCGAAGGCGACCAGGCGGCCGTGGTCGACGCGTCCGGCGACGATCGGGACCAGCGCGTGCTGCGTGCCGTGGTGCGCGGTCAGGCCGGGCTGCTCGGCCTCGGTGCGCAGGCGGTGGTCCGCGTCCGGGCCGGGGGCGGCGTCGAAGCAGGGCAGGTGGCGGACGGCGTCGGCGCCGTGCTCGGCCAGCACCCGGCCGTCCGGCGTGGTGACCAGGACCGGGCCGCCGAGGATGTTCGCCAGCTCGGCGGCGAGCTCGGCCAGGCCGCCGCCCTCCAGCGCGATCTGCGCGAGCGTGCGGTGGACGTGGTCGGCGCGGGCCAGGACGGCGGACTGGCGGTCGAGGACGTCGGACAGGACGTCGGTGAGGATGTCGTCGAAGGCCACACCCTCGGGCAGCTCGATCACCGGGAAGCCGAGCGCGTCGGCGGCGGCGAGGAGCTCGGGCGGGAGGTCGCCGAGGTAGCGGTGCGGCTTGATCGCGATGGCGGACAGGCCGGCACGGTCGAGGTCGCCGATGAGGTCGGTGAGCGGCGAGGGCGAGTGGCGCAGCGGGTAGCCGGTGGTGAGGAGGAGTTCCTTGGGCTTGACCCAGGGGAGGATGTCGGGGACCTCCATCACGTTGACGCGTTCGACGACGCGGTCGTGCCCGGCGTGGCCGGCGACGATGCGGGCACCGGCGAGGGCGGGGAGGGCCAGGGCCTGGGTGACGGTGAGGCCTATGGGGGCGGGGGTGCGGGTGGCTGGGGTGCTCACCTCTGGACTTTCCGACCGTAGGCGCACGCCCGGGCTCGGCTCCGTCGGTTCGGTCAGTTCCGTCGTCTCCGTCCGCCGTGCCGACTCTGCCGGCTGTGTCATGCGCTGTCCCCCGTTCGCCTCCGCCGCCTCGCTTGACGATGTGGATATCTGCGAAGCTCTGGCGCTGTCCTTGTCAGGATTGCCCATGCCCGGACAGTAGCCCCGAGGTCTAGCGTCGCGACAGGCCCTCGCGGAAAGGATCGATGCCGGTGTCGGTGCCAGTGGGAGGCGGAGCGGTCGACGACGTGGCGGTCGAGGCGGCTGAAGCGGCCGGAGGCGCGGCGGCCGAGGCGGCCGGAGGCGCGGCGGCCGAGGCGGCCGGAGGCGCGGCGGTCGAGGGCGTGGCGGTCGAGCACGTCGAAGTGCGGCGCGGGGAGTACCACGACTCGGTGACGCTGATGCTCGCCGGCCGCGCGGTCGCCGGGGTGGCGGGCGCGGAGCGCGTGCTGGTGGCGATGGCGACGGAGCTGAACGTCGCACTGCTGGCGGAGCTGGGGTACTCGGCGCAGGGGCACTCAACGCTGGCGGACATCGGGCCGGCCGACCTCATCGTGGCCTTCACCTGCCCTTCCGCACCCTCGGAATCGGCGGCGCTGGAGGCACTGACCACCTCGCTCACGCCCACCGCCGCATCCACATCACCGCCCGGTGGCCCCATCACAGCCCCCGGACATCCGCACCCTGACCAGGCCGGCAACCCCGCCCCCCGCACCACAGCCACCGCACTAGGCCGAACGGGTGCACCCATCACCCTGATTTCCACCCCGGGCCTTGCCTCCGTCACAGAGGCCATGGAATCATTGGAATACGGCGCATCACCAATCATTTTCAGCGATAACATCCCTATTGAGTACGAAGTACGACTCAAGGATGAAGCACGACGACGCGGCCTGCTGGTCATGGGCCCCGACTGCGGCACCGTCGTCCTCCACGGAACCGGCCTGGGCTTTGCGAACGTGACCCGCCCGGGCCCCATCAGCCTCGTAGCAGCCTCCGGCACCGGAGCCCAGCAGCTGATGGCCCTCCTCGACGCAGCAGGCGCCGGCATCCGCCACTGCCTCGGCGTAGGCGGCCGCGACCTGACCGAGCAGGTGGCGGGCCGCTCCACCCTGGCAGCGCTGACAGCACTCGCAGAAGACCCGGAAACAGACCTCATCACGGTGGTCTCCAAACCACCGCACCCCACCATCGCCGCCCGCATCAAAGCCCACGCAGCAACGCTCCCCAAACCCGTCCACTTCGCCTTCGTAGGCCCCGACCACCCCACCCTGACCGAGTCCGCGGAACGGATCCTCACCGCCCTCGGCCACGCAGCACCCCCGCACTGGCCGCACTGGCCCCCACCCACGACACCCCGCGAGGAGGACACGACCACCGGCAGGGCGCCGGCCCGCGCCCGCGCCACCACGATCCGCGGCCTGTTCAGCGGCGGCACGCTGCGCGCCGAGGCTGAAGCGGCGCTGCTGCGCGCTGGCGCGCGGAAGATCGACAGGCAGGCATCGGGTGGGTGGGGGGAGGGGGAAAGCAAAAGACTGCCAACGCCCGACGCCGACGACGACGCCGGTGCGCTCGACGCGGCCGCCGCGCGCACGCCCGCCGCTGTGGCCGAAGCTGGACGAGCGCACGCCGGAAACGCTGGCACTGCGGCCGCCGCCGCCGACCAAGCAGAGGCCGCGCACACGCACGCCGGAAACGCTGGGACCGCACTCGCCACCGCCGACGTCAGCCGCGCCGGAACCGCACGCACGCTCACCACAAGTACGGGCACTGCACTCGGCGCTACTGATGCTGACCAAGCAGAGGCTGCGCACACCCACTCCGCGGACGCCGGCAGCCCCGCCGACATGGCCGCCGCACTCCCGGCTGCCGCAAACTCGGGGCTAAGCCATGCCCCCACCGCCGCCGCCGTCGCGTTCGACCTCACCGACTTCGGCGATGACGCCTACACCCGCGGTCGGCCGCATCCGATGATCGACAACACCCTGCGGTTGCGGGCTGTGGCGGATGCGGGTGGCGATGCGGGGGTTGGGGTGCTGCTGCTCGACGTGGTGTTGGGGCGGGGTGCGCATGCGGATCCGGCCGGGGAGGTTGCTGCGGCGATCGCCGGGGTGCGGCGGGTGCGGCCGGAGGTGGCGGTGGTTGTTTCGTTGTGCGGGACGGGTGGGGATCCGCAGGGGTTGGTGCGGCAGGCGGAGGCCCTGGCGGGTGCTGGAGCTTGGGTCTTCTTGTCGAATGCCGAGGCTGCGGAGGCGGCTGCGGTGTTGGCACGGGGTGGGGTGCCGCGTGGGGCTGTTGACCGTCACTGATCGCTACGACTGGCAGGACGTCGATGTCATTGCTCGAAGAATCTGGTTCCGCGATGTCTGACGCCGGTGTGCATGACGGCGCCGAGTCTGCTCCCCCGGTCGCTCGGCTTGCTCCTACGCATGTCGTCGCGGCTGGCGTTGCTGGGTTCGCCGACGATCTTGTGGCGCAGGGGGTGGCGGTGACGCGGGTTGACTGGCGGCCGCCGCCGGTGGGGGCTGAGGGCGATCTTGCCGATGTGGCGCTGGATCGGCGGCGGGGTGAGGCCAATGCGCTGGCCGTGCGGCGGATGCAGGCGGCGGGTGCCGAGTTGGTGGATGTGCGGCCGGCTCGGGAGGTGCTCGGGTTGGCGCCAGGACAGTTTCTGCACGCGGGGCCGCCGATCGGGTGGGGGCGGGCTTCGGGGCCGTTGCGGGGTGCGCTGATCGGGGCGGCGCTGTTCGAGGGGCTGGTGGGGACGCCGGAAGAGGCCGCGGCCTGGTTCGCCGGAGACGGAACCGGGGCGAGGGCTGGGGATGGGGCTGGGGCTGGCGACGGCGAGGGCGAAAACGGCAGCCGCGCCACCGCCAGAACCACCGCCCCCAAACTGGCCCCCTGCCATCACCACGGCGGCGTGGGGCCGATGGCCGGCGTCGTGTCGCCGAGCATGTGGCTCTTCGAGCTGCGCGATCCGGTCTCGGGGGGTACGGCGTGGTGCAGCTTGAACGAGGGGCTCGGCAAGGTGCTGCGGTACGGCGCGTTCGGGCCGGAGGTCGTTGCTCGGCTGCGGTGGATGTCGTCGGTGCTCGGGCCGATGCTGCAGCGGGCTGTGCGGCGGCGGGGGCCGGTGGATGTGAAGGCGATCGTTGCGCAGATGCTGCACATGGGCGATGAGGGGCATAACCGGAATCGGGCCGGGACGCTCATGTTGCTGCGGGAGTTGTTGCCGTCGCTGATTGAGAACGGGGAGGATGCGCGGGATTTGGCTGACGTCGTGCGCTTCGTCTCCGGGAACGATCACTTCTTCCTCAACCTCGTGATGCCCGCGTGCAAGTTGGCGGCGCAGGCTGCGGCGGGGGTGCCGGGCAGCACGGTGGTGACTGTCATGGCGCGGAATGGGACCGACTTCGGGATTCAGACTTCGGGGACCGGGGATCGGTGGTTCACCGCGCCGGCGAATACGCCTGAGGGGCTTTTTCTTGCCGGGTATGGGGCTGGGGATGCCAATCCGGATATCGGGGATTCCGCGATCACCGAGACGGCGGGGGTCGGGGGGTTCGCCATGGCGGCCGCGCCGGCGATCGCGCGGTTGGTCGGGGGGACGGCGGCGAGTGCGGTGGCGACGACGCGGCTGATGTACGAGATCACGCTTGGCGAGAACGCCGCGTTCACGGTGCCGGCGCTCGACTTCCGGGGGACGCCGACCGCGATCGATGTCAGCCGGGTCGTGCGGACCGGGGTGCTGCCGCAGATCAACACCGGGATGGCCGGGCGAGTGGCGGGGACCGGGCAGGTCGGGGCCGGGTTGGTGACGCCGCCGATGGAGTGCTTCACACAGGCGCTCGCGGCGCTGGCGGAACTGGCACGGGAGGAAGAGCGATCGGCACGGGAGGAAGAGCGATCAGCGCGAGCGGACGCCGGACCGGTGCGGGCGGAAGGGGAACCGACGCGGGCGGATGCGGAACTGGCGCCGGGATGGTGAGGCGGCGGATGCGGAAGCACGCGTAGACCCGGAAGGTGAACCGGCGCGGACGGATGCCGAGCTAGTGCGGGCGGAGGGCGAACCGGCTCGGACCGATGCCGAGCTAGTGCGGGCGGAAAGCAAACAGGCTCGGACCGATGCCGAGCTGGTGCGAGCGGAAGGCGATACAACGCGCGCGGATGCGGAACTGGCGCCCGGACGGTGAGGCACCGCCGAGATGGCGAAGGAACGGATTCAGGTGCGCGGAACCGCTCGTAGATGCGGAAGGGAAGCCGGCCCACGCCGATCGGCCGTCGAAGCGACCCCGAACCATCACCCGCCGCCAAATCACCCGAAACCGTAGCACCCACACCGCGCCCGCGCTCCCTACCGCACCCGCCGCAGCTGCGTGCGGTCGCCCCGGTACGGTGGCGCCGTGCTCAACGCGTTCATACCCATCTGGTTGCTGACCGCTCTCGGCTACCTCACCGCTCGGTTCGATCTGGTGGGGGCGGTGTCCGCTGATGTGGAGGCGGTGCTGGGGCGTTTCGTTTTCCGGGTGGCGATGCCGGCGTCGTTGTTCGGGATGTTGGCGAAGGCTGATCTGCACGCGTTGGCGAACACTTCGATCGTGGCGTTCGGGGTCAGTTCGCTGGTGGCGTGCGGGATCGGGTTGGTGATGGGGACGCGGTTGTTCGGGCGTGATGTGCCGAACGGGGCGGTGGTCGCGATGGCTTCCGGGTACGTCAACTCCGCCAATCTGGGCATCCCGGTGGCGGTGCAGGTGCTGGGCAACGCCGTCTTCTTGTCGACTGTGATCCTGTTCAACACCGTGCTCGTGACGCCGATCGTGTTGACGCTCATGGGCCTCAGTGACGGTCCCGCGCCAGGGCTGCGGCAGCGGTTGCGGGGCATAGCCATGCTGCCGGTACACAATCCGATCATCATCGCGTCGGCGTTCGGGGCGTTGGTGTCGGCGACGCACTTCCACGTTCCGGTGGACGTGAGCAGCGCGCTCAGCCTGCTCGGCGGTGCTGCTGTACCGGTGGCTCTGATCACGCTGGGGATGTCTCTGCACGGTGGCAAAAGGGCAGCGCCAGAGGCCACGAATCAGGCTAAGTTCGCAAGAACTAGAAAATCGGTTGTTACTGAGACTATCGCATCGATCACCCTGAAGACGGCCTTCCAACCAGTCCTCGCATACGTCCTCGCGCACTACGTCCTCAACCTCCCCGCGCACGACGTCCTCGCCGTCACCCTCTGCGCCGCCCTCCCCACGGCCCAGAACGTGTTCATCTACGCCAGCGAATACGCCCTCGACACCACCTTCGCCCGCAACTCCGTGATCTTCTCCACGGTCGCGTCCATGGCAGGGCTCTGGACGGTTGCCGCGCTCTTGAAGTGATCGGCTGAAGTGATCGGCGGAAT
Organism: Catenulispora sp. EB89; assembly: GCF_041261445.1. Lineage (NCBI taxonomy): Bacteria > Bacillati > Actinomycetota > Actinomycetes > Catenulisporales > Catenulisporaceae > Catenulispora > Catenulispora sp. EB89. The sequence goes on from NZ_JBGCCU010000004.1 coordinate 99,905, forward strand.
AGCCCGCCCGGCCGTCGCGCGAGGCGGCGTGCGTCACCGGTTCGGGTGAATGCCTCACCTCCGACCAAACGTCGTATTTACGCCACCGAACCCTCACCACGCCGCCCCCCGAACCCCCGCCGCCCCGGACGCGCCGGACGCGCCGCAGGGCCTTCCGACCCCTCGTCCGGCTGGAAACACTCGGCGGGCGTCTCAGGCCCCTCAGCGAGGCCCCAGAAGGCGCGGAACGGGGCGTCGTCGGGCGTTCGGGGCGCGGGGTTCCGGTGCGTGACGGGGTCGCGACGCGGGCGACCGGAATGCTCGGCTTGCCCCTTTCGCAGGGCTCGGAGGCATTCGCGCGCTTGGCGAGCGCCGCTCGCGGGGCCCGTGTCGTGCGGGCTCGCAACGCCCCAGCGCGGTTCCGGCTACCCGCCGGGCGTCGGGCGTGTGCCTCGTTCGGGTCAATCGCCGCTGTGCCGCGGATCACCCGTGCGTTGGTCGCCATTGGGACGCTTTCGCCCGATTCGGGGGGCCCTCGGCCGGCCTCGAACGGCCTCACCTCGGCCGACATGGGGTGGTTCCCCCACCCCTGAGCTGTGATCTGTCGCCGGGATCCGCCATTATGGGCCACGGCTCCGGCGCCGTCGCGGGCCGTGACCGTACTAGGCAAGGAGAAGTTCCATGGCTCTTCCGACACTGACCCCCGAGCAGCGCGCGGCCGCTCTGGCCAAGGCCGGGGAGGTGCGCCGTGCCCGTTCGGAGATGCTGGCCGACGTCAAGGCCGGGAAGCTGTCCCTGAAGGCGGTGCTCGACCGGGCGGCCAAGGGCGAGGAGATGGTCAAGAAGACGAAGGTGACCGCCCTCATCAAGGCGCTGCCGGGCTACGGCCCGGCCAAGGCGGCCAAGCTGATGGCGGACGCCGAGATCGACGAGAACCGCCGTATCGGCGGCCTCGGCGACCGTCAGCGCCAGGCGCTGCTCGCCGCCACCGCCTGATCCGCCAGGTCGAACCGGACGCGAATCCGGGCGATCTCGCCACGGCGCAGCCGGCCGTCCCCGGGCAGGGGACGGCCGGCAATGCCGAGGCCGGGTGAGCCGTCCGGAGGACTCCGTATGGATTCACCAGCCCACACGGCCCCGATGAGGCGCCGCACGGCCCTTCTGGGCTAGCGTGGGACGCATGACTGACCAGCCCGACCTGCGAGCCTCGCACGCGGACCGGGACCGGGTCGTGGAGACGCTGCGGATCGCCGCCGGGGACGGCCGGCTCTCCGCCGAGGAGCTCGACGCCCGGCTGGAGGCCGCGCTCACCTCGCGCACCCTCGGGGAGTTGGCGGAGCTCACCTCCGACCTGCCCGGCACCCCGGACAGCGGTGCCGGCTACGGGCCCGCTCACGGTGCCGCCGCACCGCCGTCGAAGGACGTGCTCGTCATCGAGCAGAAGGGCGGGCAGTTCGTCCGCACCGGGGCGTGGGTGGTCCCCGGGCGCATCGAGCTGCGGCCCAAGATGTGCGACGTCATCCTGGACTTCAGCGACGCCGTCATCAGCCGCGACACCCTGCGGATCGACGCGGACATGCGGCTCGGCAAGCTGATCATCATCGCGGGAGCCGGGGTCGAGCTCGACATCGACGGCCTGACGCTGGCGTTCTCCAAGTTCCGGCTGCGCGGGGACCGGCGGCGACGCTACGGGGTCGACCGGGACGCGCGGCCGCTGCGGATCGAGATCGTCGGCACCCTGAAATACGGCAAGCTGGTCGAGCGGCGGGCCCGGCGGCGACGCCCGGCGCGCTGACGCCGACCGCAGGCAGATCGCACGCCGATCGCACGCCGGCGGGACGCTGACGCACGGCACTGCGACACCGGCACTGCGACACCGCAGCGCCACGGCCGCAACGGCACCGCACCGTCGCAAGACCTGCTCAACCCGGCGACAAAGACTTCCCAAGCTCAGAAAACCTCAGCGGACCTCAAGTATTAAGGGACAACCCTTAATACCCGGGCCGGCACTCAGAACTTCAGATCCGCCTCGATCGGCCGGTGCGCCTGCTTCGGCCCCACGGCCGGCAGCACGGTGCTGGCGACCGGCGTGAGCCCGCGGGACAGCACGTCGTCCAGCCGGACCACCGGGAACGTCGCCGGCCACGTGAACCCGAACCCGCTCCCGGCCTTGGCCTGCGCCGACACCAGGCCGGTGCCGGACCCCAGCAGCGGCCCGATCTCCCGGTCGGTCTGCGCCACGTCCAGGTCGCCGACGACTATCAGGTTCGGCGACTTCTCCTTCTGCACGTCGTCGACCAGCTGCTCCAGCGCATCGCCGCGGGCCACGCCGAAGCCGTCGTGCGAGAGCGAGGGCTGCGGCAGGTGCACGGCGTAGACGGTGACGCTCCGGCCCTGGCCGGCGTTCACGGTGAACCGCAGCAGGCCGCTGAACTCGCCGGCGGAGCTGCTGTCGGCCGCGCCGGACTGGCTCGCCCCGGAGGCGCGGCCGCCGGTCAGGTCCACCGGCTGGCTGGAGTCGATCTTGAAGCGCGACCAGACCACGAACTCGTACATCGCCAGGTGGTAGCCGTAGCGGGCGGGTGCGGCCTGGTCGGCGAGCTCGACGTTCTTCGCCATGCCCTGCAGCACCACGATGTCGGCGCCGCGCTGCTGGGCCAGTTGGGCGATGCCGGTCAGGTCGGGGGTGGTGTTGTCGCCGGCGGAGACGTTCTGGCTGAGGATCCTGATGTCCGCCGGGCCCGAGCCGCCGGTGCGCAGCAGCGTCGGGCCGAAGTCGCCGGCCCAGACCGCGCAGGTCAGCAGGCTGATGCCGATCGCCCACTTCTTCATGCTGAGCAGGGCCACCGGCAGGGCCAGCACGAGCGGGGCGACGGTCCAGGGCAGGAAGGTGTCGACCAGCGAGCCGATGCCCATGAACTCGGGGAGGAAGCGGTGGCCGAGCAGGATCGCGAGCACCAGGACACTGATGATGATGGTCAGCACGGCCAGCTGCCGGCGGGCCCGGCGCCAGTGCGGCTCGTGCTCCTCGGGGTCCCGGGAGTCCTCGGGGCCGGCGGAGGCCGGGGGCGCGGGCGGCGCCGGTTCGGCGGGCTCGGAGGTGACGATCGGGCCGATGACGGTCGGGGTCTCGTCGGGGCCCGTGGAGATTGCGCGGGTCGCCGAGGTCGCCGGCGCAGGGCTCGACGATGCCGGGGCGTCCACGGAAGGCGTCGCGGAAATGGCGTGACCCGAGGCGGGCGAAGCAATGGTGGGCTGGGCCAGGAAGGCAGCGGGCGAAGCCGCAGCGCTGCTTTGCCCGGCCCGCGCGCGAGACCCGGCCGCGCTCGCCGCCGCCCAAGCAGGCAGAGCCGCGGCACCGGTCTGCCCGGACAGCGCGGAAGACCCAGCCGTGCTCGGCGCTGCCGAAGCAGGCGAAGCTGCGGCAGCGTCGGTCGGTGCAGAAGCACCTGACGCAGGATCCGGCTTCGCGAGCGCGGCCGGGGCAGGAAGACCCGCAGTCGGAGCGCCCGGAACAACGGGAGCAGCGGGAGTCCCTGGAGTACCCGGCGCACTCGGAGTCGCGACCCCCCGGAACGGCGTCGCAGGGCTCTCTCGCCGCTGCGTCGGCACCGCCGCGGACTTCCACGTGGCCGAAGCCTGATCGGCCGCGGAACGGATGATGTCACTGATCGCGAACACCGGCGCCGCGACGGCCACCGCAGTGTTCTGCGGAGCCGGGGCACTCGTGCCGCTGGCCGGCGGTATCTGCTCGCCGGAGGTGGATATCGCGGAGTCGTCCGCGGCGGCCGCGCCGTCGGCGCCCGAGGTCCCGTCGGCCGCGTGCTCCGCGCCGCCGTCCTCAGAAGCCCCCACAGCCGCCCCCTGGCCTATCGGCCCCTCGCCGTCCGGGCCGCCCGCGCGCACGCCGGATCCGGCCGAACCAGCCTGAAGTTGATCGAAACGCAAGTCTTCTCGTCCACTCGCCGTGACCAGACCCGACCGTTCCGCGCGCGCCGAGCAGCGTGCACGCGCAAAGGCTACTACCAACGAACGAGTCGTTCGGTCACGGTCCGGTGACTAGAGCAACAACCGTGTCACAACTTCCTGAGACGGCCAACCCGGTTTCGCTCAGAGGCCGGGGGCACCCCAGACCGGGAACCAGCGGCTCAGGTCCGACTCCAGGCGCAGGTCGTTTCCCAGCATGGCCTTGATCTGCAGTTCCAGCGCACCGTCGCGCTGTTCGCCGGCCTGCGGGGCGAAGGGGTAGAACGTGCCGCGCTTGTAGAGGTACACCAGGGCCAGGCGGCGGTCCCGGTCGTCGGTGAAAGACACCAGGGAGCACAGCAGCTGCGGTCCGAATCCGGTGTCCTGCAGCGAGCTGTTCACCGCGTGCAGGTCGGTCACCAGACCGGCGGTGTCGTCCGGTTCGTGGTGCGAGACCAGCCAGGTGTAGCCGTAGGAGTCGTCGCGCGCCTCGACCTTGGGGCCGTTGCCGGCCGCCAGGAGCGTGGTGATGTCCGACTCGACGTCGTCGAAGGCCCGCCCCTCGGCGCGCTTGAAGCACACCGAGCCCAGGCCCGTGGGACGGAAGTTGGTCGCCGCCTGCAGGGTCAGGGCCGCCGACGGCAGGCCGAAGAGCTGGTCGAGGTCCGGCTTGACCGGCTTGGTCCGACCGAGCAGCGTGTCCAGGAATCCCATGGCTACCAGCTTGCCCTATCTGACGAGGGTCGCCGCGGGAGGTCCCGCGGTCCGTTCGCTTATCGTGATCGTCTTGTGCAGATCCCCGTGACTAATCCGGATCCTTCCCGGCACGGGGAGGCGCGACGCCTGTCGGACGCATACGGCTCGCATGGTGGAAAGCTCGGGTCCGACAGGCGCGGGGGGCGGTGCGGGTCGTTCGGGGTCGTACGGGTCCTGACGACGGCTCAGCCGCGGCCGATCTCGACCGCCAGCTTCGCCAGCTTCTCCTGGCGGACCTGCAGGGTCGGGTGCGTGGCGAACAGGTTCGAGACGCTGGCGCCCTTGATCGCCGGGGTGAAGAAGAAGGCGTTGAAGGCCTGCTGCTTGCGCAGGTCCTGGGTCGGGATCATGGCCATGTCCCCGGTGATCCGGCCCAGCGCGTTGCTCATCGCCGACGGGTTGCCGGTGAGCAGCGCCCCGGAGCGGTCGGCGGCCAGTTCGCGGTAGCGGGACAGGCCGCGGATCAGCAGGAAGGACAGCAGATAGGTCAGGCCCGAGACGATCATCACGAAGAACAGCACCACCGCCGGGCTGTCCTCGTCGTCGCGGCCGCGGTCGGAGAAGCCGCCCCACAGCCCCATCTCGAAGGTGATGCGGGTGATCAGGCCGGACAGGATGCCCAGGAACGAGGCGATGGTCATCACCGCGACGTCCTTGTGCGCCACGTGCGAGAGCTCGTGCGCGAGCACGGCCTCCAGCTCGCGGTCGTCCGGGAGCTTGCGCATCAGGCCGGTGGTCGCGCAGACCACGGTGTTCTTCTGGCTGCGGCCGGCGGCGAAGGCGTTGGGGACGTCGGTGTCCACCAGGCCGACCCGGGGCTTGGGCATGTCGGCCAGCGCGCACAGCCGGTCCAGCACGGCGTGCAGCCGGTGCGCCTCGGCGGAGTCGTTGGGCTGGACGAGCTTGGCGTTCATCGAGAACAGCGCGATCTTGTCGGACAAGAACCACTGCGCGAAGAAGAAACCGCCGATGACGATGATGAGGATCGGCAGCAGGCCCTTGGGCGCGAGGGCCACCGCGACGCCGATGGCGGCGACGTAGACCAGCCCGAGCAGGAACATCACGATGACCATCCGCGATGTCAGCTGCCGGTCCGGCGCGAAACGGGTCCTTGCCACTGGTGGTCTCTCCCTGTTCAACCTGGTTGTTCAACCCGGGCTGGATGTCAACCCGTCAATCGGAGCAACGCCGGGAATCCTCCGGAGGTTCCCGGGTGGGACTGTTCGCGCAGCGAAAGAGACTACCGCCACATCGTGACCGGTGTGACCGGTGTGGCGATGCGGCGGCAGTCGGGGACCAGCGGGGGTGCGTCCGTACGAGTGGCTCGGGGGTCCGGCCTCAGCCGGGGATGAGCCCTTCCTCGGACATCATCGCCTCGACTTCGTCCAGGGTGGAGTCGGCCATGGGGAGCACGAAGTCGCTCTCCACGAGCCGGTCCAGCGCGATCGGCGTGCCGATCTCGCGCACCCGGTCCAGCAGCGTGTCCAGCGCCAGCCGGAACGCCGCCTCGTCCTTGGCCTGGCAGGTCTCCAGGACCTTGGTGTCCAGGTCGTTCAGCTCGTCGATCGAGCTGTCCGGGACCTCCAGCTGCCCCTCGGTGAGAATGCGGACGATCATCGCGCCTCTCCCTCCTTGCGGACCTCCTCGGCGTCAGCGACGTCCTTGTTGGAGGCGTTGCCGACCGCGTGGCCGGCTTCCAACTGCTTGGTCGACGGACCGCCGGCCAGCTCCCGCTTCATCGCCTCGAGCTGGTTGTCGACGTCCGAGCCGGTCGACAGGCGCTCCAGCTCGGTGGTGATGTCGTCCTTGGCCATGCCGGTCGGGTCGTTGAGCGCGCCGGAGGCCAGCAGCTCGTCGATCGCCGAACCGCGGGCCTGCAGCTGGAGGGTCTTGTCCTCGGCGCGCTGGATCGCCATGCCGACGTCGGACATCTCCTCGGAGATGCCGGAGAAGGCCTCGCCGATCCGGGTGGTCGCCTCGGCGGCGGTGTAGGTGGCCTTGATCGTCTCCTTCTTGGTGCGGAAGGCGTCGACCTTGGCCTGCAGCGACTGGGAGGCCCGGGTGAGCTTCTCCTCCTCGGTCTGCAGCTGCGCGTACTGGGTCTGCAGGTCCGTGATCTGCTGCTGGATGCCGCCGCGGCGGGACAGGGCCTCGCGGGCCAGGTCCTCGCGGCCGACCTCCAGAGCCCGACGGGCCTGGGTCTCGTGCTTGTCGGCCTGGTCCTGCAGCTGCTTCATCTGCAGCTCCAGGCGCTTGCGCGAGGTGGCCACGTCGGCGACGCCCCGGCGCACCTTCTGCAGCAGTTCCAGCTGCTTCTGGTACGAAAGGTCGAGCGTCTCGCGCGGGTCCTCGTACTTGTCCAGCGCCTTGTTGGCCTTGGCCTGGAAGATCAACTTCATGCGCTTCATGACGCCAGCCATGGGCTCTGCCGCGCCCCCTTCACGTCCTCGTGTGGCCGACTCCGGTCCGCGTGCGGATCGTGCTCGATGTCGTCCAACTTTGTGGTCCTGGTCAGGACTTACCATACGGCCCGCCACCCCTTCACGGCACCTACTGAAGGTCATGGCTTCCCCGTGCTGTTCGTCATGGCCGCCGACGTGGCTTCGTGGTCGCGGGGCCGTGGCCTTAGAGTCTTCCCGTGTTCCGGAAGCAGAAATCCACCGATGAGGCCGACCAGGCCACGTCCGAGCAGGAGAACGCCGCCCTGCTGGACGAGGCCCGGGCCGCCAAGGGCCGTCCCACGCCCACCCGCCGCGAGGCCGAGCTGGCCCGCAAGCAGCGGCTGTCCGGCATCAGCTCCGATCCCAAGAAGGCCAAGCGCCAGAATCGCCAGCGCGACTTCGACGCGGCCACCGAACGGCAGCACGGCGGGCCGGTGAAGGCGTTCGCCCGCGACTACGTCGACTCCCGCTTCCGGATCGCCGAGTTCTTCATCATCTTCGCCGTCCTGCTGTTCGTGGTGGCCTCGGTCCCGTCGGTGGCACTGCTGTCGGTGGTGCTGTGGCTGGTGATGCTGGTGGCCATCGTGTTCGACTCGGTGCTGCTGGTGCGCGGGGTGAAGAAGGAGGCGCGCAAGCGCTTCCCCGACGCCGACCTGGGCCGTTTGGGCTGGTACTCGCTCATGCGGTCGATGCAGTTCCGCAAGTGGCGGCTGCCCAAGCCCCGCCTGAAGCGCGGCGAGAAGTTCTAGGCGGACCCTCGGTCAGCTTTCCGTCGGCCATCGTCAGGACCCGGTCGACGCCGTCCAGCAGGGCGGTGTCGTGGGTGACCAGGACGGTGGCCGTCCGGTGTGTGCCGGTGACGGCGGCCAGCAGCGCCAGGACCGCGGCCCCGCGGTCGTGGTCGAGGGCCGAGGTCGGTTCGTCCACCAGGAGGACGGCCGGGTCGGCGTAGAGGGCCCGGGCGATGTTGACGCGCTGGCGTTCGCCGCCGGAGAGCTGGTGCGGGCGGCGGCGCCAGGTGGCCGGGTCCAGGCCGACCGCCGCCAACAGGGCGCACGCCCGTTCGCGGGCCGCCCCGGGCCGGTCGCCGCGCACGTGGCCGACGACTTCCAGCTGCTCGGCGGCGGTGAGCGACGGGATCAGGTTGGCTTGCTGGAACACGATGCCGATCCGGTCCCGGCGCAGGCGGGCCCGCGCGGCCCGGGACAGCGCCGCGGTGTCCTGACCGGCGACCGAGACGGTTCCGCCGTCCGGGGTGAGCAGGGTCGCGGCGACCGCCAGGAGCGTGGACTTGCCGGAGCCCGAGGGGCCGACCACCGCGGTGAACTCCGCGGGGGCGACCGTGAGGCTGACGTGGTCCAGCGCGGTGAGGCGGGACTCGCCGTCGGGGTAGGTGAGGGTGACGTCGGTCAGGGCGAGGGCCGTCGGGCTATGGGTCATCGGGCTGCTCCCAGCGCGGTCAACGGGTCCACGGCCACGATCCGGCGGACCGCGAGCGCCGCGCCGGCCAGACCGAGGACGACGATGGCGGCCAGCGGGACGACCACTGTCGAGGGTTTGAGGGCGAACGGGGTGCCGGAGCCGCTGAGCAGCACGCCTCCCACCGCGCCGGCGGCCACGCCGAGCGCACCGCCGGCGAAGAGCAGGATGAGCGCCTGGCCGAGGGCGTCGCGGATCAGGTATGCGCTGCTGGCGCCGATCGCTTTGAGCACGGCGATGTCGGTCTTGCGCTGGACTGTCCAGACCGTGAAGAAGGCCCCTGTGACCAGGGCACTGATGGCGAACAAGAAGGCTTGGATCATCGTCAGGCTGCCCTGTTCGGCCGAGTAACCGTCGATGCCTGCTTTGGCCGCGTCGAGGGTGACGGTTCTGGTGTGCTGGGCCGCGTCCAGGGTTCCGGTCGCGGTGGTGTCGGCGGCGCCCACCAAGAGGGCGACGGGCCGTGCGGCGCCGGAGACCCGCTGCCAGGTGGGTTCGTCGGTCCAGACGGTCGGGGCGTGGCCCCAGGAGCGGTCGGCGATGAGGCCGGAGACCGTGAGCTCGGCCGGGCCGACCGTGATCCGCGCCCCGGGGCGCAGGGCGTGGTCGGCCGCGAGCTTGGCACCCACCGCGACCTCGCCCGGACTCGGCGGACGGCCGGCCAGCAGCGGCGGCATCAGGGCGGGATCGACGCCGACCGCGCTCACGGCCGCCGCCGCTCCCCCGGGCGCGGCCAGCCGCGTCATCGACACCCCGAACGCCTCCGCACCGGTCGCCGCCTGCCACACGGCCTGCTGGCCGGGGGTGACGGCGCTGTCGGTGAAGGACACGGCCGGGCCGCCGAACACCACGGCACGGGCCGGCAGGCCGGTCAACGCCGAGGTGGAGTCGGACGCCAGGCCGCCGGTGAGGCCGTAGAGGAACAGGACGAGGCCGGCCAGGAGGGCGACGACGGCACCCATCAGGGTGAACCGGCCCTTGGCGAAGCGGATGTCGCGCAGGGCGACGAACACGATGCTGCCTTCCGTCGGTGGATCGGGACGTCTTCCAGCTTCGCGAGCGCGGGTCCGCCTGCCATCACGGAGAAGGCTGGTCGCGGATCAACCGAAGGATGGATGCCCGAGCGGCCGGAACCGGGCGTGACGGACCGTAAACTTGCGGCATATGAGCAGTTCGGAAGGCATAGCCGCGGCGGGTCACCGGGCCCGGGTGCCGACGCTGCGCGTGCTGATGTCGGCGCTGCACTGCCTGTTCGCCGCGCTGCTGGTGGTCGGGCTGCTCGGGGCCGGGACCGGCGCGCGTGGGGTGGCGGCGTGGGTGGTCGGCGCGGTGCTGGGCGGGGTGTACGCGGTCGGCATCGGAGGCGTCGGAGGTGTCGGAGGCATCGCGAGCGACACGGGCCCGGCCTGGTCGTCGCGGGCTGGGTCGTCGCGGGCCTGGTCGCTGGGCTGGCTGGCGGCCGTGACGGCGACGTGGGCCGCGCTCGTGGTGATTGCGCCGTCGACGGCGTACGTCGCGTTCCCGCTGTACTTCCTGGTGCTGCACCTGCTGCCCCGGCCCTGGTCGCTCGGGGTGGTGGCGGCGATCACCGCGACCGTGGTGGCCACCCAGGCCACGACCAGCGGCGGCCTCACCGCGGCCAAGGTCGTCGGGCCGTGCGCGGGGGCGGCGGTGGCGCTGCTGACGGCGTACGGGTACGCCGGGATGTACCGCGAGAGCCGGCGCCGCCAGCAGCTGCTCGAAGAGCTGGTGCGGGCGCAGGCCGAGCTGGCGGCCACGCAGCGGGAGGCCGGCCGGCTGGCCGAGCGGCAGCGGCTGGCCCGGGAGATCCACGACACGCTCGCGCAGGGCTTGTCGAGCATCGTGCTGCTGGCGCGCGGGGCCGAACACGGGCTGTCGGCGGAGTCGGCGGCCCGGGTGCGGGAGATCCGGGAGACCGCGAGCTCGAACCTCGCCGAGGCCCGGCGCTTCGTGGCCGGGCTGACCCCGCCGGCACTGGACGACTCGACGCTCGGGGAGGCGGTGCACCGGGTCGTCGCGGGATATCCGCGCGTGGCGTTCCGGCTCGACGGGGAGCCCTACGCGCTGCCCATGGAGACCGAGGTCGCGCTGCTCCGGGCCGCGCAGGAGGCGCTGGCCAACGTCGAGAGGCACGCGGGCGCGGCGCACGCGGCGGTGACCCTCGCCTACCACGACGACCAGGTGACGCTCGACGTGTTCGACGACGGGATCGGCTTCGACGCCGCCGCGGCGCCGGACGGACGCTTCGGGCTGCACGGCATGCGCGAACGGATCTCGCAGCTCGGCGGGGCCCTGACGATCGAGTCGGCGCCCGGCGAGGGGACGGCGGTCGTGGTGGCGCTGCCCGCTCGGCGCGAGGACGGACGGGGCGGCGGGACCCTGAAGGCCGGCGCCGACCATGTCGGGCTCGGCGAGCTGGTCGAGCTCGTCGGAAGGGTCGAGCTGGTGGAGCTGGTCGGGCCGGTCGAGCCGGCCGCGAGTGTGCTTCCCCGGCAGGCGGGCCACCGCACGCCCGAGACCGCCGAAACCACCGAGACCGCCGAGGCCGCGTCATGATCCGCGTCCTGCTCGTCGACGACCATCCGGTCGTCCGCCGCGGCCTGCGCGCCGTCCTGGCCGACCTGCCGGAGATCGAACCGGTCGGCGAGGCCGCGGACGGCGCCGAGGCCCTGCGGCTGCTCGACCACGCCGCCGCGACCGGGGCCCCGCTTCCCGACATCGTCCTGATGGACCTGCAGATGGCGCCGGGCATGCACGGCGTCGAGGCCACCCGCCGCATCGCCGCGCGCCCGGACCCGCCCGCGGTGCTGATCCTCACCACCTACAGCACCGACGCCGACATCCTCGCCGCCGTCGAGGCCGGCGCCACCGGCTACCTGCTGAAGGACGCGCCGCCGGAGGACCTGGCCGCGGCCGTCCGGGCGGCGGCGCGGGGCGAGACCGTGCTGGCGCCGCCGGTCGCCGCGCGGCTGCTCGGCCGGGTGCGCGCGGACCGGCCGGCGCTGTCCCAGCGGGAGGCCGAGATCCTGGAGCTGGTGGCCGCCGGGCTCGGCAACCGGCAGATCTCGCGGCGGCTGTTCATCAGCGAGGCGACCGTGAAGACCCACCTGGTGCACGTCTTCAGCAAGCTCGGGGTGGACAGCCGGACCGCGGCGGTGGCCGCCGCCGTGCAGGCGGGCCTGATCCGGATGTGACGGCCGGCGCCCGCCGCCCTCACCCCGGAGCCGTAGGCTGACGACCATGGAATTCCGTCATCTCGGCCGCTCCGGCCTGATCATCAGCGAGATCGCCTACGGCAACTGGATCACCCACGGCTCGCAGGTGGAGGAGGACGCGGCGCTGGCCTGTGTGCGCGCCGCCCTCGACGCGGGGATCACCACGTTCGACACCGCCGACGTGTACGCCGGGACCCGGGCCGAGGCCGTGATGGGCCGGGCGCTCAAGGGCGAGCGGCGCGAAGGGCTGGAGATCTTCACCAAGGTCTTCTGGCCGACCGGCCCGGGCCGCAACGACCGCGGGCTGTCGCGCAAGCACATCATGGAGTCGATCAACGGCTCGCTGAAGCGGCTGCAGACGGACTACGTCGACCTGTACCAGGCGCACCGGTACGACTACTCGACGCCGCTGGAGGAGACGATGACGGCGTTCGCCGACGTCGTGCACTGCGGCAAGGCGCTGTACATCGGCGTGTCGGAGTGGAAGGCCTCGGAGATCCGCGCCGCCAAGGCCCTGGCCGACGAGCTGAAGATCCAGCTGATCTCCAGCCAGCCGCAGTACTCGATGCTGTGGCGGGTCATCGAGGCCGAGGTGGTCCCGACCTCCGAGGAGCTGGGCCTGGGCCAGATCGTCTGGTCCCCGATCGCGCAGGGCATCCTGACCGGCAAGTACCTGCCCGGCGGCGAGCTGCCGGCCGGGTCGCGCGCGACCGACGAGAACTCCGGCGCGAACGTCATGCGCGAGCTGGTCGCGAACCAGGAGCTGCTGGAGTCGGTGCAGCAGCTGCGGCCGATCGCGGAGTCGGTGGACCTGACGATGGCGCAGCTGGCCGTGGCGTGGGTGCTGCAGAACCCGAACGTCTCGGCGGCGATCATCGGGGCCTCGCGTCCGGAGCAGGTGAGCGAGAACGTCAAGGCGGCCGGGGTGAAGCTGTCGGAGGACGTGATGAAGCGGATCGACGAGGTCCTCGGGTCGAACGTGGTGCGGGACCCGGCGCGGACGGTGTCGCCGGCGGCCCGGCCGTAGCCCGGCCGCGCGACGGCGGCGGAAGTCTGTCAGAAGGCTGACAACAGGGCTATGCTCCGGCGTGACTCGACCGCGATCACGCCAGGAGCGCTCATGAGGAGCAAGCCCATAGCCGCGCGGTCCGGGGCGCTCGCCGCCGGACTGCTCGCCGCCGCCGTCGCGATACCCGGCGGAGCGCAGGCCGCGTCGGCGGCCTCGCCCGCCTCCGGCGCCACGACCGCTGCCGCCACCGCCACCACCACCGCGACCTCGACCTCGACCGTTCTCACCGACGCGCAGGTCGCCGCACTCGCCCCCGACGCCCAGGCGGCACGGCTGGCACCGCTGCGTGCCGTGGCGAACGCGGTGGGAGCCGTCGGGCGGGGCAGCGCCGCCGATGTCTACGGCAACCTCGCGATCGACGCGGGCCACGACGTGGTGACCGTCTACCTCACCGACACGGCGCAGTCGGCGCGGGTACTCGCGGCGGCGCGTGCCGTGGACCCGACGATCGACGGCTCGCTGATCCGCTTCCAGAAGGCCGCGGCCACGCACGCCGCGCTGGACGCCGCCGCGCAGCGGGTGGTGGCGCTGGCCGATGCCGGGAAGCTGCCGGTGCACGTGGATCTGGTCGGGCCGGCGGCGGACGCGTCCGGGCTGGAGCTCGACGTGGACGATCCGGCTGCGGCTCCGGCGGCGTTGCAGGCTCCGACGACGTCAACGACGAACCTCGCGACGTCTCTCGGTGTGCCGCTCGTCTACCGGCAAGGACACGCACTGCAGGCCAAGTCCTGGGCGAACTCGAAGTGGGACGACAGCTCGCCGTTCATCGGCGGCGACGCGATCACCGGCGGCGGCACCGGCCACGGCTGCACCGCCGGACTGCCTGCGGTCCGCAAGTCCGACAACCACCCGATCATGGTGACCGCGGCGCACTGCTTCGGCGTCGGCACCAAGATCTACACGCGAGCCGGGACGCCGGGTGACTACGCCAACGGGTTGAAGGGCAACTACGTCGGCACCGTGACGGCCCGGGTGCAGGAGTGGGACGCGGAGACCATCGACGGCGCGAACAACAACGCCGACGAGTCGGACACCACGACGTGGCTGCGGCTGACGAGCTTCGCGTACTCCTACAACGGGGACTATGTGTGCCACGACGGCCAGCGTTCGTACTTCATGGGGCACCCGACGCCGTGCGGCATCAAGGTGACCAATCAGGACATGTACTGCGGGCCGAGCACCGGCTGCCCGGGGCTGTCGTACACGGCGCGCGGCGTGTGGGGCGACGCGGTGAACAACGGCTGGGGCGCGGCCGGCGGGGACAGCGGCGCCACGATGTTCGCGGTGGAGTCCGGCGGGGTACGGCAGGCGCGCGGGCTGCTTTCGGACGGGACGCCCGGGGACGGGACGCCGGGGGTCTTCTGGACGGAAGCCACCGACATCTTCAACTACTACGGGTTGACCTTGAATCCGCAGACCTGATCACCTGGTCGTAGCCGATTCAGCGACGAGGCCGTTCCAGCAGGACGGCCGTGCAGAACGGAGACGCGCGGCATGCTGTCGAGTCTGCTCCCGCCGGAGGTCCAGGTCGAGGAGTGCTTCGGCGACCCCGAGGACGCGGTGTTGATGCCCGGCGAGGAGGCGGTGATCGCGCGGGCCGTGGACAAGCGGCGGATGGAGTACATCACCACGCGGCACCTGGCGCGGACGGCTTTGGTCCGGCTCGGTTTTCCGCCGGTGGCGATCGGGACCGGCGGGAACCGGGAGCCGTTGTGGCCGGCCGGGGTCGTGGGGAGCATGACGCATTGCCGCGGGTACCGGGCGGCGGCGGTCGCTCGGGTCGGGGCCGGGGAGGGCTCGGGCGGCTTGGCCGGCGGGCCAGGCGGGGCCGGCGGGATCGGCCGGGCTGGCGGGGCTGGCGGCGGCGGTGCGGGCCTCGGGGGCGCCGGGGGTGTCGTGGGCCTCGGGATCGACGCCGAGCCGCACGGGCCGCTGCCGGAGGGCGTCTTCGACACCATCGCGCGGCCGGACGAGATGCCGGCGTTGGCGGAACTGGCGGCGGAGCGTCCGCAGGTGCGGTGGGACCGGTTGGTGTTCAGCGCGAAGGAGTCGGTGTACAAGGCGTGGTTCCCGGTGGCGCGGCGGTGGCTGGGCTTCGGGGAGGCCTCGGTGGCTTTCGTGCCGGACGAGGCGATGTCCGGGTCTGGGTTCGGGTCCGGGTCGGTGGCGGGGGCCGGGGCGGTGTCCGGGGCCGGCGGGCTTTCGGGCGTCGGCACGATGCCGGGTCTGACATCGGGGCTGCTGTTGGGGCCGATGTCCGGCACGTTCACCGCACGGATCCTGCAGAGCGGTGCACCGATCACGCGGATGACCGGTCGTTGGACGATCGAATCAGGGCTCGTGCTCACCGCCGTCACCCTTTAGGGATCGTTTGCCGGGCGGGCGGGCCGGGCAGGTTCCGGCCGTGGCGCTCTCCGTGGGTTTCGAAGGCACCGACCAACCCTCACCCGTCATCGCCGCCAGCATCGAGGCGATCGCCGCCGGGACCATGGTCCTGTCGCTGGCCACCGCCGACGCCGCGGGGACCCCGCACGCGAACATGGCGTTCTTCGCGGTGGGGAGTGAATTCGACCTCTTCTTCGTCAGCGAGCCAAGCACACGGCATGGGAAGAACTCCTCGGCGCGTGCGGACGCCGCCGCGGCGATCTGGCTGCCGCCGCCGGAGTTCGGCGAAGGGCTGCGGGGGATGCAGGTGAGCGGGGAGTGCGAGGCGGTGATCGGGACGGACGCCGAGGCGGCTTTCGAGGCGTACCGGGGGCGGTTCCCTTCGTTCGGGGGCGATCCGGAGGTGCGGACCGCTTATCTCGCGGGGACCGGCGCGGCGCGTTTGTACCGGTTGCGGGTGGCGCGGCTGCGGCTGGTGGACGAGCCGCACCTCGGACGGCGTAACTATCTGGAGCTCAGGGTGCTGAGGTAAGGGGCGGCGCTCGGGGCTTTTCACGCGCTCTCCGGGGCGTTTTCGGGCTCTCGGGCACGCTCGGCGGAGCTGACGTCACTGTGGGTGGCTCGCGGCCGGGGTCTGTGACGTGCCTCTTCTTTCAGACGTTGTGGTTGCGGCCCGCAATCAGGTAAACAGGCCTGCGTGAGGAACGGGCTGGTCGAGGGCGTGTCGCTGCGCGCGGTGCTGCGGGAGTCAGAAGCGATGACGCCGGAGGCCGCGGCCTCGGTGCTCGCCGGGATGCTGGTGACGCTGGCCGTGGTGCACGGCGACGTGCGCCCGGAGCACGTGCGGGTGAACGGCTCGGGCGGCATCGCCCTGACCGATTTCGCCGGCCCGAGCCCCCGGTTCGTCCCGAACGCCCCGACATATCTGGCACCCGAACGTCTTCGAGGCGGGGCGGCGAGCGCGGTCGGCGACGTCTTCAGCGCCACCGCGGTGTTCTTCGAGTGCCTGACGAACGAGAGCACCTTCGTCGCCGCGACCCGCGACGACCTCGAGGCACTGTACGAGTACGCGGAGGTCATCGCGGAGTTCGCGCCGCCGCTGCTCAGCCCCCTGGTACAGCGCGGGCTGGCGATGCACCCGAGCCGGCGGCCGGGGAGCCCGCACGAGTTCCTGGACGAGGTCACGACGGCCGTGACGGCGGCGTACGGGCCGGACTGGCAGGCGCGCGGGCAGGCTTTGTTGGCCGAGTGGGCCGCGGCGGCCGCGCGGACCGAGGGCGTGGAGCTGGCGGTGCCGCCGGCGCGGGCGGACTCGCTGCGGGCAGTGGCGGAGGCGGCTGAGGCGGCGGAAGCCGCGGAGGCTGTCGCGGCGATGGAGGCGGCTGCGGCTTTTGAGGCGCCGCCGGTCGGTGAGCCGATCGACGAGGCGTTGCTGGGGCTCGGGGGCGAGGACGAGGCGGCTGCGGCTGCTGGCGTCGGCTTCGAGGCGGAGGAGATGCCGCCGCCGATCGGGGAGCCCATTGACGCGGGGTTGCTGGGGCTGGGGGACGAGTCCGACGGCGACGGTTCCGGCGAGGTCGCTGCGGAGGAACCGGTCGAACCTGAGACGGTTCCAGTTGCCGAGGTTGTGCCTGAGCCGGAGACCCTGATCGAGGCCGAGAGCGCGACTGAGGCTGAGGTCGGGACTGAGGTCGAGGACGCCGAGGACCACGACTGGTTCAGCAAGTCCGGCAAGGCGGGTTCGGCGGCCGACGGCGAGGTGCCGGGTCCTGAGGGCGACGTGCTGACGTCGTTCGACGGCGCGCGTGCGGGGCGTTCGGCGGAACCGGCGCCGACGGACTTCACGCCTACGGGATTCGACGTGTTCGCCGACCGGTCGGGAGGAGCGGCGGCGGAGGTCGCGGCCGAGCCGGTGAGCGGGCACTGGGATGAGCCCGCGGCTGAGCTGGATGAGCCGGGCGATGTGCTGGCTGGGGACGGCTCTGACGCCGATGGCGATGGCGACTCGGAGTTCGAGCCGCTGATGGAGGACAGCGAGCTTTTCGCGGCATTCGATGCGTTCTCGCCGCCGGCTGCTGCCGAGGAGCCCGAGGAGGCGAGCGCCGAGCCGTTCGCGGGACTCGACGCTGCCGAGGACACGCCTGTTACCGAGCCACTGCCGAAGCGCGAGCCATTTGCGGGTCTCGGCATCGAGACGCTTGCCGCTGCATCGTTGTTTCAGGAGGGCTCCGATCCGGCCGGCGTCGAGGCCCCGGCCGAGACGGCGACCGGTTCCGAGCCCGAGGCCGAGGCCGAGCCGGAACTCGAGGCCGAAGCCGACGCCGACGCCGCATCCGAGCCCGAGGCGCAGTCCGAGCCCGAGGCGCAGTCCGAGGCCGAGCCTGAGGCCAAGTCCGAGGCCGAGCCCGAGGCCGAGGCTCAGGCCGAGCCCGAGTCCGAGGCCGAGTTCGAGTCCGAGCCCGAGCCCGAGGCTCAGGCCGAGTCCGAGCCCGAGGCCGAGCCCGAGGCCAAGTCCGAGCCCGAGTCCGCCGAACCCGAGCCCGACTCCTCCTCCGCCGCCGACTTCGAAGACGACTGGGTCTTCCCCACCAAGCCCAGCCCCAAGGCGCCGCGCTCGCTCTCCGCCTTCGCGGTGAGCCTGCCGAGCCTGCCGCGGCCGGCGGCGGAGACCGAGGAGCCGGCGCCGCCGGTGCAGACCAGCGCGCCGGACGACTGGTTCCGGCCGGGCGTGGTCGAGGCCGTGGGGGTCGACGCCGATCACACCCGGGTCATCAACCCGGATCGGGACAACACCATCGAGGCGGAGGCGACGCGGACCCTCGACGAGGTGCCCGCGGAGGTCGCCTCGGCCGCGTCCGCCGCTTCGGCCGCCTCGGCCAAGGCGGCCGGCGAGAGTGGCACGGCTGACGCGGGCGGCGGCGGCCGGGGCCGTGTCATCGACGACGACGAGTTCGACCAGCCCAGCGCTCCCGGGGGACCTCGGCGCAAGACGCTCATCGGGGCGGTGACCACGGCCGTGTTGCTCGTCGCCGGTGCGACTGCCGTGGTGTTGGGCGGCGGGTCGGGGAACTCTCCGCAGGGGACGAGCGGGACGCCCACCGAGTCGTCGTCGGCGAGTGCGCCGTCGCCGACCGACGTGCCGTCCACGCCGGTCGGGACCAGTACCGGCTCCGGCGACACCACGTCGACGGCCAACTCGCCGAGCCCGCGGCACACGACGTCGCACAGCCGGAGCCACACCTCCTCCCCCACCACGACCACGCACTCGTCCAGCGACGAGACGCCGACGCACAGCTCCTCCAGCGAGACGCCGACGAACCCCACGACCTCGTCCACGTCCTCGACGCCGACCAGCACTACTCCGACGTCGCCGTCGCCGACCTGCACCGTGGGCATCCTCGGGATCTGTGAGCCCACCAGCCCGTCGAAGACGCCGGGCGGCAACTAACCGATCGGCCGCTCGCCGGACGGCGGCGTCGCCACCAGCCCCCACCACCGCCACCCCCGCGCCATCGGCGACGCCTGCCCGCGCACGAGCGGGTAGCACCCCAGCCCGACCAGCACGGCCGTGAAGTGCCCCACGTCCGTGAACGTCCGTCCGCGCACCATCGCCACGCCGTAGAACACCAGTACGCCTCCCGCGTACGCCCACCGCATCCACCCGCGCGGCCACCAGTACGCCAGGACCGCGACGACGCCCGCCAGCGCGTAGCTCACGCCGTAGTCGAGCGTGTAGCGCATGCGGCCGGACACCGAGTTGTTGTGGATCGCCCAGGCGAGCACCCCTTCGCTCACGTACGTCGCCAGCACGTGGCACGTGAACGCGATGCCCAGCCAGCGCCAGGTGCCGAGCCAGCGCTCGGCCTGGGCGTGGAACAGCGTGTAGAGCGCGAGGTAGAACAGCCAGCTGCCGCCGTCGATGTACAGGGCCGACTGGATGAGGACGCGGACCGGGTCCTCAAGGAGGTAGTGGATGTTGGTGCTGCGGCGTTCCAGGATCCAGTGCGCGGTGCGCGGGCTGACGTGCTTGAGGATCGCGGTCGTGACCAGCAGGATCAGCAGCCAGGAGTAGGTGCCGGGAGCGCTGCGGACGTACCTCTCCACGCCCCGCGCCGCCCGGTTCAGCATGCCCCAAGCGTCACCGGCACGTCACAGCCGTGTCCCGACGGGTACCGCCGAACGGGCGAATCGTGGGAGGCTGCGTGGCCGTGAGCATGAGCATTTCCAACCTGGACGACGTCTGGCACCGCGTGACCGGCACCCAGCCCGATCCGCCGCGCAACCTGATCCTCGCGGTCGGTGCGGCGGCCCTGGTCGCGGTGCTGTGGCGGCCGGTGTGGCGGATAGCGCGCAACACGGTGACGATCGCGCACGAGGGCGGGCACGCCGTGGTGGCGCTGCTGTGCGGGCGGCGGCTGTCCGGCGTGCGGCTGCACCACGACACCTCCGGCGTCACGGTCTCGTACGGCAAGCCACGCGGCCTGGGCATGATCCTCACGGTCGCGGCCGGCTACACCGCCCCGAGCCTGGTCGGGCTCGGCGGCGCGTGGCTGCTGGCGGCGCAGCACATCACGATGCTGCTGTGGGTGAGCGTGCTGCTGCTGGCGCTGCTGCTGGTGGAGATCCGGAACTTCTACGGCGTGCTCACGGTGGTCCTCACCGGCGGCGCGGTGTTCGCGGCGTCGTGGACGAAGAACACGGATGTGCAGGCCGGGTTCGCGTACCTGATGGTGTGGTTCCTGCTGCTGGCCGGGGTGAAGCCGGTGCTGGAGCTGAGCCGGACGCGGGCACGGTCCGGGGCGCGGGACTCCGATGCCGACCAGTTGCATCGGCTGACCGGGTTTCCGGCCGGGGGGTGGTTGTTCTTCTTCGCGGTGGTGGCGCTGGGGTGTGCGGTGGCTGGGGGGCGGTGGCTGTTGCACTTGTGAGGCTCAAGTGTGCAGCCCGATCACGCCCACGAAGATCGGTCCGGTCAGCGGCAGCAGGAAGTTCGACAGCGTATAGGTGATCGTGTACCCGATCATCGGCACGCTGCTCTGCGCGGTGTTGGTGATCGCGGTGATGGCCGGCGTCGAGCACTGCTGGCCGGCGATGGCGCCGATCAGGATCGGCTTCTCGATCTTGAGGAACCTGCGGCCGATCCACAGTCCCAGGAAGGCCGGGATCAGCACCATCGCGATCCCGGACAGCGGCAGCAGGAGCGGGTACTTCTTCAGCAGCGGGCCGGCGTCCGGGCCCGCGGACAGGCCGGTGACCGCGATGAACACGGCCAGGCCGAGGTCCTTCATGGTCGCCGCGGCCACTGGCGGGTAGGCGCCGAAAGTCGGCTTCGTGGAGCGGAACCATCCGAAGATCAGGCCGCTGATCAGGCAGCCACCGCCGGTGCCGAGGGTCAGGTTGGCCGAGCCGAGGTGGATCACGATCTCGCCGAGCAGGACGCCGAGGCAGATGCCCAGGCCGATGTAGATCCAGTCCGCGCTCTCGGTGCGGACCTTGGCGCCGAAGGCCTTCTGGAAGCGGTCCACCTTCGACTTCATGCCGACCACGTTCAGCGTGTCGCCGACGTGGATCTCGGTGGTGCCGGAGGCCGGCAGGTCGTTGCCGAGGCGGTTGATGCCCGTCAGATACACGCCCTCGGTGGGGACCGGGAACTCGGCGTTGATGGTGTCGACGGTCTTGCCGTTGATCTTCTTGTCGGTGACCACCAGCTCGCGCGTCTGCATCGGGCTGTCCAGGCCCGGAACGGCGTTGGTCTCCGGCCCCAGCTCGTGGCCCGCCGTCATCACCGCCTCGCGCTGCCCGACCACCAGCACCCGGTCGCCGAGCAGCAGGCGCAGCGCCGGATCGACCGTGAGGACCTTCTTGCCGCGCTTCACGCCCTCGATCGAGGCGTGCTCGCCGACCGAGTCCTCCAGGCTCTGCACGGTGAGGCCGTCGCCCTTGGTGATCTGGTACGTCCGCCCGACCAGCTTGGGCATCGACGCTTCCTCGTCGGAGTCCAGCGCCGCGTTGCCGCCGCGCATCTTCTCCCACAGCTCGCGGGAGGCCTTGGCCAGGTTGATGCCCAGCAGCCGCGGGAAGATCTGGCTGGTCAGCAGGACGATCGAGATCAGGCCGAACAGGTAGCAGACCGAGTACGCGGTGGCCACGTGCGCGGAGAGCGTCGTGACCTGGCTCGGCGTGATGCCGGGCAGCTTGGTGATGGCGTCCTGCGCGGTGCCGACGACCGCGGACTCGGTCGCCGAGCCGGCCAGGATCCCGGCGCCGGTGCCGGTGTCCAGGTTCGCGACCTTCGTGATGCCGACCGCGATCACCAGGACGAGGACCATCTCCATCAGCGACAGCACGCCGAAGCGCAGGCCCCTGGGATTCAGGTTCGCGACGAATCCGGGCCCGGCGATGTAGCCGAGCGAGAAGATGAACAGGGCGAACATGATGTTCTTCACGTCGCTGTTCACGGCGATGTGCTTGCCGTTGACGGTCTGCGCCCCCAGCAGCATGGAGACGATCAGCACGCCGCAGATGCCGCCGAGGGTGATCGGCCCGACCCGCAGCTTGCCGACCAGGTAGCCCAGCGCCAGGCACGCGAACAGGGCCAGGACCGCGTTCTCCTGCATCAGCTTCAACACAGGGACCATCAGATCCCGACCATGATCGGCGCGCGCCCGCACCACGCCCGAACGGGTGAGCCGGGCGTGATCGGCATCGGGTACCGTCGTTGGGATTTTGTGCCCCGCCCAGCGGCGGCCGCGGTGTCATGGAGCGGGAGGAACGCCGTGCCCTTCTTCAAGAAGCGCAAGGATGAGCAGCACGGCGAGGAGGGCCCGGAGGTTCGGAAGGGCCCTGAAAGCGCGGCCGAAAACCTGCCCGCGAACGCGCCCACCAACGCGCCCGCGAACGCGCCCGAAAACCGGCCCGAGACGCCTCGCCGGTTCGCCGCCATCCGCCGCGTCCGACCCGGAACGACCTGGGGTGCCGGCCGCGTCGGCGCGTTCGGCGACGCCCTCGCCGGGCCGATGGGCTCGCTCGACAAGGGCATGGACACCGCGTGGCAGGGCCTGAAGACGGTCGGCGGTATCTTCCGCGACCGCCGCCGGGTAGGGGTGCGGGCCGAGGACCAGGCGACGGTGCAGTGGCTGCGGCAGCTGGCCGGGCTGCTGAGCACGCTCGGCGCGGAGATCCTGCGCTCCGGGGCGAACACCCGGGACGTCGAGACCCAGATCGTGGACATCGCGGCCCGGTACGGCGTGGACGCCCGCTGCTTCGCGCTGCCCACCGGGATCTTCGTGCGCGTCGAGGCGGTGGTCGGGGACGCCGGCAGCGAGCTGGACTTCGCGCCGGTCGGCACCGCCGGGATGCAGCTGAACCAGGTGGAGGCGCTGCAGAACCTGGTGCAGCGGATGCTCGGCGAGGCACTGCCGTTCGACGAGGTGCGCAAGGCGCTGCGCGAGGAGCAGAGCCTGCCGCGGCGGTTCCAGCCGGCCACGGCGATCTCCGGGTACGCGATGCTGACGCTGGCGCTGGGGATGTTGCAGCACCCGACGTGGAACGCGGCGGCCGGCTACGTCACAGCCGGGACGGCGGTCGGCGTGCTGCAGTACCTGGTGCGCCGCTACGCGCCGAACCTGCTGACGCTGCTCCCGGTGGCCGCGGCGATCATGGTCACGGTGCTGGCGCTGCGCTTCGCCGGGCCGATCCTGCATCAGGACCCGGGCTTCCTGTACATCCCGCCGCTGATCGGCTTCCTGCCCGGCGCCGCGCTCACCCTCGGGGCGATCGAGCTGTCGACGAACTCGACGCTGTCCGGGATCACCCGGCTGGCCGGGGCGCTGAACGTGCTGCTGATGCTGGCGCTCGGCATCCTGGTCGCGACCGACACCGTGCGCCCGCACCCGATCGGCGACCCGGTGCCGGCACAGCTCGGGGCCTGGGTCGGCTGGGCCTCGGTGCTGCTGCTGGCGGTCGGCTTCACGCTCAACCACGACGCCCCGCGCCGTTCGCTGGCCTGGCTGACCGTGGCGCTGCTGGCCACGCGCGTGGTCCAAACGGCCGGCACGCTGGTCGGCGGCCAGGCACTCGGCGCATTCGTCGCCGGAATGGCATTGGTACCGGTGGCAACCTGGATCGGCAAGCGCGCGACGATCCCAGACCAGGTGATCTTCCTACCGGCGTTCTGGATGGTCGTACCCGGTGCCCACGGCCTGTCGGGAGTCCAGCAACTGCTGGTCGCACACAGCTCGGCAGGCTGGCAGACACTACTGAACGTGATGATCACGGTCGGCTCGATCGCACTCGGCGTCCTCGCCGGCGCTTCACTGCGGCGCACGACGCGGCTGGAGGTACTGCCAGCGGACGAGGCGGGCGGGACCGGGTAGGTTGCCGGCCTCGATGTGAATCAGCAACCTCGAAACCCGGCCGGCAGAACTGCCCGGCTGGAGCTGCGACCTCGACGGCGACGGGCCAGGCCCGGCCGCCCACACGCTTCGTCGAGTCCGACCGGACCATGCGGGGTGTTGGTTCTGGGTCCCTCGCCGCGTCGGCGGGCGAAGCCAACCTGGCCGGTTTGGTGGTGTCAAGCCGGACGAAACAGCACCACAGCAGCAGCGATCCGGCTTTACTCCACCGGACCGGCCTGGTTCCGTTTACGGCGACGACGCGGCGAGGGACCCAGAACCTCGGCGACCACAAGCAACACCGCCACCCAACCACGCAACGCAGGCAACAGCGGATAGGAAGCCGAACAGTCGCGGGCCGCCGCCGAACCGCCGGACGCACGGGTCGCCCCCTCGCTGTAGAGCGCCCGCCGGAGGCCTCAAGGTGCCCACCACGCCCAACGATTGCCGCCTACGCAACGCGTGCGCAGTGACTCGGACCTGTGCGCGGTCGTGTCCGCGAAAACCGCCAGCCGCCAGCGAAACCTGCGGGGCACAACCGAACTGCGTCCCCCTGCGAGGCCATCAAACCCTGTGCGAAGCCGTAAAAATCGCCTGTAAACCCCCAGGCCAATCGCACACCCGGCAGCGCACCGACACCGAGCAGCGCCCGCCCCCCTTCGACCCTCACCAACCCTCGCCCCATCAGCCCTCCGCGACCGGCCCCCGCCGCTTCCGCCAGAACCCGCGGAACCCCGCATACAGCGCCGCGATCAGCCCCACCCCCAGCAGCCCCGGCTGCCAGTGCTTCGTCGCGCCGGGGGCGGCGGCGCCGGCGAGGGCGTCGGGGCCGTCCGTCAGTTGCTCGCGGACTGTGCCGCAGGCCAGGGCGGGGCCGGTGGAGGAGCTGCGGGCGCAGGCTGTGGAGGTGAACTGGTGAGTGACCGTCCCCGGCTTGGCGTCGCGAGTGCGCGGCGTCAGGTGCTCCGACTCCTCGACGGTGCCGGCCATCACCTGGTCGGTGAAGACCAGGGTGCGGCCGGCGGGGATGTTCGCGGTCCAGCGCAGGGTGTTGTCCTCCTGCTTGGCCTGGGGGCTGGAGTCCACGAGTTGGAAGCCTGCCGGGACGAGGTGGTAGACCTCCAGGTCCGGGTAGGGGGTCTGGGATTCGTTGTCGACCCGGACCGTGTAGTCGACGATGTCGCCGGAATGGGCCGAACGGGTGTCGTCGCTGATGTCGACCCGGACGCCGTTGGCGCTTCCGGTGGCGCTGGCGTCGGTGGGCAGGGTGGGCACGGCGCCTGCCCGGGCGGCGAGGGTGGACATGGTTCCGACCGTCACCGCCGCGGCGGTGACCACGCCGATGGCCGCCGCGCTCCGCATCATGGTCCGCATTCACTTTGCTTCGGCACAAACCGGGGTCCGGTTTAACCCATACGGATCTGCCGGCGTTTCGGGACCGCCTCGGCTGACCGACCACTCCCCCGTGAGCGATCCCTCGGTGCCGCCGCGCCAAGACCCCGGCCAGCCCTGGCGCGCGGAGGGCACGCCGCCGGAGAAGCCGGGTCCGCCGAACAAGCCGCAGCGGGGGCCGAACGTGCCCGGCGGCTGGTGGCGGCTGCTGCTCACCATGCTCCTGGTCTTCCTGGCCACGGATCTGCTGCTCTCGCTGTTCAACTCCGGCGCCTCCTCGACGAAGGTCCCTTACACCGAGTTCACCAGGCAGGTCGCGGCGAACAACGTCAAGGAGGTCTACTCCAAGGGCGACGCCATCCAGGGCGACCTGAAGGAGAAGGCGCCGGTGCCGGACGACGGGGGCGACACCTACGTCAAGTTCGACACGCAGCGGCCGTCGTGGGCCGAGGACCCGTTGTGGCAGCAGCTGTCCACCAACGGGGTGACGATCACCGCCAAGCCTGTGGTCCAGCAGCAGAGCGTCCTGCTCAACCTGCTGATCTCGCTGGCTCCGGTGGCGCTGCTGCTGGGCCTGTGGCTGCTGGTCGCGCGGCGGATGAGCGCCGGGGCGATGGGCGGCCTGGGACGGCGCGGGCCGCCCAAGCCGGTGGCGCCGGAGGAGGGCAAGCGGACGACGTTCTCCGACGTGGCCGGCATCGACGAGGTCGAGGCGCAGCTGGCCGAGGTCGTCGACTATCTGAGGAATCCGGCGCCGTTCCAGGCGATGGGCGCGCGGATGCCCGGCGGCGTGCTGCTGGCCGGGCCGCCCGGGACCGGCAAGACGCTGCTGGCGCGGGCCGTGGCCGGCGAGGCGAACGTGCCCTTCTTCTCGGCGTCGGCCTCGGAGTTCATCGAGATGATCGTCGGCGTCGGCGCCTCCCGGGTGCGCGAGCTGTTCAACGAGGCCCGCAAGGTCGCGCCCTCGATCGTGTTCATCGACGAGATCGACACCATCGGCCGGGCCCGCGGCCGCGGCTCCGGCATCGGCGGCCACGACGAGCGCGAGCAGACGCTGAACCAGATCCTCACCGAGATGGACGGCTTCACCGGCAGCGAGGGCGTGGTCGTGGTCGCCGCCACCAACCGCGCCGACGTGCTGGACCCGGCGCTGACCCGGCCGGGCCGCTTCGACCGGGTGGTGCAGGTCGGGCCGCCGGACCGGGCCGGCCGCGAGGCCATCCTGAAGATCCACACCCGTCGCATCCCGCTGGCCCCGGACGCGGATCTGCGCCAGGTCGCGGCGATGACGCCGGGCATGACCGGCGCGGACCTGGCGAACCTGGCGAACGAGGCGGCGCTGCTGGCGGTGGCGCGGCAGCGGCGGGACGTGGGCCCGTCGGAGTTCTCCGACGCGCTGGAGAAGATCCAGCTCGGCGCGGAGCGTCCGGTCCTGATCCCGGAGGAGGACCGGCGGCGCACGGCGTACCACGAGAGCGGGCACGCGCTGCTCGGCATGCTCCAGCCGGGCGCGGACCCGGTGCGCAAGGTGACGATCGTGCCGCGCGGCCGGGCGCTCGGCGTGACGCTGTCCACGCCGGAGAACGACCGGTACTCGCACACCGAGGACTACCTGCGGGGACGGATCTGCGGCGCGCTCGGCGGCATCGCGGCCGAGCAGGTGGTCTACGGGGACGTGACCACCGGTGCGGAGAGCGACCTGGAGCAGGTGACGGCGATCGCCCGCGGCATGGTCGGCCGCTGGGGCATGAGCGAGCGGATCGGGCGGCTGACGGCGATCCCGGACGACGCGGCCCAGGCGTACGGGCTGTCGGCGGCTCCGGCGACACTCGACGCGGTGGACTCCGAGGTGCGGCGGATCGTCGCCGAGTGCTACGAGAAGACGGTGACGGCGCTGATCGAGAACCGGGGACGGCTGGACGCGCTGGCCGCCGCGTTGATGGAGCACGAGTCGCTGGACGAGGCGGACGCCTATCGGGTGGCGGGGGTGCCGCGGCAGGTGCGGGACCCGGATTAGCGAACCAGGTCGGCGAGTCGGATTAGCAGGGGGCGGGCGTGGCTATCGTGACAGTGTGCTGAGCCGGCTGCCCGCCGACGTGTGGGACTACGTGCGCGACGCTCCTGGTACGTACCTGTGGCTGCTCGCGCTGGTCGGCGTGTCCCAGTACGTCAGGCGGCTGCCAGCGGACCGTGCGGCGAAGCTGCTGGAGGCGAACTCCACCAACCTGGACCGGCTGCGGCACGCCCCGATCAAGGTGATGATCACAAGTCTGTTCTTCACCGTCGGGACCAGCTGGTTGTTCTACGCCGTGACCTACAGCGTCTTCCACGCCCCGGCCGAGCACTGGCTGGGCACGTGGCGCTGGCTGGCGGTCCTGGGGATGGCGCACGTCGGGGCCACGCTGCTGAGCGAGGGCTGGGTCGCGCGGGAGATCCGGGCCGGGCGGCTCCCGCAGTCGGAGCGGACCACGACCGACTACGGGGTCAGCTACGCGCAGGCCGGGGCGGCGGCGGTGTTGGCGTACCGGATCCCGATGCCGTGGCGGGTGCCGTATCTCATTGTGCTGATCGTGTTCTACGGGTACGGGTGGTTCAAGAACCGGCGCGACTTCACGGCGATCGGGCATCTGTGCGCACTGGCGATCGGGTTCGCGTGCTTCTGGATCGCACCCTGAGTCGTTCACGCCTGAGGCATAGGGCGGACTTGAGGGACTTGAGAACTGTGCCGGTTGTCCACGCCTTGTTCTAGGTCTTGCCCTTCTTGTCTTCGTCGGACGGCCGAACTTTGATGGCGACGAACCGCCCGGCCTCCCACTCCAGTGCCGCCTTCTGCGCGGCGTGCCAGGTGCACAGGCCGAGGAGGTTGTCGACGGAGTGATCATCCTTCTTCCCCGCGTGGACGACCATGCCGGCCTCGCGGGAGCAGCCGACGGCGAAGTGCGCGTGCTTCCATTCGCAGCGCCGGTTGCAGCGCCGCATGACCTTGCGTACCAGCCGGTTCCAGTTTCGCGGTAGCTTCACCAGATCCTGCGATCCACTCACATAAGAGAGTTCCCCTGAATATCCGATCGGCGCGCGGGGCGCATGTATTGATCACCTCAACGAGTGACGCGCGCCGCCGTGAAGTGACAGTCGCAGTGAATGGTTAGGCTCGCGGGATGCTGATCGTCACCTCCGCGCTGCTGCGGCGCACCGGATCCGATGGACGTCCCGAAGTGCTGATGGGTCTGAAGAAGACCGGCTTCGGCGCCGGTCTGATCAACTGCCCGGGCGGCAAGCTCGAACCCGGGGAGACGCCGGCGGAGGCGGTCGTGCGCGAATTCGCGGAGGAGACCGGCATGACGCTGGCGGTGGGCGACCTGAATCCGGCCGCCGAGCTGGTGTTCCGGTTCCCGGATGTGCCGGAGTGGGACGACATCCGGCTGCATTACTTCACGGCGACGAAGTACGCCGGGGAGCCGCAGGAGAGTGAGGAGTTCGCCGCGGAATGGATGGCCGAGGCGGATCTGGACTACGGCCTGATGTGGGACGACTCATGCCTGTGGCTGCCAGCGGTGCTGGCCGGCGAGCACGTCGTGATGGACGTCACCTACGCCGGCCGCAGCAAAGTGGCCTCTTTTGTCCGCGAGCCGTCGCCGGCCGAGTGAGGTTACTGCTCCACCGGGTGCAGCGACATCGGACCGTAGACGACGGTGCCGTCCTCCAGCAGCGTGACCTGGTCGACTCCAGCTTCCAGCAGGTCCTTCCAGTTCTCTCCGATCCAGCTTTCGGCGTCGGACTGCGTGGAGAACTCCTCCGGCTTCGCACCGGTATCCTTCTCGCCGCCAGCGGTGTCCTCATAACGCCACATGAAAGTCACAGTGTTGACCCCTTCGATCGCCCAGCCGTCGTTGAATAACATAACGCGCACGTTGATCCTTGGCGGCGCGCGCTCGGGGAAGTCCGCCGAGGCCGAGCGCCGACTCACCCGGCTGGCTGATGACGCCGTGTATGTCGCGACCGGTGGCCACCGCGAGGGTGACGAGGACTGGGCCGAGCGAGTGCGGCGGCATCAGAAGCAGCGGCCGGACTCGTGGGAGACCGTGGAGACGACGGATGTCGCGGCGGTGTTGCGCGCCGCGACCCGGCCGGTGCTGGTGGACTGCCTGACGCTGTGGCTGACCGCGATGATGGACCAGGTCGGGGCGTGGGACGACGAGGCGTGGCGCGACGGCGGGGAGCAGGAGCTGGCGGCGCGGTTCGACGAGTTGGACGCGGCTTGGCGGGCGGCGGCGGTGCCGGTGCTGGCGGTGAGCAACGAGGTCGGGCTCGGGATCGTGCCGGAGAGCGCCGGGGTGCGGCGGTTCCGGGACGAGCAGGGGCGGCTGAACCAGCGGATCGCGGCGGCTTCGGACGCGGTGGTGCTGATGGTGGCGGGGATCGCGGTCGGGGTGAAGTAGGGCTTCCCCGTGCGCGGTGCGCCGCCGCTAGGCTGTTCGGCACCATGAACGCGTCCGAGAACACCACCCCCGAATCGGCCGACCAGCCCGAGCCCGTCGAGGTCGTCGAGGCAGCGGTCGAGACCGAGACCGTCATCGAGACCAGCGATTCGGCCGCGGATCCGGCCGCCGAGTCCGCCGACGAGCCCGACGTCTCCGCCGAGTCCGCCGACGCCCCGGCCGGTCCCGAGCCGCTGAACCTCGACAAGCTCGCCGACCAGGCCGAGCGCCCCGACGAGGCGGCGCGCGAAACGCTGCGGACCCGGCTCGCCGAGCTGGCGGTCCCGGCCGCCGGGCTCGGGCGGCTGGAGGAGCTGGCGGTCTGGCTGGCTGGCGCGCGCGGCGAGGGGCAGGCGCGGCCGATCGAGCGGGCCCGGGTCGTGGTGTTCGCCGGCGACCACGGCGTGGCCTCGCTCGGCGTGTCGGCGACGGCGCCGGAGCAGGCGCTGGCCGTCACCGCGGCGCGGGTGAAGCAGATCGAGGACGGCGGCGGCGCGGTCGGCGTGCTGGCCCGGCTGCACGGCGCGACGGTGCGCGTGGTCGACGTCACGGTCGGCCGTCCATCGGGCCGCATCGACAAGGAGGACGCCGCGACCCGCGAGGAGACCGAGGAGGCGTTCCGGCTCGGCATGGCGATCGCCGACGCCGAGGCCGACTCCGGCGCCGACGTGCTGATCCCGGCCATGGTCGGCGTGGGTGGCAGCACCGTGGCCTCGGTCCTGTCCGGGGTCCTGACCGGCAAGGACGCGGCGGCGGTGACCGGACGCGGCTCGGGCGTGGACGACGCGGCCTGGATGCGCAAGTGCGCGGCGGTGCGCGACGCGATGCGCCGCGGCCGTCCCGTGCTCGGCGACCAGATGGACCTGCTGGCGAAGGTCGGCGGCCGCGACTTCGCCGCGCTGACCGGCTTCCTGCTGCAGGCCGTGATCCGGCGCGTGCCGGTGCTGCTGGACGGCGTGACGACCACCGCGTGCGCGATGCTCGTGCAGCGCATCGCCTACCGCTCGCCGCAGTGGCTGCTGGCCGGCGCACTGTCGCCGGAGCCCGCGCACAAGGCGGCGCTGGACCGGCTGTCGCTGGAGCCGCTGGTCGAGGGCTACGACGTGCGCCAGGCCGAAGGGGCGCTCGGACTGCTGGCGCTGCCGATGCTGAAGGCCGCCGCCGCGCTGGCCACGGAGCTGGCGACGTTCGGCGAGGCCGGGATTCCGGAGCCGGTGCTGCGGTCGCGGGTGTGAGGGAGTTCGGCGTCGGGGCCTTCGGCGAGCGGACTTCCGGCGCGCAGGCTTCCGGCGCGCAGGCTTCCGGCGCGCGGGAGTTCGGCGCGCGGGAGTTCGGCGCGCGGGCTTCCGAGCGCGAAGGCTCTCGGCGCGAGGGGTTCTGCCGCGAAAACTCTCGGCGCGGGGGCTTCCGGCAGGCCGCCGCGAACTCGGAGCACCGCGCCATGACGGCAGCATGACCGCGCTCTCCGGCCTCCGTCTCGCCTTCTCGACCCTGACCGCGCTGCCCGTCGGACCGCCCCGCGACGTCGACCGGTCAGTGGCCGGACGCGCGATGGCCTCCGCGCCAGTGGTCGGCGCCGTGCTCGGCGCGGCGGCGGGGGCGGTCGGCGCGGGCTTCGGGTGGTGGACATCCAGTCCCGTCGTGGCGGCGGTCGGCGGAGTGGCGACGCTGGCCGCACTGACCCGCGGACTGCATCTCGACGGCCTCGCCGACACCGCCGACGGCCTGGGCTCGGCGAAGCCCGCCGCCGATGCGCTGCGCATCATGAAGGCCTCGGACATCGGCCCGTTCGGCGTCATCACGCTCGTCCTGGCACTGCTCGGGCAGGTGCTGCTCCTCGCGAGCGCCTGGAGCCGGCATGGCGCGTGGTACGGAGCCTGCGCGATCGCAGTGGCCTGCGTCACCGGACGCCTCACGGTGACCTGGGCCTGCCGCCCCGGCGTCCCCTCGGCCCGGCCCGACGGCCTCGGGGCGTGGGTCGCGGGGAGCGTGTCGCGGGCGGCGGTCGGCGCGGCGTCGGCCGGGGCGCTGGTCGCGGCGGGCGTCGCAGGGTTCTGCGTGAGCCATGATGGCGCGCGCTGGCTGCTCTGGCCGGCTGCGGTCGTGGTGGGCATCGCAGCGTCAACAGCGTTGCTGCGCCACACGATCCGCCGCTTCGGAGGGATCACCGGGGACGTGTTGGGCGCCCTCGTCGAAGTCGGCTTCACCGCGGCGCTGGTGGTTCTGGCCGGCCGCTAACGACCAAGCACCCGAGCCCGGAATCCCCGCGCCTGAAACAGGATCTTCGCCAGCCCCGCGGGCTCGGAGAACACGATGAAGTCCGCGAACCGGTGCGCACCGCGACGACCCTCGACCCGCACCGCCGCGTCCCGCAACGCGGTCAGCTGCGCGACCGTCATCGGCAGCGCCCGCTCGTGCGGCTGGTACGTCGAGCCGATCGGGTAGTCGCGGTACGGCCGGTCCGTCATCTCGACGTGGCAGCCCATCACCCACGTCACCTCGTGCGCGGCGCAGAACGCCACGAGGCGGTTCAGCGTGGCCACCAGTTCGGCGAAGTCCGCGACGTAGATCCGGCCCGGATACACCGTGTCGCCGGTCAGGAGGAAGCCGGTCGCGGGGTCGTGGAACACCACGCCCGCGGCGTGGTGCCCCGGCGCGCCGATGGCCCGCAGGACGCGGCCGCCGAGGTCGAACGGGACTTCCTGGTCCGGCCAGCGCGCGTCGTCGAAGCCGAAGAACGCGCGGACCGCCTCCGGCTCCTTCGCGACGACCACCGTGTCCGGCCGCCCCGCGAACTGCGCGTCCGCCGCGACGTGGTCGCCGTGGCCGTGGGTGTGCGCGACCACGAGGTGGTACCCGTCGCGCGGGTGGCGGCGCAGCCAGTCGGCGACCAGGGAATCGACCGTCTCGCGCAGCGGGAAGACCGCGGGGTCGGCGGTGGCCCCGGTGTCCAGCAGCAGCGCGCGGTCGGCGCCGAACAGCAGGTAGATGAACGGCGCCTCGTAGTTCGTGCTCTTGCTCTGCCGCAGGATCACCGTGCGCTCGTCGTACGCCTGCACCTGGAGCGGCGGCTCCGACGCCGAGCTCCAGCGGGAGACGCCGTGGTTCCAGCGGAGGTCCAGCGGGCTCGCCACCGCGCTACGCCGCCCCGACCACGATCCCCCAGGTGTGGGTCACCGAGGCGCCGGGGGCCAGGTCGATGACGCCCTTGCCGGTCGCGAAGGCGTTCGGCGGGCAGCTCATCGGCTCCACCGCGAGCGCCGAGCGGTGGTAGGGCTCGTCCAGCGGATCGCCGGAGAACAGCTGGACCCACTCCAGCCCCTCGCCGAACCACATCGTCACGCCCTCGGTGCCCTGGCCCAGGGTCACCCGGGCGCGGCCGTCGGCGTCGCGGACGATGTCGGTGTAGGCCGTGTCCAGCGTCACGCCGCGCAGCGAGCGGCGGTCGCGGAAGTCGTACGGAGTGCCGGCGACCGGCACCTCGCACTGCGGGATCATGCGCTCGTCCACCATCAGCCAGCGGCCGGCCGGGACGCGGGCCAGGCCCTGCGGGCCGTCCAGGCCGCCGTCGGTCTTCAGGTACGCGTGCGAGCCGATGCCGTAGGGCGCGTCCCAGTCGCCGGCGTTGCGCGCGCTCACCGTGATCGTCAGGCCCTGGTCCTCGTCCAGCGAGTACTCCGCGACGAGGTCGAGCAGGAAGGGGTAGCCGGGCTGCGGTTCCAGGCGGAGGGTCAGGCGGAGCAGGGAGTCTTCGTGGGTGTCCACCTGCCAGGAGGCGTGGCGGGTCAGGCCGTGGATGGCGTTGTTGCGGGCCGGCTCGCTGATCTCCAGCTCGCGCTCGACGCCGCGGAAGGTGTACTTGCCGTCGCGGATGCGGTTCGGCCAGGGGATGAGCAGCTGGCCGCTGCCGCCGACCGGGACGCCGTCCTCGGGGAACTCCATGATCAGTTCCCGGTTGTCCAGTCGCAGGGACCTGAGAGCCGCCCCGACTTCCGTCACCACGGCGGTGTACTCGCCCGCCTTGATCGAGTACTGCTCTCCGGTCGGCCGCTCGGCACCAGTGCCGGTATGGGGGACGCTGATCATGCCGCCATGGTCCCACGAGCACGCCCCCGGCGCTCGGGCCGGGGGCGGATCGCTCGAGCGGGGACTCAGCCGCGGGTGCGGACGTCGACGAACGGGGGCTTCACGACCGTGAACGCCGCCGCCTTTCCGCGCACGTCCAGGTACACGGTGTCGCCCTCGGTGTGGTCGCGGTCGAGCAGCGCCAGGCCGATGCCCTCGCGCAGGGACGGCGAGAAAGTTCCAGAGGTGACCTCGCCGATCTGCTTGCCGTCGGCGTCGTTCACCACCATGTGCGCGCGCGGGATCGCGCGGTCCACGGCGCGGATGCCGCGCAGCAGGCGCTTCGCGCCGGCCTCTCGCTCGGCCAGCAGGACCTCGCGGCCCCAGAAGGCCGGCTTCTTCCAGCCCACGGCCCAGCCGGCGCGCGCCATGTTCGGCGTGATGTCCATCGACAGGTCCTGGCCGTGCAGGGGGTAGCCCATCTCGGTGCGCAGGGTGTCGCGGGCGCCGAGGCCGCAGGCGCGGATCTCGAACTCCTCGCCGGCCTCGATCAGCGCGTCCCACAACGCTTCGGTCTTGTCCCACGGCGCGACCAGTTCGTAGCCGTGCTCGCCGGTGTAGCCGGTGCGGCAGACAGTGAGGGGCGCGTCCTGGAAGGTGGCGACTGCGAAGGACATGTAGTCGTGGTCGGTGGGCAGGCCGAGCTTGGCCAGCACCTCGGCCGACTTCGGGCCCTGAACCGCCAGCACGCCGAAGTCGCGGTGCCGGTTCTCGATCGTGACACCCTCGGGGGCGGCGGCCTGCAGGCGGCGGACGACCTCGGCGGTGTTGGCCGCGTTCGGGATCAGGAAGACGTCCTCGGGGCCGTTGAGGTAGGCGATGAGGTCGTCGACCACGCCGCCGGTGGCGTCGTCGCAGCACAGCGTGTACTGGGCCTGGCCGGGCTCGATGCGCTGCAGGTCGTTGGCCAGCACGGAGTTCACGAAGGCCGCGGCGCCGGGCCCGGTGACCGAGGCCTTGCCGAGGTGGCTGACGTCGAAGACGCCGACCTGCTCGCGGACCGCGGCGTGCTCCTTGAGCACCCCTCCGGTCTTGCTGTACTCGATCGGCATGTCCCAGCCGCCGAAGTCGGACATCTTCGCGCCCAGGGCGACGTGGCGGGCGTGCAGGGGCGAGGTCAACAGATCGCTGGTCACAGGCCGAGACGATACCCGAGGACGCGCCGTGGCCGGGCCGCGGGCGAGGGCCGCCGGCCGGTCCGGCACGCCGTCGCCGCGGCCCCGGCCCGCGCGGCCGGTGGTCATCCCGGCGCTTCGCCCGGCATGCCGGTACGGAATACAGTCGCCTAAAGTAACGATGACCCGGGTGACGGCCGCCTCGACCGTGTGAATGAAGGGCGACCCCCTTCCCCGCCAGAATCTGCAGATGTCCTAGCGAGAACTGGATCAACGATGACCTCGATCTCCCTGTCCGCTACCGCGACCGGCAAGGCGGACGCCGTCGTAGTCGGCGTGTACGCCACCGAGACCGCCAAGGGGGTCAAGGGCGTCGCCCTGGCGCCCGGCGCCGAAGCCGTGGACGCGGCCTACGGCGGCGCCCTGGCCAAGGCGCTGGACCTGGTCGGCGCAGCCGGCAAGGACGGCGAGCTGACCAGGGTGCCGGCGCAGGGCGACGTCAAGGCGCCGCTGGTCGTCGCCGTGGGCCTGGGCAAGAAGCCCGGCAAGGGCGGGCACCCGAGCACCGACACCCTGCGCAAGTCGGCCGCCGCCGCGGCCCGGTCGCTGGCCGGCAAGGCCAAGGCCGTGTTCGCGCTGCCGGCCGAGGACGCCGAGCAGGCCGGCGCGGTGGCCGAGGGCGTGCTGCTCGGCGCCTACGCCTGGGAGGGCCTCAAGGCCCCGCGCAAGGACGCGAAGGGCCCGGTGGCCGAGGTCACGCTGGTCACCGCGGCGGCCAAGCAGGCCGCGGTGAAGAAGGCCGTGGACCGTGCCGCCACCGTCGCCGGCGCCGTGAACCTGGCCCGCGACCTGATCAACACCCCGCCGTCGCACCTGTACCCGCAGACCTTCGCCGAGCGCGCGCAGGCCGAGGTGAAGGACGCCGGGCTGGCCACCCTGACGATCGAGGTGCTGGACGAGAAGGCACTGGTCAAGGGCGGCTACGGCGGCATCATGGGGATCGGCAAGGGCTCGGCCAAGCCGCCGCGCCTGGTGCGCGTGACCTACCGGCACCCGAAGGCGAAGAAGCACCTGGCGCTGGTCGGCAAGGGCATCACGTTCGACACCGGCGGCATCTCGCTGAAGCCGGCCAACGCGATGGACACCATGAAGTCGGACATGAGCGGCGCGGCCGCGGTGTTCTCCGCGACGCTGGCCGTGGCGCGCCAGGAGGTGCCGGTCAACGTCACCACCTACCTGTCGCTGGCCGAGAACATGCCCGGCGGCGGCGCGGTGAAGGTCTCCGACGTCATCACCATGTACGGCGGCAAGACCGTCGAGATCATGAACACCGACGCCGAGGGCCGCGTGGTCATGGCCGACGCGCTGGCCCGGGCCAGCGAGGACGGCCCGGACCTGCTGCTGGACGTCGCGACCCTGACCGGCGCGCAGGTCCTGGCGCTGGACCGGTTCTCCGCGGTCATGGGCAACGACGACGACCTGCGCACCACCATCGTGGAGACCGCGAAGGCCGCCGGCGAGGACATGTGGCCGATGCCGCTGCCGGAGTACCTGCGCGAGACCATCGACACCCAGAGCGCCGACATCTCGAACATGGGGCAGCGCATGGGCGGCATGCTGGTCGCCGGCCTGTTCCTGCGCGAGTTCGTCGGCGAGGGCATCAAGTGGGCGCACCTGGACATCGCGGGCGCCTCGTTCAACGAGAAGGCCCCGTACGGCGACACGCCGAAGGGCGGGACCGGCGCCGCGGTGCGGACGCTGGTGAAGCTGGCCGAGGACCTGGGCTCGGGGAAGTAGCGGCCTTGCCGCCAGCCTCACGCTGATCCGAAGCGGTCATTTCCCGGCATGGGAGGTGACCGCTTCGGCGTTCGCGGGTAGGCGTGTCGCCATGAGCGCGGACGACGGCACCGGTCCCGGCAGATCCGCCGATTCCAGCGGTTCCATCGAGTCCAGTGAATTCGGCGACTCCGGCGACTCCGGCGATTCCGCCGCGCATCCCGCGCACGACCCGCACGAAGGGCTCGGGGCGCGACTGAACTGGCTGCGGGCCAGCGTGCTGGGCGCCAACGACGGCATCGTCTCCACGGCCGGCCTGGTGGTCGGCGTCGCTGGGGCCACCGACACCCAGTCCACGCTGCTGGCCTCCGGCATCGCCGGACTGCTGGCCGGTTCGCTGTCGATGGCCTCCGGCGAGTACGTCTCGGTCTCCACGCAGCGCGACACCGAGAAGGCCGCCCTGGCGCTGGAGCGCAAGGAACTGGCCGAGTCGCCCGAGGCGGAGTTCGAGGAACTGGTCGGCCTGTACCGCGACAAAGGACTGACGGAGACCACCGCCCGCCGGGTCTCGCAGGAGCTCACCGCGCACGACGCGCTCGGCGCGCACGCGCAGACCGAGCTCGGCATCAACCCCGACGACCTGGCCAACCCCTGGAGCGCGGCGATCGCCAGCTTCGTCGCGTTCAGCGTCGGGGCGATGCTGCCGCTGCTGGCGATCGTGCTGCCGCCGCACGACTGGCGGGTGCCGGTGACGGTGGTCAGCGTGCTGATCGCGCTGGTCGCCACCGGCTGGGTCAGCGCGCGGCTGGGGCGGGCGGCGCCGGGGCGGGCGATCGCGCGGAACGTGGTCGGCGGGGCGTTGGCGATGGGGATCACGTATCTGGTGGGGACGCTGATCGGGAAGGTGGATTAGGGCGCTGATCCATGGCCAGCGTGCGCTTGACACCGCGTCGGACGAAGGCCCGGGCCCGGACCGCTCGGCGGCGAACCGTTCGAGCACGAGATCCGTATGACCGGCCATGCGGCCAGTGAACCACCTACGGTGTTGCCCTCGCGGAGTTGCGGCGAACGTTCGACGCGGGGCTGAATAGTTCCCCATGTGGCACGAGAAAAAGCGGATCGAGGGTTGGCACGCCGCGGCGGAGGCCGGCGACTCCGACGCGATGCTGCATCTGGCGCGCGCGGTGAAGCACAGCGATCCGGTGCAGGCGGAGCACTGGCTGCGGTCGGCCGCCGACCTCGGGAATCTGGAAGCGGTCCACAAGCTGGGCCTGGCGCTGTGGCACCGCGGCGAGTACGAGGGCGGCGAAGACCTGGTCCACCGGGCCGCGCTCGGCGGGTATCAGGACGCGATCGCCACGATGGGCCAGCTCTGCGAGAGGCGGGGCGATCTCCAGGGCGCCGACGCGTGGTTCTGCAAGATCGCCGCCGACGACGACAGCGACTGAGCGGGCGCGGAGCGCGGGCGGATGGCAGAGGGTCGACGGATGGCGTCGGCACGCGCGGGCGGCGACCCGCTGCGCCGTCTGGACAATTGCGCCTCAGCCCACAACCGGCTCACGCAATCCGCAGCACGCCGCCCCTCCTCGGCATCGCGCTAAGTCGCGCTGCGCCGGCCACACTCCGCCGCCGCGCAATGCCTCGCGCCGCCCGCGCCGGGCCGCCCCGCCCCGCGCCTCAGACCCCGTCCAAGCGCCGCTTGTCCTCCTCGGCGCGCTTGCGCGTCCAGTCCCGCATGCGCTGCGGGTAGCCGACCACGTCGGCGTCGTAAGCGGGAATCCCCAGCGCCCGCGCCAGCGCGTGCGCCTGTTGCGGGCTGCGCACGCGGCGCCGTGTCCACTCCCCGGACGCCGCGATGAAGACCACTGTGGTGTCGGTCACAGCGGTGCGCGGCTCTATGTACGCCTCGACGCCGACGCGGCTGCGGGCGAACTCGCTCAGGTGCGCTTCCGCCGCAGCCAGTTCCTCAGTGGATCTCCTGCTGGGCGGCGGGGCGGTCGGTCCGGGTGCCGGAGTGGACAGGCTGGGGCGGCGTCGGCGGAACAGGGGCATAACCACTCCCGGAAGATCGTTGCTCCCTCTGGCCGGGCCGTGGGGCTCGGCGAAAGTCGGGTCCGCACGCGGACTAGACTGGCTTTCCGGTCGTGGATGCGCTACCCGCGACTCCGCGTCCGTCCGTTTGCTGACCCTTCCACAGCAGTGTGTCAGTGTGGGGCGGAACCGGACCGGTGAATGCGACAGCAGGCAGCGAGAAGAGGAACGCACGTGGCAGGCGACAACCAGTTCGACTTGGTCATCCTCGGCGGCGGCTCGGGCGGCTACGCCTGTGCTTTCCGGGCGGCGGACCTCGGGATGAGCGTGGCGCTCATCGAGAAGGCCGAGGTCGGCGGGACCTGTCTGCACCGGGGCTGCATCCCCACCAAGGCGCTGCTGCACGCCGGCGAGATCGCGGACAACACCCGCGAGGCCGCGCAGTTCGGCGTCGCGGCCACCTTCCAGGGCATCGACATGGCCGCCGTGAACTCCTACAAGGACGGCGTCGTCGGCCAGCTCTACAAGGGCCTGCAGGGCATTGTGAAGGCCCGCAAGATCGAGTTCATCGCCGGCGAGGGCCGCCTGGTCTCGGCGAACACGGTGCAGGTCAACGGCCAGAACGTGACCGGCAAGAACGTGGTGCTGGCGACCGGCTCGGTGCCGAAGTCGCTGCCCGGCCTGGAGATCGACGGCAACCGCGTCATCTCCAGCGACCACGCGCTCAAGCTCGACTACGTCCCGGCCTCCGCGATCATCCTCGGCGGCGGCGTCATCGGCTGCGAGTTCGCCTCGGTGTGGAAGTCCTTCGGGACCGACGTCACCATCATCGAGGGCCTGCCGCACCTGGTCCCGCTGGAGGACGAGAACTCCTCCAAGCTGCTGGAGCGCGCCTTCCGCCGCCGCGGCATCAAGTACGAGCTGGGCAACTTCTTCTCGGGCGTCGAGTACACCGAGAACGGCGTCCGTGCCTCCATCGCCAACGGCAAGACCGTCGAGGCCGACCTGATGCTGGTGGCCGTCGGCCGCGGCCCGGTCTCCGCGGGCCTGGGCTACGAGGAGGCCGGGGTCGCGATGGACCGCGGCTACGTCAAGGTCGACCAGTACTGCCGTACCTCGGTCCCCGGCGTCTACGCCGTCGGCGACCTGATCCCGACCCTGCAGCTGGCGCACGTC
Organism: Catenulispora sp. EB89; assembly: GCF_041261445.1. Taxonomy (NCBI): domain Bacteria; kingdom Bacillati; phylum Actinomycetota; class Actinomycetes; order Catenulisporales; family Catenulisporaceae; genus Catenulispora; species Catenulispora sp. EB89. The sequence continues at coordinate 139,702 of NZ_JBGCCU010000004.1, forward strand.
GGCTTCGCCGAGGGCATCCTGGTCGCCGAGCACATCGCCGGCCTGAACCCCGCGCCGATCGACTACGACGGCGTGCCGCGCGTCACCTACTCCCACCCCGAGGTCGCCTCGATGGGTCTGACCGAGGCGCAGGCCAAGGCCAGGCACGGTGACACCGGTGTGAAGACGTTCAACTACGACCTCGCCGGCAACGGCAAGAGCAAGATCCTGAAGACCTCGGGCCAGGTGAAGGTGGTCCAGCAGGTCGACGGCCCGGTGCTCGGCGTCCACATGGTGGGCGACCGGATGGGTGAACTCGTCGGCGAGGCCCAGTTGATCTTCAACTGGGAGGCGCTGCCGCAGGAGGTCGCCCAGCTCGTGCACGCGCACCCGACGCAGACCGAGGCGCTGGGCGAGGCCATGATGGCCCTGGCCGGCAAGCCGCTCCACGTCCACGACTGATAAGCCTGCTGTATGGACACCGCAGGACACAGCCTGCGGAAAACCCTGAGAATTCTGCACGGAATGTTCTGCGAAGGAGATAGAGAGCGCTCATGTCGGTCTCAGTAGTTCTGCCCGCGATGGGTGAGTCGGTCACCGAGGCCACCATCACCCGCTGGCTGAAGAAGGAAGGCGACCGGGTCGAGGTCGACGAGCCGCTGCTCGAAGTCTCCACCGACAAGGTCGACACCGAGATCCCGTCCCCGGCGGCCGGCTTCCTGGTGTCGATCAAGGTCGGCGAGGACGAGACGGTCGAGGTCGGCGCGGAGCTGGCGGTCATCGGGGACACCGCGGACGCCGCTCCGGCGGCTCCGGCCGCGGCCGCTCCGGCTGCCGCCCCGGCTCCGGCCCCTGCTGCTCCCGCCCCGGCCCCCGCCGCTGCACCGGCCCCCGCGCCGGCTCCGGCTCCGGTCGCCGCCCCGGCTCCCGCGCCGGTCGCCGCCGCCCCGGCCCCCGCTGCCGCCGCTGCCGCCCCGGCCGCCCCGGCGGCCCCGGCCGGCGGTGCCGCCGCCGGCACCCCGGTGTTCCTGCCGGCGATGGGCGAGTCGGTCACCGAGGCGACCGTCACGCGCTGGCTGAAGGCCGTCGGCGACACCGTGGCCGTGGACGAGCCGCTGCTGGAGGTCTCGACGGACAAGGTCGACACCGAGGTGCCCTCGCCGGTGGCCGGTGTGCTGCTGGCGATCAACGTCGCCGAGGACGAGACCATCGACATCGGCGCGCAGCTGGCCGTGGTCGGCGCCCCGGGTGCCGCCGCGCCGGCCGCTCCGGCTCCGGCCGCCGCGCCCGCCGCCCCGGTCGCGCCGCCGGCGCCCGCTCCGGCTCCGGCCACCCCGCCGGTCGCTCCCCCGGCGCCCGCGCCGCTGCCGGCGACCCCGCCGGTCGCGCCGCCGGCTCCGGCTCCGGTCGCGCCGGCCCCGGCCGTCGCCGCCACGCCGTCGTTCACCGCGACCGCCCCGGCCCCGGCCCCCGCCGCCCAGGCGCCCGCTCCGGCCCCGGCCGGCGAGTTCCGCCCCGGCACCCCGGCGGTCGTCGCGCAGGCCACCACCGCGGCCCGCATCGACGCCCCCGGCGCCGGCTCCGAGCCGGCTGCGGCCTACGTCACCCCGCTGGTCCGCAAGCTGGCCGCCGAGCACGGCGTGGACCTGGCGAGCGTCACCGGCACCGGGGTCGGCGGCCGGATCCGCAAGCAGGACGTGATCGACGCGGCCAAGGCCAAGCCGGCTCCCGCCGCCGCACCCGCAGCCTCGGCTTCGGCCCCGGCCGCCAAGGCCCCGGTCAGCCCGAGCCCGCTGCGCGGCCGCACCGAGAAGCTGACCCGGATGCGTGCGCTGATCGCCAAGCGCATGCTCGAGTCGCTGCAGACCTCGGCGCAGCTGACCACCGTGGTCGAGGTGGACGTCACCAACGTCGCCCGCCTGCGGGCCCGCGCCAAGAGCGAGTTCGAGGCGCGCGAGGGCGTGAAGCTGTCGTTCATGCCGTTCTTCGCGCTGTCCGCGATCGAGGCGCTCAAGCAGCACCCGAACCTCAACGCGGTCATCGACACCGAGGCTGGCACGGTCACGTACCACGACTACGAGAACCTGGCCATCGCGGTGGACAGCGAGAAGGGCCTGATGACCCCGGTCATCAAGAACGCCGGCGACCTGAACCTGGCGGGCCTGGCCCGCGGGATCGCGGACCTGGCCGAGCGGACCCGCACCAACAAGGTCCTGCCCGACGAGCTGGCCGGCGGCACGTTCACGCTGACCAACACCGGCAGCCGCGGCGCGCTGTTCGACACCCCGATCCTGAACCAGCCGCAGGTCGGCATCCTGGGCACCGGCGCGGTCGTGAAGCGCCCGGCGGTCATCAACGACCCCGACCTCGGCGAGGTCATCGCGGTGCGCTCGATGGTGTACCTGGCGCTGACCTACGACCACCGGCTGGTGGACGGCGCCGACGCGGCCCGATTCCTGGTCACGATCAAGGAGCGGCTGGAAGAGGGCAAGTTCGAGGCCGACCTCGGGCTGTAGCGCTCACGAGCTCATAGAAACTGCCCCGGTCCGTGTGGACCGGGGCAGTTTCGTGTCTCAGCGCGAGTAGAACTCGACCAGCAGCTGCTCGTCGAACGGCACCGGCACCTCGGCCCGCTTCGGCTCGTGGGTCAGCAGCACCGCGAGCTCGTCCCGGCGCACGTCCAGGTAGGCGGCGGTCCGCTCGTCGGCGTACTGGCCGGCCGCGGCGGCCTGGAACGCCGGCATCAGGCGCGACTTCGCGCGCACCGCGACCACCTGGCCGGGCCGCACGGCGTAGGAGGGGATGTCCACCTTCGCACCGTCCACGGTCACGTGGCCGTGGTTCACGAACTGGCGCGCCGCGTAGATCGACGGCGCGAGGCCGGCCCGCAACACCACCGTGGCCAGCCGCGACTCCAGGGCGGCGATGACGTTCTCGCCGGCCCGCCCGGAGCGCCGCCGGTTCTTGTCGAACAAGGTCCGCAGCTGCCGCTCGGACAGGTCGTAGTACCAGCGGATCTTCTGCTTCTCGGCCAGCTGGCGGCCGTAGTCGCTCTGCTTCCCGGCGCGCGGGCCGGCCGCGTGCTGCCCCGGGGGCAGCGGACGGCGCACCATCACGCGCTCGGCCTTGGCCGTCAGCGGCACCCCGGCCCGGCGGGACCGGCGCACCTTGGGGCCTGTGTACCTCATGAATCACCTTGCTTCTGTCGTCTCGTCTCCAACTTAGGTTAGCCTAACTTAACTTCGGAGCGACCCGCCTCCCGGGATGGCGAGGATCACAGGTCTATGCTGCTGATATGCGGATCGCCATCACCGGTTCCACGGGAATGATCGGCACGGCGCTGTCCGCCGCGCTCACCGAAGACGGCCACGAGATCGTCCGCCTGGTCCGGCACACGCACCCGGACGAGGCCGCCGGAGAACGCCACTGGTCGCCCTTCGGAGACCCGGACCCGAAACCGTACGAGGGCTGCGACGTCGTGGTGCACCTGGCCGGCGCGGGCCTCGGCGACAAGCGCTGGTCCGCCGCGTACAAGCGGGAGATCACCGAGAGCCGCGTGCACGGCACCGACACACTGGCCCGCTCGCTGGCCCTGTTGTCCGACAAGCCGAAGGCCCTGCTTTCCGCGTCGGCGATCGGCTTCTACGGCGACACCGGCACCACCCCGGTCACCGAGGAGTCCCCGGGCTCCGAGGACTTCCTGGGCGCGCTGTGCCGGGACTGGGAGGCCGCCACCAAGCCCGCCGAGGACGCCGGGATCCCGGTGGCACACCTGCGCAACGGCGTGGTCCTGGGCGGCTCCGGCGGCGCGCTGGCCCGGATGCTGCCGTTCTTCAAGGCCGGGATCGGCGGCCCGATCGGCAGCGGCCGGCAGTACTTCTCGTTCATCGGGATGGCCGACTACCTGGCCGCGGTCAAGCACATCATGGCCCTGACGGTGGACGGCACCATGACCGGCGCGGTGAACGTCACCGGTCCCCTGCCGGTCACCAACCGCGCCTTCACCAAGGCTCTGGGCCATGTGCTGCACCGGCCGACGGTCATGCCGGTGCCGGGGTTCGCGCTGCGCGTGCTGTTCGGGCAGATGGCGAACGAGCTCACCGGCAGCCAGCGGGTGCTGCCGGCCCGGCTCACGGAGTCCGGGTTCGCGTTCGGCACCCCGGATCCGCGCGCCGCTCTGGCTGCCGCGTTGGGCTAAATCAGTTCCCTTAAATGCGTGACGGTCCGAACACGCTGAGTTCTCGAATGCTGAGACAGCAGGCGTTTCGCAAGAGTACGCCACCGGCGCAGGGGTAGGCATTCCTCCACAAACGCCGACGCTCGGCCGGCTTCGCCGTGCCCAGTGCAAGCCACGCGGCGCCCACAAGGCGCCGCCGGGGAGGTCGGCTCTAGAGGGTGGAGGGGCTCCTGTGACAGTGCGAAGTCCGAGCCACCGGCATCACTCGGACGCGGACGTGATCGTCGTCGGCGCCGGAGTGGCCGGATTGCACGCCGCGGGACGGCTGCACGAGGCGGGTTTGGACGTCCTGGTCGTCGAGGCTTCCGACCGGGTGGGGGGCAGGGCCGGGACCGAAAGGGTCTCCGGGTTCGTCGTCGACAAGGGGTTCCACCTGGTGAACTCCGTCGAGCACGGCGAGAACGCGAAGCTGGAGCTGGGCTGTTTCGCGCCCGGTGTGGACCTCCAGCTGGACGGCAAGCGCATCCGCTACGGCGACCGCGCCGGCAGCGACGGCGCGGTGCACGCGGGCACGGTCCTGCGCACGCCGCTGGGCTCGCCGGCCGAGCGCCGCCGGCAGTCCGGCTGGCTGCTGCGGGTGGCGCAGAGCCGTCCGGAGACCATCCTGGCCGGCCCGGAGCGGTCCGCGGCGGAGCTGGTCGCCGAAGTGGGGCTGTCGCGGCGGGTGGTGGACGGCTTCCTGCGGCCGTATCTGGAGGCGTTCGCCGCCGAGCCCGATCCGGCGCTGCCGGTGTCCGGCCGGGCGATGGAGCTGGCGCTGCGGCAGCTGGTGCGCGGCCGGTGGTGCCTGCCCGCGCCGGGGATAGCGGCGATACCGCAGCGGCTGGCCGAGCGGCTGCCGGCCGGGGCGGTACGGCTGGAGACCGAGGTCCTGATGGTGTACGCGAACGGGGTGGTCACCGCCGACGAGGTGCTGCGCAGTTCGGCGGTGGTGGTGGCGACGGACCCGGCCACGGCGGTGGAGCTGCTGCCGGGGCTGCACGAACCGCAGCTGCGCTCGGTCACCTCCTTCCACCACGCGACCGTGCTGCCGCCGCCGCGCTCGGAGCCGGCAGTCCTGGTCGACGCCGACCCGCGCTCGCCGGTGGCGCGCACGGCGGCGGTCAGCCAGGCCGTGCCGGGCCGCAGCCCGGACGGCCGGACGCTGGTCTCCACGAACGTGGTCGGGCACACCGGGACCCGCACCTCCGAACTCGAAAGCGAGGTGCGGGCCCGGCTCAGCGAGCTGTACTCGGCCGCCGACGACCGGTGGGAGTGCGTGGCGGTGCACCACTTCCCGTACGCGGTGCCGGCGATGACCTCGCCGCACAACTTCCGGCGGCCGGTACGGCTGATCCACGGCCTGTACGTGTGCGGGGACCACCGCGGGACCGCCGGGATCGACGGGGCGATGGAGTCGGGACAGCGCGCCGCGCGGTCCGTGTTGGCTGATCTCGGGATTTCGTTTCGTACCGGGGACCTGGTGACCGCCTGACGGCTCAGGCCACGGCGGCCATCTCGCGCGAGCGGGTCGGCGCCGTGGCCTCGTCGACGAGCGCGAGCGCCAGGTCGGCGTACGCGAACGTGGCGGCGCCGGGGATCGCCTGGGTGTCGCCGAGCCGGTAGCCGCCGGTGCCGGGGCCCTCGTCGAGGAACACCAGCGGCGGGGCCAGGACCACCCAGTCCAGGTTCGAGGCCTGCAACAGGGGAAGCTGCGCGGCGTGGCTGCGGGAGAAGGCCCGGGCCTCCTCGGGAAGACCGTCGCTGTCGTAGGCCGGCACCCCCGGCGCCACTTCGAGCGCGCCGCCGATGCCGACCGCGACCAGCCTCCGGACTCCGGCCGTGCCGAGTCCTTCGACCAGCGCGCGGGCGGCGGCCACGAAGTGGCCCTGGTCCATGGCCGCGGCGGTGTTGACCGCGACGTCGTGGCCCTTCGCGAGGGCGGCGACGCTCGCGGCGTCGGTGACGTCGCCGGCGACGACGGTCACGCCGCCTGCCGCGAGGTCCTGGTACTTGGCCGGGTCGCGCACGACGGCCGTGACCGTGTGCCCGCGCCGCGCCGCCTCGGCCACCGTGGGCCGTCCGGCGCGACCGCCGGCTCCGAAAACGATGATGTTCGCCATGTCCGCGACCGTAGGACCGCTCGCCCCAGTCACTGCAACGTAACTAGGCTCGACCTGTGGATGAGCGTGCTGCCCTGAGCCCGGAGATGTTCGACGCCGCCTGCCCCTCGGCCGAGTCCCCGTTCCGGATCGCCGACAAGTGGGGCGGCATGGTCGTGCTCTGCCTGGAGGCGGGGCCGCGCCGCTTCACGGAACTGCGGGCGCCGCTGCGGCGGGTCGCGCCGAAGGTGCTCACCGAGACGCTGCGCTCGCTGGAACGCGACGGGTTCATCACCCGCACGGTGTTCGACGAGAACCCGCCGCACGTCGAGTACGAGCTCACGCCGCTCGGGCGCAGCCTGCTGCCGGCGATCGCGGCGTGCCGCGAGTGGGGGTTCGCGAACCTGGAGAACCTGCGCGAGGCGCGGGACCGGTACGACGGATAGGCGGCCTCCCCGGGCCGCCTCACGCGCCTACTCCGCTATCTACTTCACTGTCTACTCCGCCACTGGGAAGTTCGCCACGAACCGCCCCTGCGGGTCCCAGGTCTGCTTCACCGCGCGCAGCCGCTCCGCCTCGGCGGCCGACACCGTGTCGGCGAAGGTGTCCGTCGGCCCCAGGAACGTCGCCAGCTTCGTGCCAGTCACCGCGTCGCCGAGGGCCGCGACCAGCTCCGCCTGCCTGGCCGCCACGGCGGCGCCGCCGTCCGGCGTGATCGCCAGCCCCAGCAGGTAGACCAGGTACTCCTCCGCGACCGGGCCGCGCGGTCCGGGGCGGGCGCCGGTCAGCGCGCCGCCGAGGTGCCGCACCTGGACCGCCAGCAGCGGGGCGACCGGCTCGGCAAGCAGCGTCGCGACCACATCGGCGTCGAAGCGGCCGAGCAGCTCGCTGCGCGACACGCTCGGGGCGGGGTCGACCGGGTCGTTGGTGATGGCGGCGATCTCCTCGAACGGCAATGCCTTCCACTCCCCCGACAGCGCGCCGTCGACGGCGTCGAAGGGCTTCAGCAGCGCGCGGGCGTCATTCTCCGAGCCCAGATACGCCGCCGTCACCGCCACCATCGCCGGGGCGCCGCCCGGGAACTGCGCCCGCGAGATCCAGACGCTCAGCTCCTCCGGCGCAGTAGCCGTGACCGCACGGAAGGCGGCGAACAACTCGGCGGCGCGGGCGTCCGGCCAGAACATCGTGCCGCCGAACAGCTCGGCCTCCTCGTGCAGCCGGACGGTCAGCGCGGTCACGATCGCGAAGTCGCCGCCGCCGCCGGCCAGCGCGTGGAACAGGTCGGGGTTCTCGTCGGCATTCGCTTTCTGATGCTCGCCCGAGGCGTCCACGACCTCGAACTCGATCACGTGGTCCGAGGACATGCCGTACTTGCGGGCGAAGAAGCCGACGCCGCCGCCGAGCGTGTATCCGGCCACGGACACGGTCGGCGAGCTGCCGGGCTTGGCGACCAGGCCGTGCGCGGCGGCCGCGACGTTGACGGCGCCGGACTTCACTCCGGCGCCGATCCGCGCGGTGCGCGCCTCGGGGTCCACGCTCAGCTCGTCCAGGCGTCCGGTACGCAGCAGGACGGCGCCGGCCGCCGTGCCGGAGGCGCCGTGGCCGGTGGGCTGGACGGCGATCGGCACGCCGGCCTGGTTCGCGTACCGGACCAGGGCGGCCACGTCGTCGGCGTCGGCGGCGGTCACCACCGCGCGCACGTCCTGGGCGACGGCCAGGTTCCAGGGCTTGTGCGCGGCGTCGAAGCCGTCGTCGCCGGGCAGCAGGACCTCGCCGCGGACGGCGTCACGCAGGGCTGACAACTCGGGCTCGGACATGGTTCGCGCTCCTGTTCACCGTGGTCGGTAAGGCGGTCCCCACCATACGGACCGGCACTGACAGCTTGATCGACAGCTGATGGACGCGCATGTCCGACGGCGGCCGGCGCTCTCAAGCGCCGTCCGGCTCACGCCGCGGAAGCCGGGATGGTCCGCAGCACGTCGTCGATCGGCGTCGGCGCCAGGCCGAAGGTCTTCTCGGTCAGGGTGCTGTCGAGGACGAAGGGCTTCGCGAACTGGTAGCGCGTGGCCCGCAGCTCCTTCGACATCTTGTCGAACAGGCCTGCGCCCCACAGAACCGCGTAGGGCAGCTGGGTCAGCTTCGCCGGCTTCAGGCCGCGGGCGGCGACGTAGCGGTCGGACAGCTCGCGCACGGTCAGCGGCGCGGTGGTCGGTACCAGCCAGGCCTGGCCCCAGGCCCGCTCGTCGCCGGAGACCAGGGCCAGCAGCCGCGCCACGTCGGCGATCGCGGTCCAGCTGTGCTTGACGTTCAGCGGCGCCGGCACGTAGGCGCGCTTGCCGTTGTCCAGCGGCTTGGCCAGCAGGTAGGACAGGATCGAGTTGGCCTCGATGTAGTCGCTGGCCCGGACCTCGGTCATCCGGATCCGGCCGGCCTGGTGCCGGGCCAGCGCGTCGCGGTACATGTCGGCGCGCAGCTTCAGCTTCGGGTGGGTCGCGGCCAGCGGGGTGTCGGGGCCGATCGGGCCGGTCACCGGGCCGTAGCCGTAGAGGTTGTTGGCGACGGTGAGCACCGCGCCGCTGCGCTCGGCGGCGGTCAGCAGGGCCGCGGCAAGCGGCGGCCAGTCGGCGAACCACTGGTGGTAGGCCGGGCTCGCGCAGTTGTAGAGCGCCGCGGCGCCCTCGGCCAGCGCGCTGAGCCGGTCGGCGTCGGTGGCGTCGGTGGCCACCCGCTCGATGTTCGCGTGCTCCGGGCCGGAGCCGCTGCGCGTCACCACGCGCACCTGCTCGCCGCGCTCGGCCAGTACCTTCGCGGTGGCCGTGCCGACCGGTCCCGCACCCACGATGACGTGCAGTGCCATGATGTCCAACCCCTCTTCGACCGCTGAGCGGCGTGCGATGCTTCCCTTTGAGAGCACTGCTCTCTGTTGACATCACTGTGCGCCAGATCGGCGCACTCTGTCAAGAGCAGTGCTCTCGCCTGTGTGCAATACTCTCGATATGAACGCCGCAAAGGATTCGGGCCCCGCGCGGACCCCTGCGAAGACCCCGGCACTGTCAGTTCGCGCCCGGGTCCGCGCCGAGATGACCGGCGAGATCAAGAAGGTCGCGCTGGAGCACCTGACCCGGGACGGGGCCGCGCTGTCGCTGCGCGCCGTCGCCAGGGACATGGGGATGGTCTCGTCGGCCATCTACCGCTACTTCCCCAGCCGCGACGAGTTACTGACCGCGCTGATCATCGACGCGTACACCTCCCTGGGCGAGGCCGTGGAGAAGGCCGACGGGGACGTGGACCGCCGGGACGCGTACCTGTCACGCTGGTTCGCGGTCTGCCACACCATCCGCCGCTGGGCTATAGCCAGGCCGGCGGAGTACGCGCTCATCTACGGCAGCCCGATCCCCGGCTACCTGGCGCCGGACGAGACCATCGAGCCGGGGTCGTGGGCCATGGTGGCGATGGCGCGGTGCGTCGCGGAAGCCGAGGCTGCCGGGAAGCTCGACACTTCTGAGGGGGCCGGGGTGTTCCCCGCCACAGCGGACGCCACCTATGCGGAGGAGCTCCGTACCGTCGCGGTCGGCATGGGGTTCAACGAGGATTCGCACGTTATTGAGCGTGTCTTGAGTGCGATAACGCAGGTCTTCGGGGCGGTGAACTTCGAAGTGTTCGGACGGCTCAACAGAGTGTTCTCGGAGCGGGGCGAGTGGTTCGACCGGCAGGTGCGGGAGTTGGCCGTGGGGATGGGGTTGGCGCCGCGGTGATCAGCCGGCGGTGATGAGGACGCGTATCTCTTCGGCGATGGGGTCCAGCTTGTCCTGGACGCCGATGCCGCAGAAGAAGTCCCAGAGCTCGAAGCTGTGGATCACCTGGAACAGACGGAACCTGCGCTCCCATTCGATCGGGACTTCGCCGTAGCCCTCAAAGAGTCCGTCGAGCTTCGCGCGGTTGTCGCCGACGGAGTAGCTGTGGGTCTTGGAGAGGTCCGCTATGGGATCCCCGGCCATGGCGTTCTCCACGTCGATCAGGCCGCTGAGGACCGGGCCGTCGGGGGTCTGCGTCACTATGACGTTCCCCTCGTGGAAGTCGTTGTGGAGAAGTACCGGCCCTCTACAGAGGGAGAACAGCTCTGCGCGCTCGCCGACGTACTTGTGCGCCGCCTCATAGAGTTCTCGATCGCCGGTGGTGTCCAGATAGCTCTGTGAAACGCGCTTAAGCGTTGCCTGCATCTGGGCTTCGTTGGTCGGCTGGGGATCGAGGATTTCCGTGGTGAGGTAGCCGTAGGCCTCCTGTCCGATCGTGTGGATCCGTGCCAGGAGTGCTCCCATCTGGCGGTAGACGTCCTTGAGTTCGGGCTCGGGGAGGGTGCCGCTGATCGCCGCGACCGTGGTCCCGGGCAGTTTGCTCATCAGCAAGTACGGCAGGCCGAGAAGTCCGTTCGGACCGGCCCCTCCGAGGAGCTTCGGCAGCAGCTCTATAGCGTTCTCGCGCAGGAGACGGTAGACGCCGATCTCTTTGAGGAGTTTCCATCCGTCGTCTTTTCCGTAGACCTTCACTACAGCGTTCTGTAGAGGGTCTGCGCAGACGACCTCATAGGCACCGGTCTCGATGCCGCCGTCCATCCGCTCCACGGCAAGGACCCGCGCACCGGGGACCGCTTCCCGCATCATCTCAGCAGCCTGTTCCCGGGTCAGCTCAGCCACCGGGCCACCGTAGTGACGGTCCGTGATGGATCTCAACGGATTTTCGCTCGTTAGAATCACGGCATGGGTGACGAACCGCGGTGGCTGTCCGATCAGGAGATGAAGGCCTGGACGGGCTTCTTGGCCGCGACCGCGCTGGTGGAGCGGCGGATCGATCACCAGCTGCGGGAGGACGCCGGGCTGTCGCACACGCAGTACGAGATCCTGGTGCGGCTCTCCGCCGCCCCTGAGGGTTCGCTGCGCATGACCGAGCTCGCCGAGGCGCTGCTGAACTCCAAGAGCGGGCTGACGTACCAGATGACCCAGCTGGAGAAGGCCGGGCTGACCGAGCGCCGGTCGTGCCCGACGGACGTGCGCGGGGTTTTCGCCGTCCTCACGGAGGCCGGACGGAAGAAGCTGGAGCAGGCCGCGCCCGGACACGTGGCGGTGGTACGTGAGGCACTGATCGACGTGTTGACCCCCGAGCAGCTCACGGTGCTCGCGGACGGTCTCGGAGAGGTCTCCCGGCGGCTGCGGGAATAGCCCCGGTGCGGGTGGGGTTTGTTCAAATTCGAACGCCGGTCTACAGTCGGCGCAGCAGGTTGTTCGAATTGGAACAGCTCTGGAACAGCTCGTCACGGAGGGACCCGTGCCATGAACGAGACACCCGAGGCATCTATCCGTACCCGCGTGCGCGTGCCGCTCCGGTTCGGTGACGGCTACAGCGTGGACGCCGAGCTGGTGACGTTCCACGGCCTGGTCGACGGCGGCGAGCACCTGGCCATCGTGCTCGGCGAACCGGGCCGCACGCCCCTGGTGCGGATGCACTCGGAGTGCCTGACCGGCGACGTGTTCGGCTCCGCGCGCTGCGACTGCGGGCCGCAGTTACGCGAGTCCGTCGAGCGCATCGCCGAGGCCGGCGGCTACCTGCTGTACCTGCGGCAGGAGGGGCGCGGGATAGGGCTGTACAACAAGCTCGACGCGTACGCGCTGCAGGACTCCGGGCTGGACACGTACCAGGCCAACGTCGCACTGGGGCTGCCGGAGGACGCGCGGGACTACACCGTCGCCGCGCAGATGCTGACGGCGCTCGGCGTGGACAGCGTGCACCTGCTGTCGAACAACCCGGACAAGGAGGCGCAGCTGGCCGGGCTGGACGTGACGGTCGCCGAGCGCGTCCCGACCGGTGCGCACGCCACCGCCCAGAACCTGCGCTACCTCCGGGCCAAGGTCGAGCACACGCGGCACAGCATCGTGCTGGACGACGTGCTGTCCGTGGCCTGAGCCGCTCCGCACACCCAGGAGATGCCATGAGCACCGAGACGAGCACACCCCCTGCGTCCCCGTCGTCCCCATCCGCCGACCGCATGCCCGCGATCTACCTCAGCCACGGCGCGCCGCCGCTGGCCGACGACCCGCTGTGGCCGGACCAGCTCGCGGCCTGGTCGGCGGACCTCCCGAAGCCGAAGGCCGTGCTGATGGTGTCGGCGCACTGGGAGGAGGCGCCGCTGGCCCTCGGCGCCACCACGACGATCCCCCTGGTCTACGACTTCTGGGGCTTCCCACAGCACTACTACGAGGTCCAGTACCGAGCGCCGGGCGCACCGGCGCTGGCCGAGTCGGTCCGCAAGCTGCTGCACGCCCCGGGCCTGGAGGTCCAGGACGAGCCGACGCGCGGCCTCGACCACGGGGCGTACGTCCCGCTGGTGGAGATGTACCCGGAGGCGGACGTCCCGGTACTCCAGGTGTCGATGCCGACACTGGAGCCGGAGAAGCTGATGGCCATCGGCCGCCGCCTGGCGCCGCTGCGGGACGAGGGCGTCCTGATCGTCGGCAGCGGCTTCTTCACGCACAACCTGCGGGCACTGAGCCAGGAGGGCAAGGTGCACTCGGTGATGTCGGAGTTCGACGACTGGGGCAAGCGCGCGCTGGACGCCGGAGACGTGGACGCGCTGCTGGACTTCGAGAACAAGGCCCCGGCCGGGAAGCTGGCGCACCCTCGGACGGAGCACTTCGCGCCGCTGTTCGTGACGCTGGGGGCGGCCGAGGCGGAGTTGGGGTCGCAGCGGACGGTTATCGACGGGTTTTGGATGGGGTTGGCCAAGCGGTCGGTGCAGGTCGGGTAGCGGGGGCCAGGGGTAATCAAGCTCGCGCCGAAGACAGTCGGTAACGATTGGCACGCCCGACCGCTACGCCACCACGTGCCACCCTTAGCATGACGCGTACTCAGCTGCACGTCGTCACCGAAGTGTGCGCAAAGGGGCCTCGTGGACCACGTAGTCAACATTCTCGAAGGCATCGCAGCGGCTGTCATCGGCACGATGCTCTGGATCGCCGCCTTGGCGAAGTTCTTCTCGCCGAAAATACGGATCACGCCGATGATCATCAGAGGTGTCAGCAGCGACGGCACGACCACCTACAGAATCCAGATCGAGAATCTCGCTCGACGCTCCGTGATCGACCTGCGCTTCGACTGTTCGCTGGTCTTCCCGCACGGCGACACCACCCGAAGTTTCGTCGCCAGGGAACCCGGCCGCGAACCCCTGATCATTCCCGGCAAGCGCCACAACCAGGACCACGTCTTCGCGATGCTCCTACGCAGCGATCTCCCTGAGAGAATCGCGGAGTACGAGGGCACGTGGCTGCGACTGCGGGTCTTCGCCCGCGACGGCGTGTCCAGCGTCGGCAAGGTCTTCAGCCACGAGTTTCACAAACCACTGGATCTCATCGTGGACAAGATGCGCGGACAGAACCCGGCGGAAGGCGCGGTGGAAGACATCGCGGAATGAAACCTCTCCGCCGCCTTGCCCTCGACAGGAGAGGACTCGCCTTACCGCGGTGGCGGCGGAACCGATTCCCCGGCTCCGCCGCCCTCACCAGCCCACTCAAGCCCTACCGACAGGGCCCAGGCTCAGCTGCACCCGCTCGTAGACCCACACCCCTCGCACACATAGCAGCTCCCCGAAGGCCGCATCTTCGTCCCGCACGTCAGGCACAGGGGCGCGTCGGCGGCGTAGCCGAGCTTCGCCTCCAGCAGTTCCGTGGAGGAGCCGATGCTCTGCGGCATCGGGAGGGGGGCCGGGTCGGTGCTCTTCTTTGCCGGGGCGGCCGGTTCGGTCCGGTGCTCTATCGGCGCGGACTGGGCGAGGGTTTCGTGGTCGAGCTGCTCGTCCTCGTCCGGGAGGTAGCTGCCGGTCTCCAGTTGGCGCTGGCGCTCCTCGTTCGTGTAGATGCCGTAGGCCGCTCGGGTGTCGAAGTCCAGGTGGTCCAGGGCCAGGCGGCGGAAGATGTAGTCGATGATCGACTGGGCCATGCGGACGTCCGGGTCGTCCGTCATGCCGGCCGGCTCGAAGCGCATGTTCGTGAACTTCGCGACGTACGTCTCCAGGGGGACGCCGTACTGCAGGCCCACCGAGATGGCGATCGAGAAGGCGTCCATCATGCCGGCCAGGGTCGAGCCCTGCTTCGACATCTTCAGGAAGACCTCGCCGAGGTCGCCGTCCTCGTAGGAGTTGGCCGTCATGTAGCCTTCGGCGCCGCCGACCGAGAACGAGCTCGTGATGCCGCGGCGGTTCTTGCCCAGGCGCTTGCGGACCGGCTGCGCGTACAGGGTCGCGGCGGCCGGGGCGATGGCGGTGCCGGCGGTGGCGGCGGCCGAAGCGGCCGGCGCCGAGGAGGCGGCAGCAGCGGCCGCGGCCGCCTTCTGCCCCTTCGCGTCCTGCAGCGGCTGGCCCACCTTGCAGTTGTTCCGGTAGATCGCCAGCGCCTTCAGGCCGAGCTTCCAGCCCTCGAAGTAGATCTCCTCGACGTCCTCGACCGAGGCCTGCTCGGGCATGTTCACGGTCTTGGAGATGGCCCCGGACAGGAAGGGCTGGATCGCCGCCATCATCCGGACGTGGCCCATCGGCGCGATCGAGCGCTCGCCCATCGCGCAGTCGAAGACCGAGTAGTGCTCCGGCAACAGGGCCGGCGCGTCCACCACGTGGCCGTGCTCGCCGATGTACTCGACGACCGCCTCGATCTGCTCCTGCTGGTAGCCCAGGCGCTTCAGGGCGCGCGGGACCGTGTTGTTCACGATCTGCATCGAGCCGCCGCCGACCAGCTTCTTGAACTTCACCAGCGCCAGGTCCGGCTCCACGCCGGTGGTGTCGACGTCCATCATGAAGCCGATGGTGCCGGTCGGCGCCAGCAGCGAGGCCTGCGCGTTGCGCCAGCCGTTGGTCCCGCCGATCTCCAGGCCGCGCTTCCACTCGGTGCGCGAGAGCTCCAGGATCTCCTTGTCGAAGCTCTCGTACGGCTGGTAGGCGTCCGCCGCGTCCGAGTGCTTCTTCATCACGGCCGCGTGCGGCTTGGCGTTGCGGGCGAAGCCGTTGTACGGCCCGACCACGCCGGCCAGCTCGGCCGAGCGGCGGTAGGCGACGCCGGTCATCAGCGAGGTGATGGCCGCGGCGATGGCCCGGCCGCCCTCGGAGTCGTAGGCGTGGCCGGTGGCCATCAGCAGCGCGCCGAGGTTGGCGTAGCCGATGCCCAGCTGGCGGTAGTCGCGGGTGGTCTGGCCGATCTCCGGGGTCGGGAAGTCCGCGAAGCTGATGGAGATGTCCATCGCGGTGATGATCAGCTCGACCATCTTCACGAAGGTCCCGCTGTCGAAGGTGTCGTCGTCGCGCAGGAACTTCATCAGGTTCAGCGACGCCAGGTTGCAGGACGAGTTGTCCAGCGACAGGTACTCCGAGCACGGGTTGGACGCGGTGATGCGGCCGGTCTCGGGGTTGGTGTGCCAGGCGTTGATGGTGTCGTCGTACTGCAGACCCGGGTCCGCGCACTCCCACGCCGCCTGCGCGATGTCGCGGAACAGCTTCTTGGCGTCCAGGGTCTCGATGACCTCGCCGGTCTGCCGGGCGCGCAGGCCGAAGCGCTCGCCGTTCTCCACCGCGGTCAGGAACTCGTCGGTGACGCGGACCGAGTTGTTCGCGTTCTGGTACTGGACGCTGGTGATGTCCTTGCCGCCGAGGTCCATGTCGAACCCGGCGTCGCGCAGCGCGCGGATCTTGTCCTCCTCGCGCGCCTTGGTCTGGACGAACTCCTCGATGTCCGGGTGGTCCACGTCCAGCACGACCATCTTCGCCGCGCGCCGGGTGGCGCCGCCGGACTTGATGGTGCCGGCCGAGGCGTCGGCGCCGCGCATGAAGGAGACCGGGCCGCTGGCGTTGCCGCCGGAGGACAGCAGCTCCTTGGAGGAGCGGATGCGGGAGAGGTTCAGGCCGGCGCCGGAGCCGCCCTTGAAGATCAGGCCCTCCTCGCGGTACCAGTTCAGGATCGAGTCCATCGAGTCGTCGACCGACAGGATGAAGCACGCCGAGACCTGCTGCGGGGACTTGGTGCCGACGTTGAACCAGACCGGGGAGTTGAAGGCGAACATCTGGTGCAGCAGCGCGTAGGCGAGCTCGTGCTCGAAGACCTCCGCGTCCTGCGGGCTCGCGAAGTACCCGTGGTCCTCGCCGCCCTTGCGGTACGTCTTCACGATCCGGTCGATGAGCTGCTTGAGCGACCACTCGCGGACCGGGGTGCCGACGGCGCCGCGGAAGTACTTGGTGGTGACGATGTTCGCGGCGTTCACCGACCAGAACTCGGGGAACTCCACACCCTTCTGCTCGAAGTTGATCGAGCCGTCGCGCCAGTTGGTCATCACGACGTCGCGGCGCTCCCACACGACCTCGTCGTACGGGTGCACGCCGGGAGTGGTGTGGATCCGCTCGATCTGCATTCCCTTACCGCCCTTGGCGGGAGCCTTCGCCTCATGGGAAACACCCGGGGCGGGCACGACCTGCCCGGGCTTCATGGGAGCCTTCCCGTTGCCGCGGGCCGACGCCGCACCGCGCGGTCCGCTAGCCGTCTCCGTCATACTTCTTCCCTCTCCCGTTCTGGGAAACCATTCCGACGCCCCGTGGCGGTTCGCCGCCTACGGAATTGATCAAGTTCTGGATCGCCGGACCCCAAGCGGGGGCCCCGCGAAGATTTTCATCATGTCCCCGCCTTGACGGCGGGCCGTGGGGCCGTCAGGCCCGTTCGCGCTCCGCCCGCAACAGCAGGATCTCCGCCTCGAAGTCCTCCAGCGACTCGAAGGCCCGGTACACCGACGCGAAGCGGAGGTAGGCGACCTCGTCGAGCTCCCGGAGCGGGCCGAGTATCGCCAGCCCGACCTCATGGGTGGCGATCTCCGCGGAGCCGGCGGCCCGCAGCGCGTCCTCCACCCGCTGGGCGAGCACGGCCAGCTGGCCCTCGCTCACCGGACGTCCCTGACAAGCCTTCCGTACGCCACCGACGACTTTGTCCCGGCTGAACGGCTCGGTCGCGCCGGAGCGCTTCACCACCAGGAGCTGAGCGCTCTCCACCGTGGTGAAGCGGCGCCCGCACTCGGGGCACTGGCGGCGGCGGCGGATCGAGGTGCCGTCGTCGGAGCTGCGAGAGTCGACGACCCGGCTGTCGTCGTGCTTGCAGAAGGGGCAGTGCACGGTTTCGCACCTCCTTCTCAGAGCTGACGGCTTTGACGCGCGAAGGGATGGCGTCACCCTCCGCTGTGGTCTACTAACCACAACCTGTGGAGCGTTGACGCTATTCCAATCACAAGATGTAGGGGTACGTTAGCCAACCCGCCGCACCGGCCGCAACCCGGATCGGGGTCTGCCGTAAGGGTCGCGAGGGGTACATGGGACTACTGTTCGCGATCGCCCCAGCTACAGGGCCAAGACCGGTGCGCTGTTCGAATGACCAAGATTCTTCACGGTTTCGCCCGACCGGACCAACGCGCCGCGCCCCGCCGGGCGCGAGTTTTCCGAACGGAGTATGGAAACAGGCCGTTACCTTCCCGGCGGAGCCGCGTTAGACATTCCGTACGCCCGTCCCCTCGCGGGTTGTCGAACAGCCGTTCGTCACCGTGTGGGTGGCACCCGCTACGGTTGATCCGAGCGAACAAACTTTCACACGACCAGCCACCGCCCAGCTCAATGGCGAAGGAGCCACAAGCCATGGCCGTCCGGAGTACTACCCCGACCGACACCCGAGAGGCCGCGCATGACGGACATGTGCCGTCCCCGCGCCTGACCGAGCGTCAGACCGCGGTCCTGAACGTGATCCGCGACTCGGTCCGGCGCCGGGGCTACCCGCCGTCGATGCGCGAGATCGGCGAGGCCGTCGGCCTGCAGTCCACCTCCAGCGTCCGGCACCAGCTGGTGACCCTGGAGAGCAAGGGCTTCCTGCACCGCGACGCGAACCGCCCGCGCGCCTACATCGTGCGCGGCGCCGAGGGCTCCGCCCGCAACGGCAGCGCCTCGGAGCCGGAGCCGGCGTACGTCCCGCTGGTCGGCCGGATCGCCGCCGGCGGCCCGATCCTGGCCGAGGAGCGGGTCGAGGAGATGATCCCGATCCCGAAGCAGATGGTCGGCGAGGGCGAGTTCTTCGCCCTGAAGGTGGTCGGCGACTCGATGATCGAGGCCGCGATCTGCGACGGCGACGTGGTCGTCATCCGCCAGCAGAAGCAGGCCGAGAACGGCGAGTTCGTGGCCGCCATGATCGACGGCGAGGCGACCGTCAAGGAACTGAAGAAGGAGGCGAACGCGGTGTGGCTGATGCCGCGCAACGCCGCCTACGAGCCGATCCCGGGCAACGACGCGGTCATCCTGGGCCGGGTCGTGACGGTGCTACGCCGCCTCTAGACCGACGCCGCACGGCGTCCGTGCGCCGCCTCGGCGGGTCCCGATTGGGCGGGACCCGCCGAGGCGGCGCAGGTCACGGACTTTCCTCAACGCTTTAGGGTTGTCAGCAACCTGTCCTACAGGTCGCACGTCACCCAGGCATGAATCGACTGAACAGCATCGCACTCCTTGCCGGCGGCGCTCTCGTGGCGGTCGCCGCGACCGGTTGCGCGTCGAGCGCCGCCAAGCCCGCCGCTTCGGGTCCGGCTGCCACCAGTTCCTCTGCCGCGTCGGGCGCCCCGAGCACCGCGGCCTCCTCGGCGCCGGGCGGCGCTTCCTCTTCCGGCGCTGCCGGCGGCTCCACCTCCGCCCCGGCGGGCGACAGCACCACCGCTCCGGCCGCCGCGTCGTCGAGCGCGGGCGGCACCAGCGGCGGCAACAGTGGCGGCACCGGCGTCAACGGCGGCGCCGTCCCCTCCGCGCCCCCGGTCAGCCACGCCGCCTGCGGCAACGCCAACGTGAACGTCTCGCTCGCGCCGGCGGTCTCGGGCCAGAAGTCGTCCGTCTTCGTGATCGCCGTGAAGAACACCGGCGCCACGTGCACGCTCGGCCCGATCCCCTACGTGTGGATCACGAAGAGCCCGACCGACGCCTCGGACCAGACCCGCCCGCTCATCCCCAGCGTCGACACCGGCAAGAAGAACGTCATCCTGTCCGGGACGACCCTCTACGCGGCGATCGACATGCTGCCCGGCGCCCTCGCGACCACGACCGGCAACTACGGCGACCTGGCCGTGACCGCGAACCCGACGCCGAGCACCAGCGGCAAGGACGTGCAGGACGTCGTCCTCCCGGCGTCCACCGCCGAGGGCAACGCGATGCTCGGCGTCTACGCGCTGACGCCGGCCAGCGCCATCAGCCAGATCCAGTACGCGACCACGCCGGAGAAGTAGAAGTCGCCGACGGCCGAAGGGGCGGGCAGACGACAGCTGCCCGCCTCGGCGCTGTGCGGAGCTGCGGAGCTGCGGAGCTGCATTTGGCGAAGTTGTCAGCAACCACCGGTGTGTGTCGCACGTCATGTGGAAGTGAAACCCCTGAATCGCATCGCACTCCTGGCCGGCAGCGCTCTTATCGCCGCGGCGGCAACCGGTTGTTCGTCGAGCACGTCCGCGCCCGCCGCTTCCGGGCCGGCCTCGACGGATGTCTCCACCGCCGCTTCCGGCACATCCGGCACCGCGACGAGCGGAACCTCCGACGGCGGCACGACCACGCCGACGAGCGACGCCTCCACCGGTGCGGCATCGAGCCCACGGTCGACCACCGCTGCCACCGGCGGCTCAACGACCTCCAGCGGCATCCCGGCACTCTGCGACAACGCCAAGCTGAACGCCACGCTCGCGCCGGCCGGCGCCGGGCAGAAGGCGTCCGTCTATGTGATCGCCGTGAAGAACGTCGGCCCGGCGTGCGACATCGACTATCTGCCCTTCGTCTGGATCACCGCGGGCCAGAGCAGCAGCCCGGCGCAGACCCAGCCGCTGATCGAGAACGGACTCGGCGGCGGCCCGAACATCATCGCCCCGGGTCAGACGTTCTACGCGGGGATCGACCTCGATCCGCAGTCGGCGTCGAACGCGGTCTCCGGCTACACCTACCTGGAAGTGACCGCGAACCCCACCAAGGACAGCAGCGGCAAGGACGTCCAGGACCTGCGGCTGCCGGCGCCCGCGAAGGTGGCCGGTGCCAAGCTCGGGACCTACAACCGCGACGAAGCGACGGCGATCAAGCAGATCGCCTACGCCAGCGTTCCCCAGCAGTCGCAGCACTGACACAATCGAGGCGGGCAGTCGCGCGACTGCCCGCCTCGATCACGCTCGTCTCCGTCGTGCCCGGCTCAGTTCTGTTCGCCCGTCTTCGCCATCGCGTCGATGGCCCGCAGCGACTTCAGCACGCGGTCGGTGTCGTCGGTCTGCCAGAACGACGGCATCGACGCGCGCAGGAAGCCGCCGTACGGCTTGGTCGCCAGCCGGGAGTCCAGGACCGCGACCACGCCCTTGTCGTCGATGGCCCGGATCAGGCGGCCGGCACCCTGGGCCAGCAGCAGCGCGGCGTGCGAGGCGGAGACCGCCATGAAGCCGTTGCCGCCGCTGCGGCCCACGGCCTCGGTGCGGGCCGCGGACACCGGGTCGTCGGGGCGCGGGAACGGGATGCGGTCGATCACCACCAGCTGGAGCGAGGGGCCCGGGACGTTCACGCCCTGCCACAGGGACAGGGTGCCGAACAGGCAGGTCTCGGGGTCGTCGGCGAACTTGCGGAGGAGTTCGGCCAGCGAGTCCTCGCCCTGGCACAGGATCGGCAGGTCGATCTTCTCCCGCAGCTTCTCCGTCGCGGTCTGCGCCGCGCGCATCGAGCTGAACAGGCCCAGGGTCCGGCCGCCGGCGTTGTCCATCAGGTCGGCGAGCAGGTCCAGCTGGTCGTCGCGGATGCCGTCGCGGCCCGGCGGGTCCAGGTGCCGCGCGACGTAGAGGATGCCCTGCTTCGGGTAGTCGAAGGGCGAGCCGACGTCCAGGGCGCGCCAGTGCTGCGGCAGGTTCTGGACCGTGTCCAGGAACTCCTCGCCGTCGCTGTCGCCGTCGCGCAGCAGCTTCACCGCGGCGTCGTAGATCTCCTCCGGCAGCTCCGGCTTGAAGTCCAGCTCGACGCGCTCGTTGCTGTAGAGGCCGACGCTGCCGGCCACGCCGGTGAAGTCGCCGCCGAGCTTGAGGGTCGCCGAGGTGAGGACCACCGGGGTGCGCGCGAACATCTTGAAGCGGAGCAGGTGCTCGATGCCGAGCGGGGCGATCTTGAGCGTGGAGTTCTTGACGCCCTTGAACTCGCTGCGCTCCAGCCAGACCACGTCGGCCTCGGCGCCCTCCAACACGCGCTCGGCGACCTGGTGCACGTTCTCGCACGCGGCGCGGGCCTGCTTGCGGGCGCCGTCCATGTCCAGGTCGCCGCCCTTGTTCTTGGACAGCTCGGTGAGCGCCGCGCGGCTGGCGTCGCGCAGCGCGGTCAGCGCCATGCCGATCTCCTCGGGCAGTCCGCGCTGGAACCGGCCCTCGGGGGTGTTCTCCAGGGCCTCGGTGAAGTCCAGGGTCGCCACCGCCAGGTTCGCCGCCGTGGCCTCCTTCACCAGCCGGTCGGCGCGGTGGTGCGCGCGCTCGACGGCGGTCTTGGTGAGCTCGCCGGTCGCCGCGGAGGTGACGCGGTTCACCAGCTCGTGCGCCTCGTCGACGATCACCGCGTCGTGCTCGGGCAGCACCTGCACGTCGGAGTCCATGGCCGCGATGGCCAGCAGCGCGTGGTTCGTGACGACCACGTCGGCGGACCGCGCCAGCTCCTTGGCCTGCTCGGCGAAGCAGTCCTCGAAGTACTGGCACTTCGATCCCAGGCACTCCCGCGCCGAGACCGACACCTGGGCCCAGGCCCGGTCGGACACGCCCGGCGACAGGTCGTCGCGGTCACCGGACTCGGTCTCCTCGACCCACTCCCGGACCCGCAGCACCTCGGCCCCGAGCTTGCCCACCGCCAGCGGGTCGAAGAGCACGTCCTGGTTGTCGTCCTCGGCCGCGCCGCCCTCGACCTTGTTCAGGCACACGTAGTTGTTGCGCCCCTTGAGCAGCGCGAACGCCGGCTCCCGCTTGATCAGCGGCTTTATCGCCGTGGCCAGCCGCGGCAGGTCGTGCGCGACCAGCTGGCGCTGCAGCGCGAGCGTCGCGGTGGCCACGATCACGCGCTTGTGGTGCGCCAGCGCCGGGACCAGGTACGCCAGCGACTTGCCGGTGCCGGTGCCGGCCTGCACGAGCAGGTGCACCCGGTCGTCGAGGCTGGCGGCGACGGCCTGCGCCATCGCGATCTGACCGGGGCGTGTCTGGCCGCCCAACGCCTCGACTGCCGCGTCGAGCAGGGGGGTCAGGTCGTCTTCGGGAGTATCGGGGGTGGCCCCGCCAGAGTTCGGCATGGTCGCACCAGAGTACTTGGCGGCGCCGACAGGACGGGACCGAACTCCCGTTACGCCAGAGGTTCCGCGAGGGTCGGCGACAGTCAGCGGCCGGGACGGGGAAGCACCGCCGCGGCCCGGGAACTGTGCTGGTAGAGGACCCGGTTCCGATCACGGACCCGGGTCACCAGGCCGGAGCGGTGCAGGATGCCCAGGTGGTAGGACACGGTGCTGGCGGCCAGGAAGTGCCGCTCGCCGAGCTCCACGGTCGTGCGCGGAATGTCCAGATCCGCCAACAGCCGGGCCCGGGTCGCGCCGAGCAGATCCGGGGCGGCGGAGTCCGGCTGATCGCCACCGCCACCTCGACCACCGTCACCTCGACCACTGCCGCCACTGCCACCACTGCCGCCGACATCCCAGCCCGGCTCGCGCGGCACGCCGTGGGCCCATCGGCTCTGCGGACCCGGAGCCGCGGGGTAGGCGAGCATCGGCGCCCGCCGATCGGGCGCCGGGATCGAGTCCGCGATGATCCTCAGCACACTGCCGAACACCGTGGGCACCAGCGTGAGCCCGCCGCCGGCCGGGATCCGGCCCTTGAACCGGCTCGCCACCCGCAGGTGGTCGTCGGCGGGCATGGCCAGGCTCGGGTGCAGCCCGGGCCAGACCGCGGCCAGACCGTGGCGCGCCATCACCTGCGCCCGCCCCAGGATGTCCGCCTCCAGCCGGGCCCGGACCGCCGGCCACGCGGGCGCCACGGCGATCCGCCAGAGCTGCTCGAGCTCGGCGGCCAGCCGTTCGGCCGTCGCGCGCTCGCCGCGCTGCGCCAGATCCAGGAGCGCGACCGGGGCACGTCCGCCGGTGACCCCCGCGACGTTCTCGCAGGGCACCCCCTCCACCGTCACCCGCAGCTCGAAGGCCAGCCGCTCGGCCCCGGTCGTGGCGATCGCGTGCAGCTCGTCGCCGAGTTCTGCCTCGGGGCCGAGGGGCTGCGGGGTGAGGAAGTCGGGGACGTAGTCGCCGGCGGTGCCGAACAACGCGCCGAGCGCCACCAGCCGGTGCTCCCGGACGGCCGCCCGCAGCCGGGCCTGCCAGCCGCCGCCGACCGGCCGAGCGCCCGGGGACAACAGCGACAGCGCGTGGACCGCCGTGGCGGCCGGCGAGATCGCGAACCGGGTGTTCGCCAGCGCCGGCGCGTCGAGGTCGAATCGCAGCACCCTGTTCCCCCAGATTCGGTGTGACTTTCGAACCTGATCGAAACATGGAGTCAGGGCTCTGCGCATCCCTTTGTATTGAGGAGGGACAGCACAGCCGCCGCGTGCGCACGGGGGGCACGCGACGGCTGTGGTCAGCGTCCTGTCGCCGGCTCGCCGGTCGCCGGCTCGGCGGTCACAGGCTCAGCGGGTTGCTCACCGTCCCGTAGGCCTCCACGTGCGGCCGCTCCGCGCGGTCCCGGTAGCCGTCCAGCAGCAGCCGGTTCCGGTTCAGGCACAGCCGGTCGATGCGCTGGGTGAACAGGTCGAAGGCCTCGAACCGGTCGGCGAGTTCGGGGAACGTGGCCTGGTAGTCCAGGATCCGGTCGGCGACCAGGCCCCAGAACAGCCTGCGGTCGACGTTCAGGTGCTGCTCGGCGATCCGCGCCAGGTAGCGGAAGTGGCCGACGAACAGGCCGGCGTGGATGAACTGGCACAGGTAGTCCGGCATCTCCCGCAGCAGCACCGCCGCCACGTCCTCGGGGATGTCCGCCAGCTCCGGCAGGTCCTTCGCCGAGATGTTCACGTCGTCGACGAAGTCCTTCACCGCCAGCCGGGTCGGCCACTCGCGCTCGTCGTTGACCAGCACCGCGTTCTCCCCGTGCGGGGAGAAGACGACGCCGTACTTGTAGAGGAAGTGCAGCAGCGGCGGCAGGATCGCGGCGAACATCTTGTCCAGCCAGTCCGCGCCGTCCAGGCCGGAGCGCTTGACCAGCTCCACCACCATCGGCCGGCCCGCGGAGTCCACGTGCAGCAGCGAGGCCATGGTGCGGGCCCGCTCCCCCGGCTCCAGGCGCGGCGGCAGCGGCTGGCGCCAGATCGCGCCGAGGAGTTCGCGGTACTGGTACGGCGCGTCCGGCATGCGGTCCAGGACCGGGTGCCGGACCGCCACCGAGGCCACCTCGCCGAGCAGGATCACCCGGCACTCGTCGTTCAGGTACGGGTCCGCGTCCGCGATGTCCAGCAGCCAGGAGGTCACCGCCGGGGCGGCCACCGAGCGCTCGGTCGGCAGCCCGCGCCAGACCATCGTGTTCAGGATCGACAGCGGCAGCTTCACGTGGTGCCGCTCGGGGTGCGAGACGTTGGAGAACGTCCGGATCGACTGCTGCGGCAGGTACTCGTCGTCGGCGTAGCCGAGCGGGACGATCAGGCCCGCGGCCACCTCGGCGCCGAACAGCGGCTGGATCATCTCGTCCCACTGCCACGGGTGCACCGGGAGCCACCAGTAGCGGGCCGGGTTGAAGCCGTTGCGGACCAGCTCCGAGCCGAAACGGATGCGGGTGTTGGAGTCCAGCTCGGTGGTGTACAGACGCTGCGACGTCAGGTTCCGGACCGCGTTGAACTCCGCGAGGTCCTGGTCCACCGCGATCCAGGGCAGGCGCATGTGGTGCCGGGCCTCGGGGGCGTAGCGGAGCGCGTCGGAGGCGGAGAAGCCGAAGCGCCCCTTGTTGAACACGATCCAGGGGTGGCCCTCCATGTGCCCTTCGAGCTCGGCGTAGGGCAGGTCGGCGAGCTCGGACACGGTCAGCGCCGAGCGGGCCAGGCACACGTCCGCCGCCAGCGTCGCCGCCAGCTCGCGAACCAGGTGCCCGGCGGTGTCGCCGGGCAACTCCAGGCGGCCCTGGGCATCGCGGACGAACAGCATCGGGTCGTGCGGGGTGCTGTCCGCGCCGCGCTCGGAGCGGCGCAGGGACTCCGGGTCGACGAACCAGGACCCGTAGTCGCCGCGGTCGGCGCGGAAGCGATAGCAGACGCCCTGGTCCAGATCGAGCCGGTAGAGGTCGGCGCCCTGCGCCTCGGGATCGGGCTCGGGGGCCAGCAGTCCCTCGTAGCAGAACTCGCCGACGCACTTCGCCAGCAGCGCGCGGGCCGCCTTGCGCCAGGCTTCCGACGCCGCGCCGGTCTCGGCACGGAGATTGCGGGCCGAAGGGGACATACTCAGGGCACCTCGATTCGGATTCCGGGATCACGCTCCGCGGCCGCCTCCGGGTCGAAGGCGGTGTGCGCGGCACGCCGGGGCAGGTCGTAGACGGTCCGGCCGGTCACGGCGTTCAGGATGACGGCCGCCCGGTGCGCGCCCAGGCCCAGGTCGGGGGTGCCGACGCCGTGCGTGCGCTGCTCGGCGTTCTGCACGTAGACGCCCGGGGCGACCCGGTGGTCCAGGTCGGCGGGCCCGAGCAGCTGGGCCACGTCGGCGTCCAGGAAGGCCGGGACCCGATCGCGGTGGCCGGTGGCCAGGACCACGGCGTCGGTGACGACGCGGAACTCGCGCTTGAGGCGGTCGTGCAGGCAGGTGAGCTCGACCGGACCCGCACCGTCGGGTCGCCACAGACCGCCGGTGACCGACACCCCGGGCAACAGCGTGGCGCCGGTGTCGCCGGCCAGGCCGAGGGTGCCGCCGTAGAGGCTGTCGAAGGAGCGCATGTGCAGCTCGGCGTGCAGGTCGGCGATGGTCTCGACGCTGATTGCCTTGTGCAGGCGGCCCTGGCTGCGCAGCAGGTCGGCGCGGACATCGTCGCGCAGACCGTGGAAGAACCTCGTGTAGTCCGGCGTGAAGTGCTCGAGCCCCAGCTTCGAGTACTCCATCGGCTCGAACGCCGCACTCCGCGTCAGCCACCGCACGCGCTGCCCCGGCGCGCCGGAGCGCAGCAGGTCCAGCACGATCTCGGCGCCGGACTGGCCCGAGCCGATCACCGTGACGTCGTCGAGATCGCGCAGGCGCGGACGGTGCGTCGCGTAGTCGGCGCTGTGCAGGACCGCGTACGGCGCGGCGCCGGAGACCTCGAACGGCATCGTCGGCTCGGTGCCGATGCCCAGCACCACGTTCGCGGCCGAGACGACCGCCGGTCCGCTCGGCGCGGTGTACGCGATCTCGAAGCCCGACTCGGCGCGGCGCACCCGGGTCACCGACGTGCCGAACCGGCAGAAGGGAAGCTGCGCGGCGACCCACTGGCAGTAAGCCTCATACTCGCGACGTTCCAGGAACAGGTTCTCGGCGAAGTAGAAGCTGTAGAGCCGATCGGTCTCCCGCAGCCAGTTCAGCACCGAGAAGCGGCTGGTCGGGTCGGTCAGCGACACCAGGTCGGCGAGGAACGGGACCTGGAGGGTGGTGCCGTCGAGCATCATGCCGCGGTGCCACGCGAACTCCGGCTGCCGCTCCAGGAAGAGCGCTTCCAGGCTGTGGTTCTCGCGCAACGGCTCGGCGAGGGCCGCCAGCGACAGGTTGAAGGGACCGATTCCGACGCCGACCAGATCGAAGTGCGGCGTTCCCGACGTCGCGTGCATCAGCCCGCCCTCCGCGTCTCGGGGATCAGGGTCCGGTCGTAGACCATGAGCATCGCCTGCTTGTCCGGCAGGTCCAGCACGCCGCGCGGCTCGAACCCGGCGTTGGTGAAGGCCCGGATGGAGCGCTGGTTGCGCAGGTCCGGCTCGGCGACGACGCGCGAGGAGGCGGTCCGGGACAGGGCCCAGTCGGCGACCGCGCGGATCAGGGTCGAGCCGATCCCGCGTCCTCGGTACGAGCCGGGGCCGATCAGCACGTGGACGCCCACGTCGCCGCGCCGGGCCGAATAGTGCTCGGCCAGCGGGTCCTGGTCGGCCCGGTAGACCTCCCAGTAGCTCATCGGCTCGCCGTCCAGGCGGCCGAGGTAGGGGTCGGAGTGCGCCGAGGAGAGCTGGGCGGCGATGTGCCGGTCCAGCACCTCGCGCGGGCCGGCCAGCTCCCAGAACGCGGCCACCTCCGGGTCGTTCATCCAGCCGTGCACCACGGCCAGGTCCTTCAGCGGCCGCAGCTGCTCCATCTCGAAGCGGCCGAACGGCGTGGGCAGCAGCCAGCCGTTGCGGGACGGCGGCGTCTTCATGATCGTCATGGCTACGGCACCGCCAGCGGGTTCGGGATCTGCACGTACACGCTCTGCGTCTCCAGCGGGCCGACCAGCTCGTCCAGGCCCGCGACGCGGGTCAGCAGGTTGGCCTTGCACGGCAGCGTCGGGCTCTCCAGCAGCGCCTCGGTGACCCGGTGCGCGCGCCCCTGTGCCTGCCGCGAGGCGGCGAAGCGGCCCAGCACCTCGCGGGCCCGGCGCAGCAGCTGGCGCTCGTCGATCAAGGCGGTGGCGCCGAGCGCGCCGATCATGCCGATCAGGTTGTTGACGCCGACGTAGTAGGTCAGGCGCTCGTCCACGATGGTGTCGGAGACGACGGTGTCGCTGTCCTCGCCGGGGCGCGGCACGAAGTCGGCCAGGTGCGCCACCGCCGACTCGCGGAAGTAGTAGCCCTGGTTGTCGCGGTAGCGGCCGCCCTCGGGCAGGCCGTGCGGGTCGAGCATGACCAGCGTGTTCTGCTGGTGCGCCTCCAGGGTGACCCCGTGGGCCGCGTCCAGCCACAGGATCGGCACCACAACGGTCTCCAGGTAGCGCGTGAACCAGTCCAGCACCGCCTCGGCCGGCCGGACGCCGGTGCGCTCGGCCGAGCCGACGATGATGTCGGCGAGCAGGTTCTCGCGCAGGTGGCCGTTGCGGGAGGGGCCGTAGCCGAGGTCGGCGAAGGCGGCGACGCAGTAGACGCGGTCCATCGGGCCGAAGGGGTTCTCGCGCAGCAGCACGTCCAGGCCCAGGCCGCCGGTCTCGGCGGCGATCCACGCCGGGTCGCCGAGGATGCCGAAGCCGGGGTGCGCCGCGGCGATGGCCTTGGCCAGGCCGCCGTCCAGCATCCGGCGGACCTCGATGCCGCGCAGCAGCTCCTTGCGCAGGTTCTCCCGCTTGGAGTTGGTGATGTGCAGAGCCAGGGGCAGCTTGAGCATGTAGGGCGCATCGGCGCGGTAGACGGTGCGGATGGAGCTGGTGGCGTGCCAGGGGCAGCCGTGCGGGCCGAGGTCGGCGAGCAGGCCCTGGTCCGCCAGGGTCCGGATCTCCGGACGCTGGCGCAGGTCGTGCGACTGCCAGGGGTGGGTGGGGATCAGGATGCTGTTCGGCGTCGCGCCGCGCGGCAGGTCGCCGCCGAGGAGCTTGTGGACCAGCATCGGGGCGGCATCGGCCTCGGCGGAGTCGTGGCTGGCGATCGCCGGGTCCACGGCCCACCAGTGCAGCTGGAACGTGCCGTCGAGCTCGGGCGAGTAGCGCACGGCCTCCTCGTCGGACCAGCCCTCGCGGGCCTTCGGCGCCGGGTGGAAGGGGTGGCCGGCGACCAGGGCCTTTTCCGCCCACAGGAAGCGGGTCTCGCCCTGGGAGGTGCCGTGCGACAGGTGCGCGGCGATCCGCCGGGAGGAGTCGACGACCCGGCCGACCAGCTCGGCCACCGCCGGCACGCCGCCGCCGGCCTCGCGGGCGATGAGCGTGGCCAGGGTGGCGGCGTCCAGCGGCGGCGGGGCGGCCGGCGGCAGCCAGGACTCGGCGGTCCAGGCACTGTCCGGCTCGATCTCGTCGCCGACCGGCCGGCCGAAGCCCTTGTTCTTGGGCGCGGCGGACTTGCGGTTCGCGTGCGGCAGGGCCAGCGGGTAGATCGGGCCGAACCGGTGCCAGCCGACCGCCGACCAGGCGTCGACGTCCACCTCGACGGTGACCCCGGTGGCCGGGAAGGTCAGCCGCATCGGGCCGCCGGTCGGCACCGGGATCCGGGCCTCGCGGACCCAGCAGCGGAGCAGGACTTCGGCCGACAGCTCGTCGGCCGCGAATGTGTTCATGACGGGCCCCTGACAGTCGCTGAGGATCCTGCGGATGCCGCGTCGCCGGCGGCGCGGACGGCGGCCAGCAACGCGTCGATCTGCAGCTCGGTGGTGTGCGGGTTGAGGAGGGTGAGCTTGAGGCGGACCCGGCCGGGAGGCGTCCCCGGCCGCTCGCGCGCCAGCTCGGTGCGGCCCAGGACGGCACGGCCGGCCTCGAGCAGGTGCCGCCGCAGCACCCCGTTGACGCGGTCGGCGTCGCGGGGGTCCGGCGGCAGGAAGCGGAACAGCACGGTGGTCAGGTGCGGCTCGGCGGTGAGTTCGAGGTCGTCGTGCCGCCGCACCGCGCCGGCGGCGTACCGCGCCAGCGCCAGGCAGCGGTCGGTGAGCTGCTGGAAGCCGTCCCGGCCGAGCGCGGTGAAGGCGGCGGCGAGCTTCACGGCGTCGGCCCGCCGCGTGGTGCGCAGCGAGCGGCCGAGCAGCGAGGGGTAGCCGGCCTGCTCGTCGTCGACGGAGTTGAGGTAGGAGACGCGCTTCTCCAGCGAGCGCAGGCTCGCGGCCTTCTTCACCAGGAAGCAGCCGGCCGGCACCGGCTGCCAGCCGAGCTTGTGCAGGTCCAGGGTGACGGAGTCGGCGGCCTCGATGTCGTGCAGGCGCTCGTCGCCGTCGGTGCCGAGCAGCAGGCCGCCACCGTAAGCGGCGTCCACGTGGAACCAGGCGCCGTAGCGCGCCGCAAGCTTGGCGACCGGACCGAGCGGGTCCATCGCCCCGAGATCGGTGGTCCCGGCGGTGGCGACGACGGCGAGCGGGATCTCGTCCCGGTCGACGAGCGCCTCGAACGCCTCGGCCAACGCCTCGGGCCGCATCCGCCCCTCGATGTCGGAGGCGACCGGGATGACGCAGCGCTCACCGAGCCCGAGGATCGCGGCATTACGCGCGACGGAGAAGTGCGCCTGATCGGAGGCGAGCACCCGCATCCGGCCGGCCGCGAAGGGCGGGACCCCGTCGAGATCGGGATCGACGTCGAAGCGCCGGCACAGCACATCGTCGCGCGCGAGAAGCAGGCCCATGAGATTGGACTCGGTCCCGCCGGAGGTGAGCACACCGGCACTGGCGCCGGAGTAGCCGACGGCGCGAGCCAGGGTCCGCACGACCCGCTCCTCGATCTCGCCGGCCGCGGGCGACTGGTCCCAGGAGTCGAGGGACTGGTTCAGCGCGGCGACCGCGGTGTCGGCGGCGACACTGGCCGCGAGCGGCGGACAGTGCAGGTGCGCGGCACAGTGCGGATGCGCGGGATCGGCGGAACCCCAGGCCAGCAACCGGCCGAGGGAGGCGAGGGTCTCGAAGGGGTCCTGCCCCTTGTCGGGGAGCTCACCGAAGCCGGTGGCGGCGACCGCGTCGCGCACAGCCGCCGGACCGCCGGGCGGGAGGGGGCCGAGCCAGTCGGCGCGGCCGCGGTCGAGCCCGTCGAGGACGGTGGCGAGGAGGAGGGCCAGGGCGCCGGTGCCGGCGGGGCCGGAGGCGAGGGCGGTGGCGTCGATGGTGGGGAGGGTGAGGGGGGCCGGGGCGGTGGGGAGGTTGGCGGCGTGGTTGGCCGCGATGCTGAGGGCGGGGCCGGTGGCGAGTTCGGCGGCGATCGCAGTGCTCGGCGGCTCCGGCGCGGCGGCGAAGTTGGCGGCGATACTGAAGGCGGGTCCCGCCTCGGACGCATGGCTCGTCGCGAGCGGCCCCGGCGGCTCGGCGCGCAGAATCCCGCGCACCACATCGGCCTCGATGCCGGTGAGGTCCCCGATGTCGACGTGGGCGCCGGCGTGCGCGTGCAGGTGCGTGGCGGCGGGGTCCCGCTCGATCTGCTCAGACACCGGCTGCCTCCAGGTCGCGGCGGGTCGTGGGGGCGGACACCGATTCCAGGGCGCCTTCCAGGGTCCCTGTCAGGTGGTCGGCTTCGGCGCCGCTCAGGTCCCCGAGCTCGACCGGGGCTCCGGCGTGGGCGTGCAGGTGCGTGGCGGCGGGCTCCTGCTCGATCTGCTCAGACACCGGCTGCCTCCAGGTCGCGGCGGGTCGTGGGGGTCGACACCGATTCCAGGGCGCCTTCCAGCACGGTCAGGAGGTGGTCGGCTTCGTCGTCGGCGAGAGTCAGGGGTGGCAGCAGCCTGAGGACCGCGCCGTGGCGTCCACCGAGCTCCGCGATGACGCCGCGGGCCAGTAGTTCCGCGCGCAGGCGGCGTGCAGTGGTCGGGGCCGGGGGGAACGCTCCGAGGGCGTCGGGTTCGGCGGCCGGGTCGACGATCTCCATGCCGAGCATCAGGCCTCGGCCGCGGACCTGGCCTACTAGGGGGTGGCGGGCCTGATATCTGGTCAGACGTCCCATCAGTCGCTCGCCCAACGATGCCGCGCGCGCCGCCAGTCCCTCGGCCAGGATGTGGCGGATGGTCGCCGCGCCTGCCGCCATGGCCAGCTGGTCGCCTCGGAACGTGCCGGTGTGCGCGCCCTCGGACCAGCGGTCCAGTTCCGCGCGGTAGACCACCACCGCCAGCGGCAGGCCGCCGCCGACCGCCTTCGACAGGACCATGACGTCCGGCACCACGCCCGCGTGGTCCACGCCGAACAGCGCGCCGGTGCGGCCGAAGCCGGTCTGGACCTCGTCCGCGATCAGCGGCACGCCGTGCTCGGCGGTCGCCGCGCGCAGCGACCGCAGCCAGGCGTCCGGCGCCGGGACCACGCCGCCCTCGCCCTGGACCGGCTCGACCACCACGGCCGCCGGGAAGGCGGTGCCGGACTGCGGGTCGGACAGCAGGGTGCGGACATACGCCGCCGACGCCCCCTCGCCGAGCGTGCCGCCGAGCCCGAACGGGCACCGGTACGGATGCGGGAACGGCAGCCTGGTCAGGAACGCGTCGCCGGCGCCGGCCGGGTCGCGCACCGCGTTCGCGCCGGTCAGCGCCAGCGCGCCGGCCGTCATGCCGTGGTAGGCGCCGGTGAAGGCGAAGACGCCGCGCCGGCCGGTGGCGGTACGGGCCAGCTTCACCGCGGCCTCGACCGCGTCGGCGCCGGTCGGCCCGGCGAAGTGCACGCGGCAGTCGGCGGCCAGCTCCGGGGGCAGCGCTTCGAGCAGCGCCGAGGTGAAGTCGTCCTTCACCGGCGTGGCCAGGTCCAGCACGTGCAGCGGCGCGCCGCTGTCCAGCACCTGCCGGATCGCCGCGACCACCACCGGGTGGTTGTGGCCGAGGGCCAGGGTGCCGGCCCCGGACAGGCAGTCGAGGTAGTCGCGCCCGTCGGCCCCGGTGATCCACGAACCCTGCGCCCGCACCGGCACGATCGGCAGGTGCCGCGCGTACGTCCGCGCCGCCGACTCGCGCGCCGCCTGCCGCGCCAGGATCTTCGGTGCCGAGCTCTTGGTTGCCGAACTCTTGGTTACCGAACTCTTGGTTGCCGAGCTCTTCGCGGACGGGCTCGGGCGGGCCGGAACCGCCAGCCCGTCGCCTGGTGAGGCGGCCTGGGGGGTCGAGCGGTCGGCGGGCAGGGCGGGCGAGGGCATAGCGGTTCTCCATCCGTGGCAAGAGATCAGGTAAGGCTTACCTAACTCCCGTCACGGAAGTCAACCTGAATCACTACCGAAAGTGATTCTCCCGCGCGTGATCAGAAGCGCGGACCACCGACACGCCAAGCGTGGACGCAGCGGCGCGACGAGCACGGTACGTAACGAAACGAACCGCCGAAGGACGCGGCTACGTCAGCAGCAGCTTCTCCAGCCGCCGCGCCGCGACGGCTGCCCCGACCAGCCCCATCACCGCCAGGTACAGCACGTCCCACAGCAGCCCGACGTGCACCCGCCCCAGCGTCAGGGCCCGCAGCAGATCGATCCCGTGGTACAGCGGCAACGCCTCGATCAGGATCCGGACCTGGTGGTTGTACACCGACAGCGGGTAGAACGCGCCGGAGAACAGGAACATCGGCATCAGCGCCAGCGTCACCAGGTCGAAGTCCTGCCAGGACCGCATGAACGAGGTACACGCCATCCCGACCGCGGCGAAGGCGAAACCGACCAGCACCGTCACCGGCAGCGCCAGCAGCGCCCACCAGCTGTGGACCAGCCCCATCGCCAGCATGACGATCAGGAACGCCGCCGAGTACATCAGCCCCCGGAGCTGGGCCCAGATGATGTCGCCGAGG
Source organism: Catenulispora sp. EB89 (assembly GCF_041261445.1). Lineage (NCBI taxonomy): Bacteria > Bacillati > Actinomycetota > Actinomycetes > Catenulisporales > Catenulisporaceae > Catenulispora > Catenulispora sp. EB89. The sequence continues at coordinate 173,418 of NZ_JBGCCU010000004.1, forward strand.
GCGATGTCGCCGACGCGCAGCGGCGTGGCCAGCATCGCGTCGTAGATCTTGGCGTACTTGATCTTGAAGAAGACGTTGAAGGTGGCGTCGAACACCGCGCCGTTCATCGCCGAGACCGCCAGCAGGCCGGGGGCGACGTAGTGCGCGTACGGCACGCCGTCGATCGCGCCGGTGAGCTTGCCCAGGCCGACGCCGATCGACAGCAAATAGAACAAGGGTTCGAAGAAGCCCGAGACCATGGTCAGCCACAGCCGGCGGTAGACCATCAGGTTGCGCTCGACCAGCACCCCGGCCTTGCCGCCGCCCATCGGGCCGAAGGCGCGGCGGCCCAGCAGCAGCCGGGTCAGCGGCAAATCAGCAGTCGTCATCTCCGCCACTCCTACGGGTTCAGCCGACGGCGGAAGGTGCGGGCCCCGTACCAGAGCCCGGCGCCGATCACGGCGAGCAGATAGACCAGGTGCAGCAGTACCGAACCCGCGGTGGCGGTGCCGAGCGCCAGGCCGCGGCACAGGTCCACGCCGTGCCACAACGGTGTGGCGTAGGCCAGGGGACGGATCGCCACCGGCAGCCGCGTCACCGGGAAGAACGTCCCGGAGAACAGGAACAGCGGGATCATCACGAAACGGAAGACCACCGAGAACCCGGTATCGCGGTCCTGGGTCACCGCCCAGGCGGTCACCGGGGTGGCGAAGGCCAGCCCGGTCAGCACGGCCGCCGGCACCGCCAGCACCGGCCCGAGCCCGGCCGGCCCGGCCGCGTGCACCGCCCCGAACAGCGCCATCACGGCCAGGAAGATCGCGCAGTTCATCAGGATCCGGAAACCGACGAACAGCAGTCGGCCGAGGAACACGTCGAAGGAGCTCAGCGGCGAGGCGATCGAGGCGTGGAAGGTCTTCTGCCACTTCATCGACGACATCACCGGGTACGTCGACTCCCCGATCGCGGTCTGCATCGCGGTGTTCGCCAGCAGCGCCGGGGCCAGGAAGAGCAGGTACTTCACCGGCCGGCCGTCCACCGTGCCGAAGCTGTGCGCGCCGGGGCCGGCGTCCACGATCTTGCCCAGCGACATGCCCAGGGCCACCAGACTGAGCAGCGGCGCCAGCACGCTGGAGATGATCGAGCCGCGCCAGGTGCGGGCATAGTTGGTGAGCAGCCCGCGGAGCTCGCGGACCGCCATCGTCGGCGTCGCGGGAACAGGGGTGACAGCACTCATCCTCAGTCCACCAACGTCCGGCCGGTCAGGTGCAGGAACACGTCCTCCAGCGACGAACGCCGCACCAGCGAGGCCACCGGCACGGTCCCGGAACCGTGGACGGCGGCGAGCGCGGCCTCACCGTCGTCGCTGTACAGCAGGATCCGGTCCGGCAGTTCCTCTATCCGCTCGACGGCCCCGCGTTCCCCGGTCCCCACCAGCGCGGCCAGCGAAGCCGTGGCGGCCTTGCGGTCCGCACCGTCCGGCGCGAAGCGGATCTCCAGCACCTCACGCGTCGAGTAGCGCTCGATGAGCTCGCGCGGCGAGCCCTCGGCCGCGATCCGGCCGTGGTCCATCACTACCAAGCGGTCGCAGAGCTGCTCGGCCTCGTCCATGTAGTGCGTGGTGAGGATGAGCGTGGTGCCGGCCTGCTTGAGCCGGAACAGCCGGTCCCACACCACGTGCCGGGCCTGCGGATCCAGGCCGGTGGTGGGCTCGTCGAGGATCAAGATCTCCGGGGAGTTGATCAGCGACCGGGCGATGGTCAGACGCCGCTTCATGCCGCCGGACAACGGCTCGACCGGGGACTCGGCACGGTCCGAGAGCTGCACGAAGTCCAGCAGCTCGGCGGTCCGGGCGGCGATCTCGGCGCGCCGGAGCCCGAAGTAGCGGCCGTAGATCAGCAGGTTCTCGCGGACCCGCAGCTCCATGTCCAGCGAGTCCTCCTGCGGGACCACGCCGAGCCGGGCCTTGATCCGCGAAGAGTCGACCCGCGGGTCCATGCCCAGGATGGTCAGCTCGCCGCCGGTCATCGGCGAGACGCAGCCGATCATCCGCATGGTCGAGGACTTGCCGGCGCCGTTGGGGCCCAGGAAGCCGAAGACCTCGCCCCGCCGCAGTTCGAAGTCGATGCCGTCCACCGCGGTGAAGGGCTTCCCACCGCGCTTGGTCGGCGGGAAGACTTTGCGCAGGCCCACCGCCTTGATCAGCGGGGCCTCGGCGGACGGGAGCAGGGCAGGAGTGGGCGAGGTGGAGATGTCGACCATGCCCGCAACCTAGCGGGATTCACCGGCCGGAGGTAAACGCTTTATGGCGTGGGAGCCGCACGTGTCGGCCCCCATCGCCGTCTTCTCAGCCTTCGAACTGTGCCTAGCCGTCGATCTCGCCACGGTCGCCGTGGTGGTGGCCGTGCCGGTTCCCGGTCAGCTCGTCCTTCTTCGGCTGCCGGGGCGCCTTGCGCTTGACGTCCACGCCGCCCATCAGCGCGAAGCCCCGGACGTGCACGGTCGGCGCGTCGGGGTCGACCGGGCCGACGGGGGTGCCGGAGTAGCCGCCCATGAAGCCGAAGCCGTGCACCTGGACGTTCAGGCCCTCGGGCACGGTGATCTCGATGCCGCCCATGATGCAGGAGGCGTTGATCGTGACCTCCATGTCCTCGTACTCGGCCTCGCGCAGGTCGAGCTCGATGCCGCCCATCATCGCGAAGGCGATGTAGCTCTTGGGCACCACCCACGCGCCCTTGTTGTCCGAGCCGCCCATCAGCACGAACGTCTTGCGGCGCCGGGGCTTGCCGCCGACGCGCCACCGGCCGCGGGGCCGGGCGGCCGGGGCCGCCGACGGCCCCGCGCCGGTGCTCGCCGGCAGGTCCCGGGTGATCGGCTCCAGCTCGGCGTAGGTCTTCGCCGTGTAGACCGCGGTGATGCGGTCCTCCAGCTCGTCCAGGGCGATACGGCCCTCGCCGGCCGCCTCCCGCAGGCGTTCGGCGACCTGTTCGCGCTCGTTGTCGGAAACGCGCAGCTGCCGCGGGTCGATCGGCTCGGGGACGTTGCTCGTCATAAGGGAGACCTTACAAGAACCGCGCCGTCACAGGGCGGTGACGTAGGCGCCGCTGATCCCGCCGTCGACGAGGAAGTTCGACGCGGTCACGAACGAGGAGTCGTCGCTGGCCAGGAAGGCCACCGCGGCGGCGATCTCCTCCGGTTCGGCGAAGCTGCCGCGCGGGACGTGCACCAGGCGCCGGGCGGCCCGCTCGGGGTCCTTGGCGAACAGCTCCTTGAGCAGCGGGGTGTTCACCGGCCCCGGGGACAGCGCGTTGACGCGGATGCCCTGCTTGGCGAACTGCACACCGAGCTCGCGGGACATCGCCAGCACGCCGCCCTTGGAGGCGGTGTAGGAGATCTGCGAGGTGGCCGAGCCCAGGGTGGCGACGAAGGACGCGGTGTTGATGATCGAGCCGCCGCGGCCGGTCGCCTCGAACTGCCGCTGCATGTGCGGGATGACCGCCTTGCAGCACAGGTACACCGAGGTCAGGTTGACCTTCTGCACCCGGTCCCAGGCCTCGATGTCGGTGGCCAGGATCGAGTCGTCGTCCGGCGGGGAGATGCCGGCGTTGTTGAAGGCGATGTCGACCGAGCCGTAGGTGTCCACGGCGGCCTGGAACAGCGCCCCGACCCGCTCGGCGTCGGTGACGTCGGTCCGCACGAACAGCCCGCCGACCTCCTCGGCCGCCGCCTTGCCGGCCGCCTCGTCGAGGTCGGCGAGCACCACGTGCGCGCCCTCGGCGGCGAACCGCCGCGCGGTGGCCATCCCGATCCCGCCGGTACCGCCGGTGATGACGGCCACCCGGCCGGCCAGACGCTCGGTCATTTCTCTCCTGTTCTCACTGCATTGTTCCCGAAGGCGATTCGAAGTCTGATTCGCATCCTGATCCGGAGCACGAATCAGACCTCGACTCACATGGCGATGAAAATGTTCTTGGTCTCGGTGAACGCGGCCAGCGCGTCCGGCCCGAGTTCCCGGCCGAGGCCGGACTGCTTGTATCCGCCGAACGGCGTGGAGTACCGGACCGAGGAGTTCGAGTTCACCGACAGGTTCCCGGACTGCACGGCCCGCGAGACGCGCAGTGCGCGGGACAGGTCGCGGGTCCAGACCGAGCCGGACAGGCCGTACTCGCCGGCGTTGGCGGCGGCCACCACCTCGTCCTCGGTGGCGAACGGGGTCACGGTCACGACCGGCCCGAACACCTCCTCGCACTGGATCGCCGCGTCCGGGGCGATGCCGGTGACGACGGTCGGCGGGAACCAGAAGCCGTCGCCGTCGGGAACCTCGCCGCGGTAAGCGATATTCGCTGCGTCGACGCCATCCACGAACCCTGCGACGCGCGCCTTCTGCGCCGCCGAGATGAGCGGGCCCATCTCGGTCTTGTCGTCCAGCAGGTCGCCGATCACCACGCCCCGGCAGGCGTTCAGGAAGTGCTCCATGAACTCCTCGTAGGCCGAGGCCTCGACGTAGATCCGGGACCGCGCGCAGCAGTCCTGACCGGCATTGTCGAAGACGCCGTAGGGCGCGGCAGCAGCAGCCTTTTCGACATCCGCGTCGGCGAAGACGATGTTCGGGCTCTTGCCGCCGAGCTCCAGCGTCACCCGCTTCACGCGGGCCGCGCACTGCGCCATGATCGAGCGGCCCACGGCCGAGGAGCCGGTGAACACGATCTTGCGGACGTCCGGGTGCTCCACGAGCCGCGCGCCGGCCTCGGGCCCGAAGCCCGGGACGACCTGCAGCACGCCTTCCGGCAGCCCGGCCTCCAGCGCGAGCTCGGCCAGCCGCAGCGCGGTCAGCGGCGTGGTCTCGGCGGGCTTGAGCACCACGGTGTTGCCGGCCGCGAGCGCCGGGGCGAAGCCCCACGCGGCGATCGGCATCGGGAAGTTCCACGGCACGATCACGCCGACCACGCCGAGCGGTTCGGCGATGGTCAGGTCCAGACCGCCGGCGACCGGGATCTGTCGGCCGAACAGGCGCTCCGGCGCCGCCGAGTAGTAGGTCAGGACGTCGCGGACGTTCCCGGCCTCCCAGCGGGCGTTGGAGATGGTGTGGCCGGCGTTCTCCACTTCGAGACGCGCCAGCTCCTCGGCCTGGGAGTCGACGAGCTCGGCGAAGCGGCGCAGCAGCCGGGCCCGGTCGGCCGGGGCGACGTCGCGCCAGGCCGGGAAAGCCTTGTGCGCGCGGGCCACCGCCTCGTCCACGCCCGCGGCGGACGTCATCTCGATGGAGCGGAAAACGGCGCCGGTGGCCGGGTTGATCAGGTCGTACACGCGCTATCGTCCTTTGGCGTATCTGGTCGCGGCGTCGGTCAGGGAGCGGAAAAGCTCCGGCTTGCTGTCTTCCTCGGGGTGCCACTGCACCCCCACCACGTAGTCCTTCTCCGGCATCCAGGCGGCCTCGATCAGGCCGTCGGGGGCGTTGCCCGAGGATTGCAGGCCGTCCCCCAACTTGTCGATCCCCTGATGGTGGTGGCACCAGGCGATGATCTGGGTGCCCAACGAGCGTCCGGGCGGCGCGGCCGGGTCCAGGTCGATGCGGACCGCCGCGTACTGGCCGAGCTGCTGGCGGTGCGCGTCGCCGAAGACCGACTCGTCGGGCAGGTGCTGGCGCAGCGTGCCGCCGCGGGCCGCGTTCAGGAGCTGGAACCCGCGGCAGATCGCGAGCACCGGGACGTTCTCGGCCATGGCGGCGGCCAGCAGCGCGAACTCCCAGGCGTCGCGCTCCTTGCGGGGGCTGTCGGTGTCGAGGTGGCGGACGGCGCCGTATCCCACCGGGTCGATGTCCGGGCCGCCGGTGAGGATCAGGCCGTGCAGGACGCCGACCACCTCCTCGGCCTCGGCCTGGAGATCCTCGGAGTCGCGTTCCAGGTGCTGCGGCAGCAGCAGCGGGACACCCCCCGCCCGCGTCACCGACTCGACGTAGGCGTGCGGGAGCAGCGAGGCGGGCACGTTCTTCCACGCGCCCCACGATGCGGTCTCCTGGTACATGCTCAGCCCGATGAGAGGCGCCGCCATCGCGGCCTCACATCCTTTCGAAAGAACGGAATCGCTCCCAGTCGGTCACGGTCGACTGGAAGGCCGCGAGTTCCACGCGGCCCATGGTGATGTAGTGCTCGACGACGTCGTTGCCGAAGGCCTCCCGAGCCGGCTCGCTCCAGGAGAAGTAGTCGACGGCCTCGTTGAGCGCGTCCGGCACCCGCGGGATGTCGGCTTCGTAGGCGTTCCCGGTGAATTCCGGCGGCAGCTTGAGGCCGCGCTCGATCCCGGCCAGCCCTGCGGCGATCATCGCGGCGACCGCCAGGTACGGGTTGACGTCCCCGCCGGGCACGCGGTTCTCCACGCGCAGCGACTCGCCCTGGCCCACGACGCGCATCGAGCAGGTGCGGTTGTCACGGCCCCAGGCGATGCCCGTGGGGGCGAAGGAGCCGTGCGCGAACCGCTTGTAGGAGTTGATGTTCGGCGCGTACATCAGAGTGAAGTCCCGGAGGAAGGCCAGCTGTCCGGCGAGGAAGTGTTCCATCATCTCCGAAAAACCGTTCGGCCGCTCGGGATCGGCCATCACCGGGACCCCGCCGGGGCCGCGCAGGCTCAGGTGGATGTGGCAGGAGTTGCCCTCGCGGTGGTCGTACTTCGCCATGAACGTGAGGGACTTGCCCTCCTGCAGCGCGATGGTCTTCGCGCCGTTCTTGTAGATCACATGGTTGTCGCAGGTGGTCAGCGCGTCCCGGTAGCGGAAGCCGATCTCCTGCTGACCGAGGTTGCACTCGCCCTTGGCGGACTCCACGTACATGCCGGCGCCGAACATGCCGGTGCGGATCCGCTTGAGCAGCGGCTCGACGAGGGCGCCACCGAGCATCGAGTAGTCGCCGTTGTAGTGGACCGCGGGATGCATGTCGCGGTAGCCCTTGCGCCAGGCGTCCTGGTAGGAGTCGTCGAAGACGATGAACTCCAGCTCGGTGCCGACGTAGGCGGTCCAGCCGTGCTCGGCCAGCCGGGCCAGCTGCTTCTTCAGGATCTGGCGCGGGCTCTGCACGACGGGCTCGTCATGGTGGTCGACGACGTCGGCCAGGACCAGCGCGGTGCCCGGCTCCCAGGGGACGTTGCGCAGCGTGCTCAGGTCCGGCTTGAGGACGAAGTCGCCGTAGCCGGCGTCCCAGCTGGCGTTGGCGTAGCCGTCGACCGGGGTCATGTCGACATCCACGGCCAGCAGGTAGTTGCACGCCTCGGTCTCGTGCGCGGCCACCTCGTCGAGGAAGAACTCCGCGGACAGCCGTTTTCCTTGCAGGCGGCCCTGCATGTCGGTCATGGCCAGCTGGACGGTGTCGACGCGGCCGACCGAGATGAGGTCGCGAAGCTGCTGGAGGGTGAGCATGCCGGTACGCGCGGGCATAGTGTGCCTACCTAGGGTCAACGCTTGGCGGGCACGGGGAATGGTGACCGCGGCCTAGTGACTTACAGGGGTTTGCGACGGTGCTGGCTCATACCCTGGTGTGCGGCGGGGGCTCCAGTCAAGATCCGTTGCGATTGTGCGGATACGGTCCGGATGTGGGCGTTCCGGGGGTGTGCGCACCGGTTCGGTGAGGGGCCGGGGACGGCCCGGACCTGACCGGAGGCCGCGTCCGCCTAACGGGTAGCGTGGCCGACGCTCGGCGTACCTCTGGAGTTAAGCTGAGCCGATCGCAGCTGATCACTACCGAACGCTCCCTGGAGTCCCGCGTGCACTGGATGATGCCCTACCAAATGGCCTTCTGGCTGTGCGGCATCCTGATGGTGCTGGCCGCGGCGATGTACTTCTCGCGCAAGCCGGTGCTCGTGAAGTACGTGCCGTTCCCCCGCGAGCTGGGAACCGTCCTGGGCCTGTTCGGCCTGTGGCAGGTGGCCGGCCAACTGTCGGTGATGAAGGTGGACGGCGCGATCACCCGCGGCACCTGGATCTGGAACACCGAGCGCGACCTGTACCTGCCCAGCGAGCACTGGATCCAGCACCTGTTCTTCCCGGCGCACCCGACCGTGGTGAAGTTCTTCAACCTCTACTACGCGTCGATGCACTTCACCTGCATGATCATCTTCCTCATCTGGCTCTTCGTCCGCCACCGCGACCGCTACCCCCAGGCGCGCACCACGATGGCCATGGCCACAGCATTCGCCCTGGTGATCCAACTGATCCCGGTGGCCCCGCCCCGCATGATCGCCGAAGCACACCTGACCGACACAGCCCTGTACTTCCACCAGTCGGTCTACGGCGCCATGGACGCCAACTCCCCGGACCAGCTCTCAGCGATGCCCTCGGTACACGTGATCTGGGCCGTCCTGGTCGGCTGGACAGTCTGGCGCGTCTCCCCCAGCAAGTGGCGCTGGATCGGCCCACTGCACACCATCCTGACGATCACGGTCGTCCTGGTCACGGCGAACCACTACTGGGCCGACGGCATCGTGGGCGTGGCCCTACTGCTCATTTCGGCTGGAATCCAAGCCGCCGCCCGGCGTGGCGCCGGATGGATCCGCACCACCCGCGTAGCCTCGGCGGAGGTAACCGAACCCGAACTCGCCAGGAGCCGTTGATGACCGCCGTCGCCGAAACCGGGGCCAACACCATCGCCTACGGCGTCCAGGGCATGAGCTGCGGCCACTGCAGCGCCGCCGTGACCGAGGCCCTGACCGCGCTCCCGGGCGTGAGCGCGGTGGAGATCGACCTCCCGGGCAAGCGCGCACTGGTGACTGCTTCGACGGCGCTGGAGATCGCCGCGGTGCGGGACGCCATCGAGGGCGCCGGGTACCAGCTGGTTTAGGCCGCGGCCGGCCCGCGTGGCCGGCCACGCGGTTCGTCGGGTCCGACCGGACCACGCGGGGTGTTGGTTCTGGGTCCCTCGCCGCGTCGACGGGCGAAGCCAACCTGGCCGGGCCGGTGGTGTCAGGCCGGGCGAGGCTGCACCACAGCAGCAGGGGTGCGGCTTGATACCGCCGGACCGGACCAATGCCGCGTAGTTAAGAGTTCTGGCCCGTTGTCAACTGCGCTGAATTTGACCAGGTGGGCTTCGGATACGGTGCCCTCGCCGCCGCCAGGCTGTGACAAGTCGAGCGTATTGAACGAGCGTTGAGGTCAAATTGTCCTAGTTGACAGGGCCGCAGATTCCTTAACTACGCGGCATTGCGGACCGGACTGGTTCCGTTTACGGCGACGACGCGGCGAGGGGCCCAGAACCCTGGTGACCAAAAGCAGCACCGCCGGCAGGCAGCGCGACGCACTCCGAGCGGATAGAAAGCCGAACAGTCGCGGGCCGCCGCCGGTAGGAGGTCGCGCGGGTCGCCCCCTCGCTGTAGAGCGCCCGCCGGAGGCCTCGAGGCGCCCACCAAACGCGGCAGGCAGCCGCCCACATGACGTGTGCGCAGTGACTCGGACCGGCGCGTGGTCGTGGACGCGAAAACCGCCAGCCGCCAAAGCGCCGCGCTCAAGCTCGACCGCCGCGCGCTCTTGCCCACGAAAACCGCCAGCCGCGAACGCACCACAGCAGTGACCTGAACTACTGCGCGGTCTTGCACGCGAAAACCGGCGGCCGCCAGCGCAACCTGCTGCGCTCAACCGAACTGCGCCACCCTGCGAGGTCACCAAACCTTAGGCGAAGCCGTAAAAATCGCCTGTAAATCAACAGACCAGCCGCACATACAAACCAACCCCACCCCCACCCCACCCAGACCACTCCCCCCGAATTGGCCCACCACACCCGCCCCGATCCTCCGCCCTCCGCCAAAGCCCCCGCACTACGCTTCCGCCATGACGGCGACTCCGCACCTCCACACCCACCGCCTCGAGCTCGACGACCAGACCCTCCGCGAGTGGGACGCGACCGTCCTGAAGTCCGACGGCGAGGGCCTCGTCCTGGACCGCTCCGCCTTCTACCCCGGCGGTGGCGGGCAGCCGCCGGACGAGGGCGTCCTCCTCTGGGGCGGCGTCCGCACCCGCATCGTCGGCGTCCGCAAGGAGGACGACCTCGTCCTCATCCCGCACGACGAGGACCCGCTCCCCCCGGCCGGCACCGCCGTGCGCGGTGCGCTCGACGACGAGCGGCGCACGTGGCTCATGCGCACGCACTCCGGGCTGCACCTGCTCTCGGGTGTCGTCTTCCGGGACTTCGGTGCGCTGGTCACCGGCGGCAATATGGAGCCCGGGACTGCCCGGATGGACTTCAACCTCCCCGAGGTGCCCGCCGACTTCAAGTCCACCGTCGAGGCCGCGTGCAACGTCGAGGTCGCCGAGGACCGCCGCATCGAAGTGCAGGTGCTCCCCCGCGATGAGGCGTTCGCCATCCCCGACATCATCCGCACCGCCACCAACCTCGTGCCGCCGGAGCTGGAGGAAGTGCGGATCGTCGACATCGTCGGGCTCGACACTCAGGCGGATGGCGGAACCCATGTCGAATCGACGAGATGGATCGGCAAGATCGAGGTGTTGAAGGTGGAGAACAAAGGCAAGGGCTTCCGGCGCTTGCGAATTGCCATCCGTGACTGAGTGCGATCAACGTTACTGAGTGTGACTGATCCGAGAGGCGGCAGGATCATGGCGGACAACGCCCGCGGGCGCGTGAAAGTGGAGACCGGTGCCAAGCGCGTCCGGCTCTACCTGGACAACAAGCTGGTGGCGGACACGCTGCACCCGCTGTACGTCTGGGAGAAGCCCTTCTACCCGACCTACTACGTCCCGGCGAAGGACGTCCTCGCCGAGCTCAAGCCCACCGGTGAGTCCGAGCACTCGCCGAGCCGCGGCGATGCGCAGGTGCAGGACGTCCACGTCGCCGGCCTGACCGCCGCCGGCAAGGCCCGCACGGTCCCGGAGTCCCCGCTGGAGGAGCTGCGCGACGCGGTCCGGTTCGACTTCGACGCCTTCGACTGGTTCGAGGAAGACGAGCCGATCTACACCCACCCGCGCGACCCGTACAGCCGCATCGACGTCCTGACCAGCAACCGCCACTTCCGCGCCGAGCTCGACGGCGTGGTCCTGGCCGACTCCCCGAGCAGCATGATCCTTTTCGAGACCGGTCTCCCGCCGCGCTACTACGTCCCGATCACCGCGCTGAACCAGGACGTCCTGCGCCCCTCGGACACCGTGACGCACTGCCCGTACAAGGGCGCCGCGACGTACTGGTCGGTCCAGGTCGGCGACCAGGTCCACGCCGACCTCATCTGGGGCTACCGCACGCCGTTCCCGGAGGTCCAGAAGATCACCGGCCTGGCCGCGGTCTACAACGAGAAGGTCGACATCTACCTGGACGACGTCCTCCAGGAGCGCCCGAAGCCGCGGTACTGAACGCGACCCGGCGTTAGTCCTAGTCGCTAGCCCCTACTCCGCGACCTCGACCGCATACGAGGCGGAGCCCGGCGCCTGCAACCGCAGCACCCGCTCCGCCTCACCGGTCAGCGCCTTGATGTCACCCTTGGCCAGCTTGTGGAACGGCTCCAAAGTCAGCGTCGCAAGCTTCTTCTTCGCCTCCACCGACCAGATCCCGGCGACGTACCCGCCGATCAGGAACGACGGCAGAATCTGCAGGTTCTTCCCGTTGTAGACCCGGTCCCAGTACTCCCGCGAGATGATCCGCTGCCGGTGCTTCGCATTGTGCGCGAGCAGAATGCTGTCGAACCGCGGCAACAACCTCGGCGGCGTCTTCACCTCGGCATCGGTGATCTCCCCGTCCGGGACGTCGTACAACGTGCGACCCGCTTCATCCGCATACGTGACCAAGTCCGTGAAGCCGTCGAGAATCGCCCGCGCGCGAGTCACCTTCAACCCAAGCCACACAGCCACATCATCAGCAGCAGCCGGCCCGAACGCGGCCAGATGCCGACGCACCAACGCGGCGATCGCGGCATCCGGATCGGCGGCCCGCTCAGGCGAGTACATATACGTCTTCGGCCCCGTAGCCGGGGCCCAGTTCCCGTCGGCCGGGAAGCGGATCAGAGCATTGCTCCGATAGATCGGACGCCAGTTCCGCGACGCGTGATACTCGAGATTCGCCGCCGACATCCGCCCCGGATTCTTCGCGACCCACTCCGCGGCGAACTCCGCGAACTCGGCGGCGCTGCGCGGCTTGTCCGCGGCGAACTTCAGCACCTCCGTCCGCAAAGCACGCATCCCGGGGTCCGCCCCCTCATTGCGCGCCGCCAGAATGTCGGCGTCGGTCGCCTCCGACACCGCCGCGTACAGCGGGTGCTCGGCGCGGCTGACGGCGTGCACCGTACCCCGAATGGAGGAACCGACGACCAGCTCGCACCGCTCAAACGCGTCGTACACCGACTCCAGCGTCGCCCCGTCGTTCCGCGTGAACAGCGAGATCGCGACGGCCGGCCAGTACTGCGCCTGGATCGCGCCGATCGCCTCAACCGTCTCGGCCAAGGAGCCACTGCGCGGCGCCAGCAGGTGCTGGCGGGCCAGCAGCGTGCGGTTCAGCGTGTCCTGAGTGAGTGTCGTCGGCGCCATACCGCCGATTATCCGGCGTCAGCCGTCCGTAGGCGGGTTGATGAAGTCCCACTGGTTCTTGTCCCACACGTCCTGCATCCCGTTGTCGACTATCGTCTGGGCCCACACCCGCAGCCCTTCGGGGTTCTTCAGCCGGTAGATGAAGGTGTGGTCGACGCCCTTGCTGAAGGCGTAGTAGTTGGTGACCAGGTCGTTGATGACGCCGATGTACTTCGGCTGGTACGGCTTGCCCCAGGAGTCGTCCACGAACAGGTCCGGCTCCTGCCCCTTCTTCTGCAGGTTCAGGATGTCCTGCGCCATGCCCACGATGGGGCTGGTCGGCGTGTAGACGATCGGCCCCACCTTGTCCTGGTCGCCGCCGCCGGCGAACCCGGACAGGAAGCCGGCGGTGATGAAGCGGCTGGCCGGGATCTGGCCGGACATGAAGTAGATCGAGGGGTCCATGCCCCAGACGATGATCGGCACCGACTTCCCGGGCCCGGCCGCCTTCTGCACCTCCTGGGCGACTTCCCAGTTGTGCTCCATGTCGGTGCGCGGCCAGGTGAACGCCAGCGTGAGGAACAGCGTCGCCGTGGTCGCCGTGACCCCGAGCATGGTCCAGCGCAGCCGCGAGCCGTTCCGGTGCAGCGCGCCGGTGGCCAGGATCACGATCGGCGGGAGCATCTGCAGGAAGTAGTGCCCGAAGAAGTGGAAGCCGCTGGAGACGCCGACCGCCGAGCCGGCCAGCCACAGCCACAGGTCGGCGTCGGCCTTGAAGATGCCGTTGCGGACCGTCATGTACATGATCGCCAGGAAGGCGGCGGCCGACGCCCCGGCGAAGATGCCGAGGTTGCCCCACAGCCGCGCCATGATCGTGGAGAACGAGCCCAGCGAGGTCAGATACCCGCTGTTGCCGGTGAACACCCAGAAGAAGAAGTCACCGAAGCCGACCCACAGCGCGACGCCCACGATCGGCAGCGCGAAGGCCGGGATGATCGTGACCAGACCCCGCCAGCGCCGGTCCTTCCAGGCCCGCCAGGCCACCGGCAGCATGGTGACGCCCGCGGTCTGCTTGGTGAGCGTCGCGAGCGCCGCGGCCACGCCGGAGCCGGCCAGCAACGGGATCGAGCGTTTCGGATGCCGGCGGGCGCTGTCCGCGAGCAGGAACGCCGCGCACGTCCAGGGCAGCATGAAGACCTCGAACGAGGCCGCCTGCGAGTCCTCGGGCGCCAGGCCCGCCGAGCCCAGCAGGTACAGCAGTCCGGCCCAGACGCCGTGCCGGCCGAAGCGGCGCTTGGCGATCTGGGTGATCAGGATCGCGGTGACGACGTGCACGCAGATCGCCAGCGCCCGGATCACGACCAGCGTGGACAGGCCGTGGTCGCCGAAGAGCTTGAACACCCACGCGTAGACGTAGGGCAGCAGCGGCGGCTTGCGGTCGACGATGATCTGGTAGAACTGGCCGTTCTCAGTGTTCAGAGCCCTCGCCTGCGTGGCCAGGAACCCCTCGTCAGGGTTCCAGAAGGTGCGGCTGAACGCCGGGAGGTGGGTGATGGTGGCGACTGCGAAGAACAGAAGGACCACTCGGGTCCACGACGCCTGCGGCGTGTTCCACAGGCGTTGGAAGCGCGGGGAGTACCAGGCCCGCCGCAGCCATGAGGGCCCCGGCCGGGGCGGCTCCTGCAAGCCCGGCCCGGATCGTGTGGGAGCGTCGGTAGCGACCATCGCCTTGCTATGCCTCGCCGCCCATGGAACAGAGGTTACCTCCCCCTTGACCGTGCCCGGGGAGGTAACCCCCTAAGGTCAGCAGACTGCTACCGTGTCGTGACTTTCGGTGCCGAACCGTTGGACGAACCGCTGGACGAGCCGTTGGCCGAACCGTTGGCCGCCGTGGCCCGGTCCGCCGCGACCGCGCTGCCCAGACCCGCGACCAGACCGACGACCTCGTGCGCGACGCGCTGGCCGGTCAGGCCGATCTGCTCCAGCACCTCGCCGCGGTTGGCGTGGTCCAGGAACTCCGCCGGCACGCCGAAGTCGCGCAGCGGGGTGTGCACGCCGGCGTCGCGCAGCGCCTGGGCCACCACGCAGCCGACGCCGCCGACCCGGACGTTGTCCTCGACGGTGACCACCAGGCGGTGCTCGGCGGCCAGCATCAGGACCGCCGGGTCGACCGGCTTGACCCAGCGCGGGTCCACCACGGTGGCGCCGATGCCCTGGTCGGCCAGCCGCTCGGCGACGTCCAGGCAGACCTGCGCCATCGCCCCGACGCTGACGATCAGCACGTCCGGGGCCAGCCCGCTGCCCGCGGTGGTGCGCAGCACGTCCATCGATCCGGCCTTGGCCACCGCCGGGATGTCCTCGCAGACCGTGCCCTTGGAGAACCGGATCATGGTCGGCGCGTCGGCGACGTCCAGCGCCTCGCGCAGCTGGGCCCGCAGCTGCGAGCCGTCGCGCGGGGCGGCGATCCGCAGCCGGGGCACCACCTGGAAGATCGACATGTCCCACATGCCGTTGTGGCTGGCGCCGTCGTTGCCGGTGACCCCGGCCCGGTCGGCGACGAAGGTGACGCCCGCGTTGTGTAGCGCGGCGTCCATCAGGACCTGGTCGAAGGCGCGGTTGAGGAAGGTCGCGTAGATCGCCACCACCGGGTGCAGGCCGGCGAAGGCCATGCCGCAGGCGGAGGTGACCGCGTGCTGCTCGGCGATGCCGACGTCGAAGATCCGGTCCGGGTGCCGCTCGGCGAACTTGGCCAGGCCCACCGGGTGCAGCATGGCCGCGGTGATGCCGACCACGTCGTCGCGCTCGGCCCCGACCTTCACCATCTCGTCGGCGAACACCGAGGTCCAGGAGGCGCCGGCGGGGACCAGCGGCTGCCCGGTCTCCGGGTCGCTGTCCACGGCGACCTGGTGCAGCTGGTCGTTGACGTTGTTGCGGGCGGCCGGGTAGCCCTCGCCCTTGCGGGTGATCGCGTGCACGATCACCGGGCCGCGGTAGTGCCGGGCCCGGCGCAGCGCGGCCTCCATGCCGGCGATGTCGTGCCCGTCGACCGGGCCGACGTACTTCAGGCCCAGGTCCTCGAACATCCCCTGCGGGGCGACGATGTCCTTCAGGCCCTTCTTGACGCCGTGCAGCGCCTCGTACAGCGGGGTGCCGATGACCGGGGTGCGGCCGAGCATGCCGCGGCCCCACTCCAGGAAGCGCTCGTAGCCCTGGGTGGTGCGCAGGGTCGCCAGGTGGTCGGCCAGGCCGCCGATGGTCGGGGAGTAGGAGCGCTCGTTGTCGTTGACCACGATGATCACCGGGCGGTCCTTGGCCGCGGCGATGTTGTTCAGCGCCTCCCAGGCCATGCCGCCGGTCAGCGCGCCGTCCCCGATCACCGCCACGACCTGGCGGTCGGTGACGCCGCGCACCTCGTGCGCCTTGGCGATGCCGTCGGCGTAGGCCAGCGCGGTGGAGGCGTGGGAGTTCTCGATCACGTCGTGCTCGGACTCCGCGCGCGCCGGATAGCCGGACAGGCCGCCGGCGTGCCGCAGCGCGGAGAAGTCCTGGCGGCCGGTGAGGAGTTTGTGCACGTAGGCCTGGTGGCCCACGTCCCACAGGATGGTGTCCTTGGGCGAGTCGAAGACCCGGTGCAGCGCGATGGTGAGCTCCACCACCCCCAGGTTCGGGCCGATGTGCCCGCTCGTCTTCGCCACAGTCGGGATCAGGTAAGCACGGATCTCCGCAGCGAGCTCGACGAGCTGCTCAGAGCTGAGCTTGTCCAGATCGCGCGGACCCTGGATCGCCTCCAGCAGTGCCACCCGATCCTCCTTCTGTTGAACTTGAAACAACACTCCTGGCTTCCAGTTATACGGCAGAGAGTCTAAGCCTGGTCCGAGCGCCGCCCTGGCGCTTCCCACCTCCTTCTACATGATCTTCACATGGCCCGCGCAGCGTGTTCGCAACGTGGTGGCACCGCTTCGGAGGATGGGGCGAACAGGGTTCACGCCGCTTGCCTGAATGCTTGAATCATTTCAGCATTCATGGGATACACTGGCGGCATGCTTCACGCGACTCCGACACTGACCGACGACGACCTACGGGTTCTCGACGAGCTCACCGCCATGCGCGAGGAGTTGAAGCACCAGGTCGCTTCTCCACGCAAATGGACCGGCCTCCTCCGGCGGAGCCTCACAGCCGCCGCCATCGCCGGCTCCAATTCCATCGAAGGCATCCGTGTCAATCTGATGGACGCCGAAGCCGCGGTCGCCGGCGAGGAACCGACCGAGACCGATGCGGATACCTGGGCCGACATTCTCGGTTACCGCGACGCACTCACGTATGTACAGCAACTCGCCAATGCCGGGGAGTTCTCGTGGCACCCGATGTTCATCAACGCGCTGCACCACATCATGCTCAAGCACCACCTGGAGAAATGGCCCGGCCGTTTCCGGCCCGGCGACATCAGCGTCACCGAGCAGGCGACCAACACGGTGGTCTACACCGGCCCCGACGCCGACGACGTGCCCGTGCTCATGACCGAACTCAGCGATTGGCTCAACGAGGGCGACCTGGAGGCCCCGTCCTACGTTCGCGCTGCGATGGCGCACCTCAACCTGGCATCCATCCACCCATGGCGCGACGGCAACGGCCGTATGTCCCGGACCATCCACACGCTCGTCATGGCGCGCTGCGGCGAACTCGCCCCCGAGTTCTCATCCATCGAGGAATGGCTGGGCATCGGACGCAACACCTACGACTACTACGACGCGCTCGTCCACGTACAGCAGGGCCGTTTCGCCCCGAGCAAGGGCGACGACACCCTGGCCTGGGTACGGTTCAACCTCCGCGCGCACCACCTTCAAGCGCAGCTCATCCGGTCGCGTGCAAACGTGGCGGCACGGCTGTGGATGGGCCTCCTGACCGTCGCCGAGTCCGAACAGCTTCCGGAACGCACCGTCACGGCCTTGTACGAGGCAGTCCGAGGCGGTGCCGTACGGCGCACCATGTACCAACGCGACGAAGACCTGTCCAACGACCAAGCCGCGCGGGACCTGCGCACCCTGACCGATCGCGGGTTACTGGCCGCCAAGGGCGAGACCAAAGGCCGCCGCTACGAAGCCACCGCCAAACTCGACGCCCTGACCCGGAATATCGTCATGGCACGGGGAGTGGCGAATCGGCTGCGCGAGCCGTACGACTTCCGCGTCATTCCCGGCTAAGCAATGGAAAGCGATTCTCGGCCGCAGCAGGCTCGGTCGAGAATCGCCTTTCATTGCAGGAAGGCGAGTCGGGGCTGGTCCTGGCCGAGGATCTGCGCCGGGTCCGCGCCGAGGACCTTGTCCAGCAGGGTCGCGTAGACGCTGCGGAAGTCGGTGCTGAACTTCAGGTCGCCGTTGTCCAGGTCGGTCAGCGAGGGCTGCTCGCCGTGGAAGCCGCCGTTCACCGGCTCGCCGATGACCAGGACGGGACCGGCGGTGCCGTGGTCGGTGCCCTGGTTGGCGTTGGCGTGCACGCGGCGGCCGAACTCGGTGTACAGCACGGTGACCACGTCCTTGCCGTGGGGTCCGCCGGCGATCGAGTTCTGGAAGTCCGTGACCGCTTTGTCGACCTCGCCCCAGAGCGTCGACTGCGTGCCCTTCTCGGCACTGTGCGTGTCGAAGCCGCCGAGGCTGACGCTGTAGACGCGGGTCGGCACCGAGGCGTTGATGCACTCGGCGACGATGTCGAGTTGTTGAGCGAGGGCTGAGGTTTTGGCGGCCTTGGCCGCGCCGGCCGCGCCAGCTCCGGCGGCCGCACCCGCGCCGGCCGCCGCGGCCTTGCCGGTCTTGCCGGCCTTGGCGGTCCCGGCGCTCTTCGCCGAGGCCAGCGCCGGGCTGAAGGTCTTGGCGACGGTGAACAGGTCGGAGACGTCGCGCGCGGCGTAGGCGGCCAGCGTGGAGTCCTGTGCCGAGGGCTGTCCCAGGCCCATGAAGCCGGTGTCCAGCGGTCCGGCCTTGGGCAGCCGGAACTGGCCGATCGGCAGCGAGCTGCCGGCGGTCTTGGTGCCGCCGAGCAGCGGCGGGAGCGTGCCGCCGACGGAGATCGCGCGCAGCGCCCTGATCTGGTCGTCGGGCTGGGCGTCCAGCCAGCGGCCGAGCCAGCCCGAGCCGGTGGGCTCGCCGGGCGTGGCGGTCTGCCAGATGTCCATGGAGACGAAGTGGCTGTGGTTGGGCTGCGGGTAGCCGACGCCGCGCACCACGGCGCAGAGCTTGCGCTGCCACATCTCGTGCAGGCCGGTCATGGCCGGGTTGAAGCCCAGGCCGTCGCCGAGGTCCAGGACCTGGCCGGCGCTGTAGGCCAGGTCGGGGCGCGAGCTGTTGTAGGCCGGGTCGGCGTACGGGATCACGGTGTTGAGGCCGTCGTTGCCGCCGTAGAGCGTCACCAGCACCAGCACGCCGGAGCCCGGGGCCAACGGCGCGTGCTGGGCGGCCGCGCCGAGCTGCGCGCCGGAGGTCGTCGGGCCGCCGGGCCTCAGCGCCGGGGCGCCGACCGGGTGGCCGTGCGACGACGAGCAGGCCGCCGCGAACGCGCCGGTGGACATGACGCCGGACAACTCCAGGAAGCGGCGGCGGGTCACGGTGTCCATGTTCGAGTCCTTAGGTTCCGGTCGTCAGTACGGATTCCGGTCGTCAGTTCACGAGGTACTCGGGCGCCAGCAGCGCCAGGGTCACCAACTGCTCGGGGTCGGCCACGACCTCGGTGAGGGCGGCGACGCTGCGGTCGGTGAAGGCGTCGATCCCGAGCAGGTGCGCGACGGCGTCGATGCGCTGCGAGGGGCTGCTGTTCTCGACCTGCGACAGGTCGCCCTTGGCGACGGCCCACTGCGCGAAGACGAAGCGGGTCTGCGCGGCGGCGGTGGTGAGCCAGGCCGTGCCCTCGGGCCAGCCGCCGACGTTCGGCGGGTAGAAGGGCAGTTGGCCCAGGCCGTTGAGCGCGGTGCGCAGGGCCTGGTTGTCCTTCGAGTCCGGGCCGGCGTCGATCTTGATTCGCAGGGCTCTGAGAACACCGACGACATACTCAGTGGGCTGCTTCACCAGGGCGTAGCGCGCCTGCGGACCGCGGAAGACCGGGTCCAGGAACAGGGCCCTGAGAAGCGCGGTGACGTCGCGGTTCGGGCCGTAGGCAGCGAGCAGGCGGCCGGAGACGTCCGGCGGGATCGGGCCCGGCATGCCGAAGCGGTCCCAGAAGCGGCCGGCGACGAACTTCGGCGAGGCCGGCTGCTGCAGGATCCAGTCGACGAACGAGGTGTCGTCGAAGTCGGCGGTCTTGCCGAGGATGGTCTTGGGGGTGTCGTCGTGCAGCTTGGGCACAAGCGTGGCCTTGCCGGAGGCGTCCAGGCGCCAGCCGGTGAGGGCGCGGGCGCCGGCGCGGACGTCGTCCTCGGTGTAGTTGCCGACGCCGAGCGTGAAGAGCTCCATCAGCTCGCGCGCCAGGTTCTCGTTCGGGGCCTTCAGCGTGTTGCCGGCGCTGTCCAGCCACAGCATCATCGCCGGGTCCCGGACCATCGCGTGCGCCAGCACGGCGAAGTCGCCGCCCCCGAGGGTCCGCATGGTCTGGTTCTGCTGGATCATGAAGCCGGGGCTGGCGACCTTCTGGACGGAGGTCGCGAAGTGCCCGTGGAAGAAGAAGGTGCGCTTCTCCACCAGCGGCTGCGTGACCGCGGCCATCCGCGCCAGCCACCAGCCGACCATCTGGTAGTCATCCTGCGCGCTGCCCTTCTTGGGCACCTTCATCGCCGGGTAGCCGGGCGCCGGCGTCGCGGCGGCGCCGGGATCGACACCGGCCGGCGCCAGGAGCGCGGCCACGGTCGCCTCGTACCCGGCCTTCGCGGCGGCGTCGATCTCCGCCCCGCTCGCGCCGAACCCGGCACGCCGCAGCAGATGCGCGACGGCGGATCTGTTCTGGTCGATGCTCACACCGTCAGAATCGGGGAACGGGGTTAAGCCGCGGGTAAGAAGACGGCATGTCCCCGGATGACACCCCTGACGACGACGATGACGACAATAACGGCGACGAGCCGGACACGGTTGAAGAGCTGGAGAAGCCTGAAGAGCCGGAGGAACCCGAGGAGCCTTTCGTCCCGCTGGGCTCCGAGGAACTACCAACCCTCCCAGCCAACGAACCCATCGACGCGCACGCCGCCATAGCCCGCTCGCTGTACTCCGCCCCCGGCCTCCCACGCGTCCTGCGCAAGGAAGCCCGAGCCTTCTTCGACGGCGCCATGTACGCCTACACCGAAGGCGACCTCCCCGGCGCCCGCCTGTCCTTCCTCGCGGTGGCCGCCATCGGCGACCCCGACACCGCCCCGGCCGCGATGGTCTTCCTCGGCGTCATCGCCTACCGCCGCCGCGACGCGCCGGAGGCGCGCATGTGGTTCACCCGGGCGGCCTCCGGCCCCGACCAGCACTGGGCTTTGGTCGCTACCGGGGAGCTGCGGCGGCTGGGCTGAGCGCCGGAATCCGTTGCGGCCGCCCGAATCCGTCGCCGCCGCTCAGTCCAGCTCGGCCGTGCCCTCGCGATACACCTTCGCCGTCACGATCAGCCCGTCGCGCAGAGTGAAGAACGCCGCGATCGCGTAGGACCGCTCCGCGCCGTCCCACAGCAGGGTCTCGGTCAGCTGACACGCCGCCCGGTCCCGGTCGACCAGCAGGCTCTCCACCGCCAGCGTCGGGTGCAGGCCGGCTATCGCCTCGCGGAAGAACGGCTCCAGCTCGGCGCGGCCTCGGACCGTCGTGCGGCCGGTGATCCAGACCGTGTCGTCGGCGAGGCCGGCCATCAGGGCCGGGAGGTCGCCTTTGCTGAACGCTCGGACGTGCTCGTACACCGCCGCGGCAACGCGATCATCGACCATGCCGGGAGCATAAAGCAGCCCCCGGCCCGACCGGGCCGAGGGCTGCTTCAGGGCGCTTCCGCTTACTTCTTCAGCAGGTTCCGCAGCACGTACTGCATGATGCCGCCGTTGCGGTAGTAGTCGGCCTCGCCGGGGGTGTCGATGCGGACCACCGCGTCGAACTCAATGTTCTGTCCCCCGGACGTGCCGGCCTTCACCTTCACCGTGCGGGGGGTGCTGCCGTTGTTCAGCTCCTCCAGGCCGGTGATCTCGAAGGTCTCCTCGCCGGTCAGGCCGAGGGACTCCGCGTTCTGGCCCGCCGGGTACTGCAGCGGGACGACGCCCATGCCGATCAGGTTGGAGCGGTGGATGCGCTCGTAGCTCTCGGCGACGACCGCCTTCACGCCGAGCAGGGCCGTGCCCTTCGCGGCCCAGTCGCGGGAGGAGCCCGAGCCGTACTCCTTGCCCGCGAGGACGACCAGCGGGATGCCGGCGGCCTGGTAGGCCTGGGAGGCGTCGTAGATGGTGGTCTGCTCGCCGGACAGGAGGTTCTTCGTGAAGCCGCCCTCGACGCCGTCGAGGAGCTGGTTGCGCAGGCGGATGTTCGCGAAGGTGCCGCGGATCATCACCTCGTGGTTGCCGCGGCGGCTGCCGTAGCTGTTGAAGTCGCGGGGGCCCACGCCGTGCTCGGCCAGGTACTTGCCGGCCGGGCTGTCGGCCTTGATGGAGCCGGCCGGGCTGATGTGGTCGGTGGTCACCGAGTCGCCGAGCTTGGCCAGGACGCGGGCGGCGTGGATGTCGGCGACCGGCGACGGCTCGGCGGACATGCCCTCGAAGTACGGGGGCTTGCGGACGTAGGTGGAGTCCGTGTCCCACTCGAAGACGTTGCCGGTCGGGGTGGGCAGCGAGCGCCAGCGCTCGTCGCCGTGGAAGACGTCCGCGTAGTCCTTGGCGAACATCTCGGCGGTGATGGCCTGCTCGATGACCGACTGGATCTCCTGGGTGGAGGGCCAGATGTCCTTCAGGAACACCGGCTTGTCGTCGCCGTCGTAGCCCAGCGGCTCGTTCTCGAAGTCGAAGTCCATGGTGCCGGCGATGGCGTAGGCCACGACCAGCGGCGGGGACGCGAGGTAGTTCATCTTCACGTCCGGGTTGATGCGGCCCTCGAAGTTGCGGTTGCCGGACAGCACCGACACCACCGCCAGGTCCGCCTCGTTGACCGCCTTGCTGACCGGCTCCGGCAGCGGGCCGGAGTTGCCGATGCAGGTGACGCAGCCGTAGCCGACCAGGTTGAAGCCGAGCTTGTCCAGGTACGGTGTCAGGCCCGCGCGCTCGTAGTAGTCGGAGACGACCTTCGAGCCGGGCGCCAGGGTGGTCTTGACCCACGGCTTGGCGTGCAGGCCCTTCTCCACCGCGTTCTTGGCCAGCAGCGCGGCGCCGATCATCACCTGCGGGTTCGAGGTGTTGGTGCAGGAGGTGATCGAGGCGATCACGACCGCGCCGTTGTCGATGACGACCTGGGTGCCGTCCTCCATCGTGACCGGGGTCGGCTTGGTGCCCTGCGCGGCGTAGGTCGGCAGCACCTCGGCGAACTTGTCCTTCGCCTCGGCCAGCACCACGCGGTCCTGCGGGCGCTTCGGGCCGGCGATCGAGGGGACCACGCTGGCCAGGTCCAGCTCCAGGTACTCGGAGTAGGACGGCTCGCGGGAGGCGTCGTGCCACAGGCCCTGGGCCTTGGCGTACGCCTCGACCAGCGCCAGCTGCTCCGCGGAGCGGCCGGTGAGCTTCAGGTAGCTGATGGTCTCGTCGTCGATCGGGAAGATCGCGCAGGTCGAGCCGAACTCCGGCGACATGTTGCCGATGGTGGCGCGGTTGGCCAGCGGGACCGCGGCCACGCCGGCGCCGTAGAACTCCACGAACTTGCCGACGACGCCGTGCTTGCGCAGCATCTCGGTGATGGTGAGCACCAGGTCGGTGGCGGTGGCGCCGGCGGGCAGCTCGCCGTGCAGCTTGAAGCCGACCACGCGCGGGATCAGCATGCTGACCGGCTGGCCGAGCATCGCGGCCTCGGCCTCGATGCCGCCCACGCCCCAGCCCAGCACGCCCAGGCCGTTGACCATGGTGGTGTGCGAGTCGGTGCCGACCAGGGTGTCGGGGTAGGCCTGGCCGTTGCGGTCGAAGACCACGCGCGCCAGGTGCTCGATGTTCACCTGGTGCACGATGCCGGTGCCGGGCGGGACCACCTTGAACTCGTCGAAGGCGGTCTGCCCCCAGCGCAGGAACTGGTAGCGCTCGCGGTTGCGGCCGTACTCGATCTCGACGTTGCGCTCGAAGGCATCCGGGCGGCCGAAGACGTCGGCGATCACCGAGTGGTCGATCACCAGCTCGGCCGGGGCCAGCGGGTTGATCTTCGCCGGGTCGCCGCCGAGCTCGGCCACGGCCTCGCGCATGGTGGCCAGGTCGACCACGCAGGGGACGCCGGTGAAGTCCTGCATGATCACGCGCGCCGGCGTGAACTGGATCTCGGTGTCCGGCTGGGCGTTCGGGTCCCACTGCCCCAGGGCCTGGATCTGGGAAGCGGTGACGTTGGCGCCGTCCTCGGTGCGCAGGAGGTTCTCCAGCAGCACCTTCAGGCTGAAGGGGAGGCGCTCGGAGCCCTCGACGGCCCCGATGCGGAAGATCTCGTACGACTGCGCGCCCACCGAGAGGGTGTCGCGGGCGCCGAAGCTGTTCTTGGAGGTCATTGCCATGGCCCAGCTCTCGCTTGCGGAAAGTATCTCGACATCAAGACACTCTAGTGGGTGCCGCCGCACGGTACCAACCCGGGGTGCGCCACACGGGTGCGGACCTGCGCGGACGCCCGTCGCCCGCGGCCCGGCGGGCGCTGTGAGCACGCTCACCCGGGTGGCCGCTGGCCCGGCGGCGCGGGCCTTGTGACAATCGTCCCAATGGATACTGTGCCCATGAACCCAGAGACCAGCACCCCGACCGCGGCCTCGAAGGTCCTTCGCACCACGTTCCCGGACGCCATCCCGGCGACCGGCTTCGTACGCGCCACACGCGAGCTGCTCGCGCCCCACGGATTCCATGCCGCCAACACCCTCCCGCTGATCGCGACCTGCCGCGACGAGCTCGCGGTGACCATCACCGCGCGCCTGTACGACACCTGGGGCGCCGGCTTCAACATGGCCGGCCTGGCCGGGATGATCGTGCTCGGCCGCACCGGGATCCTGGCCGCCTCGGGCCACGCCCCGGTGGAGGACGGCGTCCGACGCTTCGTCCTGGTCGCGCTCCCGCACATAGGGATCGACGCGCACGGCGTGATCGGCAACGTCGAGCGCCCCGGCGTCCCCGGCGTCTCGCACACCTGCGGCGCCCTGATGGCCCTGCACGACGAGCTGCGCGGCGACAACGCCCCGACCGGCGACTACCCCTTCCTGGACCTGGCCGACCCGGAGCAGAGCATGCTCCGCGACCGCATCCCGCCGTTCCTGCCGGACGGTCCGGTCCCGGACCTGGCCGGACTCACCCGGATCGCCCGGGACGTCATCACCGCGGACACGCACAAGGTGATCGGCGTGCTGCGCGAGGGCAACTCCCTGCCGGCGCACGTGGCGGTGTTCACCGGGATCCACATCAACGGCCCCGGCGGGACCGAGTACGTGGCGCCCGGGGCCTGCTACCTGGACCTGGGGACGGACCAGCCCGAGATCGAGCTGGTCATCGACTGATCGACTGATCGACTGATCGGAGTATCCGCCGAACCCGCCGACCCGATGGCGCCGTGCCGAAGCACGGCGCCATTCGCATGCAACCCCTCGCGCACCCGAACGCATCAGGTGACTGTCCGAGTAACACACCGACCGAGGGGGAGGCCTATGGCGACGCCCGACCGCGACGCCGAATTCACCGAGTACGCCAGCGCCCGGCAGGCCTGGCTGCGCCGGGTCGCCTATCTGTTGTGCGGGGACTGGCACCGCGCCGACGACCTGGTGCAGAGCACGATCACCAAGCTCTACGCGCACTGGCACCGGGCCCGGCGGGCCGACAACGTCGACGGCTACGCCCGCCGCACGCTGGTCAACACCTTCCTGGCCGAGCAGCGCTCCGGCTGGGCCAAGTGGACGGTCCTGCACCGCTTCGGGGGCGGGCACGCCGCCGATCCGGAGCCGGACCCGGCCGCGCTCGGTGACCTGGAGCTGGGCCTGGACCTGAAGACGGCACTGGCGAAGCTGCCCCCGCGGCAGCGCGCCACGGTGGTCCTGCGCTTCTACTGCGACCTGTCGGTCGAACAGACCGCCCAGCTCATGAGCTGCTCGACCGGCACCGTCAAGAGCCAGTCCACCCGCGGCCTGGCGACGCTGCGCAACCTTCTCGACCCGAATCTGATCCCCGCGATGGAGGGAATGCTGTGAATCAGGATTTGAAGACCTCGCTCGTAGAACTGGCGGACGCCGAGTACGCCGACGCGCCGCCCAGCACCATCGACATCGGCCGCGCCCGCGCCGACGGCCGGCGCCGGATGATCACGGCCCGGGTGGCACCGGCGGCCGGCGGCCTGGCGGTGGTCGCGGCGTGCGCGCTGGTGGCGAACGGGCTCGGCGGGACGTCGCCGGCGGAGCGGCCCGAGCCCGCGCCCGCGCTGGCCGGAGACCTCACCGGTACCGACCCGCTCACCGAGGTCGCCTCCTTCGGATACCTGCCGGACGGCTACCAGGTGGCGACGCACGAATACGACTACAGCTCCGGCTCCACCACGGTCACTTTGGAGACCAAGCCACAGGTGCCCAGCTCCAAGCCCAGCTACCTGAACCCGTCGCGACTGGAGCTGACCCCGTCCGCCACCGAGCCCAGGCCACTGACTTCGGAGACGAAGACAGATGTGAAGGTCAAGGGGAGCGCGAAGGCGTACATCCTGCACAACAACGACGGCGGAACCACGGGGACTTATCCGGACCGCCTGGTGTGGCAGACGGCATCCGGGTCCTGGTTCACGCTCGCCGCGTACGACCAGCCCCACGGCACCCAGTTGCGGGAGACGCTGATCGAAATCGCCGATTCGGTGGCCGTCAAGAACTTCTCCCTGCCCATGCCGATCCACGTCGAGGGCATGCCGACGCGCGGCACGCTCGTCGACGCCAGGCTGGATGACCCGCTCGTGGTCGGACAGGATCCGTCCGCGGTCGGGACGACGCTGTCCTACACCGACGGCAAGCACATCGACATCAGCTTCAGCATCATCGTCATCCCCGTCGGCTGGACGGACCCCCAGAGCACGGTGCCCCTGAGCGCGTACCCGAAGCTGCCGAACGACGGCACGAACGCCTGCAAGGACTCCGAGGGCCTGCAGATCTGCGTTCTGGACAGCCATGGCGGCATCAGCGGCGTGGACCCGCTGGACTCCGTCGGCGGCGCCAAGGGACTGCTCGACCGGATCACCTCGCTCGGCAAGAACCCCTCGAACTGGACGACTCAGGTCCTGAACTGAGACACCACCAAGGAATGTCGGGTTAAGGGATCACCCTGTGAGAAAGCCCACCTAGAACACGAGTATCAGAGCCTTAACGCTTCGCCCCGGCGCTATGCGACCGCGCCGGGGCGAGGCGCGTGCCAGTCCCGCCAGACGGCGACCAGCCGGATGGCCGCGGTGATCGCCACCGACGCCGCGGCGGCCAGATAGCCCTGGACCACGAACCCGTGCCGCTCCACCAAGCCGAACAGCAGTCCCCCGACGAACGCCGGCACCGCGTACAGCTCCCGCTGCAGCACCATCGGGACCTCGTTGACCAGCACGTCGCGCACCACCCCGCCGCCGGTCGCGGTGACCGTGCCGAGCAGCGCCGCCTGGAAGACCGGCAGATGGTAATCCAATGCTTTGAGAGTTCCGGAGACCGCGAACAGACCAAGGGTCAGGGCATCGGCGATCACTGCGACGCGGTCAAAGCGGACCGCCCTTCCGCGCACTTCCTCTATCGCCGATTTCAGTTTCGAATCACTCATTCGGCGGCTGGTCACCAGGAGCACTGTCGCGGTCGCTGCGAGTGCCACGGCGAAATAGCGCCAGTCCTGGATCGCGGCCACCGGGGTGGCCCCGATCAGGGCGTCGCGGATCATCCCTCCTCCGAGTGACGACGCCACCGCGATGACGAGGATGCCGACCAGATCAAGGCCCTTGCGCAGACCCGCGAAAGCCCCCGCCACCGCCGCGGCGAAGACACCTAAGAGATCCAGAAGAACTGGAAGATGAGGATTGGCGACCATGATGTCTGGGAATGTACCCGGTTCAAGGCGGGAGGGGTGGCCCCGCGGGGGGTCACAGAACTGACATCCCACAACTGGACGGCGTACGACAAATGACCGACAACCCTTGCTGTCCGGGCGACCTCATCCGTTTCCCGTACCCGATCGGCGTGTCGATGCAGTACGGTCTAGCTGGCAGCACTCGTCGAAGGGAGGTCCGCTCGTGACTGAGCTCCGCGTCATGGCCGTCACCAGCGACGGTCAGCGACTTGTGCTGCGCTCTAACGACGGCCAGGAATTCCATCTGACCATCGACGAGCGGTTGCGGGCCGCCGTGCGCGGCGATCGGGCCCGGCTGGGCCAGATCGAGATAGAGGCAGAAGGGCAGCTGCGCCCCCGGGACATCCAGTCCCGCATCCGCGCGGGCGCCACCGCGCAGGAGGTCGCAGACGCCTGCGGCATCTCCGTCGAGCGCATCCGCCGCTTCGAGGGCCCGATCCTGGCCGAACGCGCCTTCATGGCGGAAAAGGCTCAGAACACGCAGGTGCGCCGGCAGGGCGAGAACCACGGGCAGAAGCTCGGGGAGATCGTCTTCGAGCGGCTGACCAAGCGCGGGGCCGAGGACCCGACCGCGGTGCGCTGGGACTCCTGGCGCCGCGAGGACGGCACCTGGACCGTGCAGGCCGTCTACAAGATCTCCGGTGAGACGTACGAGGCGCTGTGGGCCTTCGACCCGCCGCGCCGGCTGGTGACCCCCGAGGACGACGAGGCGCGCCTGCTGTCCTCGGACGCCGCCGCGATCGCCGCCGCCGAACCGATGTTCCCCTTCGTCGCGGCCTCCGTGCTCTCCGGCGGAACCGTGGTGCCGGGCCCCGCGCCGGCCGCCAACGGCTCCTCGGCCGGCGGCTCGCTGGTGCACCTGGAGGCCCGCCGGCGCCCGGCCGAGACCTTCTCCTCCAACGGCTCGAACGGCTCCGGCGGCGCGCTGGAGCGGGAGCGCGAACGGGACCGTGAGCGCGAGCGCACGGCCGCGGAGCGGACCGCCTCGGTGGAACGGCACCCGTCGTCGATGCCGGCTTCGGCGTCGGCCTCGGCCGCGTCGTCCGCCGCGGTGTCGGCCTCGGCCGCCGCCAACGGCACCGCGGGCGTGCCCTCCCAGGCCGCGGGCCCCGACGAGGACTTCGACTTCCTGGACGCCGGCGACTCCCGCGCCCCGATCGCCGCGGTGGCCGGGCAGTCGGCCGGATCGGCCTTCGACGACGCGATCTTCGGCCCGCGCACCACCTCCCCGCACCGGGAGCGGATGGTCGGGACCACCGACCGCCAGGCCGAGGCCGACGGCGTACGGCCGGGGCGGCGGGCCACGGTGCCGTCGTGGGACGAGATCGTGTTCGGCTCGCGGCGCGGCAAGCAGAAGGGCCGCGACTGATCTTCCGTCTTTCCTTCAGTGGCCCGGTCTCGTCCATCGAGACCGGGCCACTTTCCGGTCTTTGGCTTTTGGCCGCGATACCGGCGGTGTGATCGACTTTCCATCATGGAAGTGACACGCGAGGACGGACTGTTCATCAGCGACGACCCGGCCCTGGTCGACGCCGACAAGGTCTACGGCTGGATCGCCGAAGAATCGTGGTGGGGCGCCGGACGCCCGCGCGACGCCGTCGAACGCTCGCTGGAGGGCTCGCACGTCTACGGCGTCTACGCCGATCGGGAGACCATGGTCGGGGTGGCCCGGGTGATCACCGACCACGCCACCTTCGCGTACTTCTGCGACGTCTACGTCGACGAGTCCTACCGCGGCAAGGGCGTCGGCCCGTGGCTGTCGCGGGAGATCGTGGCGGACCTGAAGGCGATCGGGATCAACCGGTTCCTGCTGGCGACGAAGGACAAGCACTCGACGTACGCCAAGGCCGGGTTCTACCCGGTGACCCGGCCGCAGTCGTGGATGGAGATCGACGAGCGCGCGACGAAGCCGGGGCCGGTGGACTAGAACCGGACCGACCGGAAACGGACCGACCGGCTCCGGTCCGATCAGAACCATGTGACGCAGTGCGGCGGGACGGCGGTCTTGAACAGCCGGTCGGCGAGCGCCAGGCCGCCGGCCTTCTCCTCGGTGATCTCCCCGACCCGGGCCAGCGCCGTAGCGGCGTGGTGGCCGAAGTACAACGCGCCGAGGGTCTGCACCGGCAGCGTCACGTCAGGGTTCTCAGTGCTGCGCTTCACGGTCGCGCCGGCCGGACCGCCTTCGAGCGCGTACACGCCCTCGGCGTAGCCGGCCGGGTCGGTGACGGCCAGGACCAGGCGGCCCTCGGTCTCGTAGGCGCGCGCCTCCAGCGCCGCCGCGACGTCGAGCACGCGGGCCCACAGGACGTCGTGGCGCGATGTCTCGCGCGCGAACCTGGGGTTGGCCATCAGGTGCCGCCAGCTGTCGTCGGCCGGGAAGGTCTCGACGTCGAACGTGGTGATCCAGTCCTGTTCCCACAGGAACTGGAGCAGGCGGACGCGGGCCGTGGAGTCCTCGGCCAGCATTTCCGCCTCGGCGCGGTCGTTGGCGACGAAGCCGTTCCAGTCGCCTTCCTTGACCGAGTAGGTCACGCCGCCGCGAACCGTCCCGGACTCGTCCCGGTAGAGCGCGAAGAGCTTTTCCTTGTCAGTCGGCTTGCCGTCGTGGGTCAGCAGGCCGGCGTCGCGCTCCCAGAGGCGGTTGCGGTACTCGATCGCGCCGGGCGTGGTGGCGCGGAGGCGGTCGTAGGCGGCCGGCAGTTCCTCGACCCACTCCTGGGCCGAGGCGTAGTCCACGGTGCCCGGCAGCGGCCTGGAGACGGCGCAGCGCTTGCTGTCGAAGCGGTAGGAGGTCTCGTCGGTGGCGTGGCCGTAGCCGAAGCGGCCGTAGATCGGCCATTCCGCCGGAATCAGGATCGACAGCGGCTCGCCGGCGTCCGCGGACTGCCGCAGGGCGGTGGCGATCATCGCGGACAGGATGCCCCGGCGGCGGTGCGTCTGCGCGACGCTGACCGACGTGACCGCGGCGGCCGGGACCGCGGCGCCGCCCGGGACCGAGACGGTGTTGCGGAAGTTCGCGAACGTGCCGACCACGCGGTCGCCGTCGTAGGCGCCGATGACCCGGCCGGCGGCGATCTCGTCGGCGAAGATCTGCCGGCGGTACGCGCCGCGGCCCCGCTGGGCCGGGCGGCTGAAGGTGACGTCGACCGCGTCGCTGAAGTCGTCGCTGTACTCGACGATCTTGATGTCGAAGGGCATGGGTGCAGGGTATGCACCTGGTGTGGGACCCGCCACCGATTAAGCGGCGGCGGCTCGGAGCGTGTGCGGCTCAGGCCAGCAGCGCGCTGCCGAAGTGGTCGGAGGCGTCCTTCACCCCGGGCAGCACGAAGAAGTAGCCGCCGCCGACCGGCGAGATGTAGTCCACCAGCGGCTCGTCGATGAGCTTGGTCTGCACGAACTCGAACTGCCGCTGGATGTCCTGCTGGTAGGCGACGAAGGCCAGGCCCATGTCCAGGTCGCCGACGTTGTCGAAGCCCCGGTCGTAGTTGTAGCCGCGGCGCAGGACGCGGTTGCGGTCGGTCTCCGCGGTGCGCGGGTTGGCCAGCCTGATGTGCGCGTCCAGCGGGATGTTGGCGCCCTTGGGGTCCTTCGCGTACTGCGGGATGTCGGTCTGCGCGCCCCCGTCGAGCGGGGCACCGGTGTCCCGGCGGCGGCCGATCATCTTCTCCTGCTCCAGCAGCGAGACCCGGTCCCAGAACTCGACGAGCATCCGGATCCGCCGCACCACCTGGTAGCTGCCGCCGGCGGTCCACGCCGGCTCCGGCGCGCCGGGCTGCACCCAGACGAGGTAGTCGAACTCGTGCTCGGTGGCGGGGTTGGCGATGCCGTCGTGGAACCCGAGCAGGTTGCGCTGCGCACCGGTGGGGCGCGGATCGTTGGCCCAGCCGTCGATGCGGTACTTGAGCTGCATGCCGGCCCGGGTGTGCTTGGCGATGTCGCGGATCGCGTGCACGACGGTGTCCTGGCTGTCGGCGCAGATCTGCAGCGACAGGTCCCCGTGGCACTCGGCGGGGTTGAGGTTGTCGTTCGGGAACGTCTTCATCGGCGTGAGGCGCACGGGCTTCTTGTCGGCGAGGCCGAAGCGCGCGTCGAAGAGCGAGGCGCCGACGCCGAGGGTGAAGGTGAGGCCGTCGGCGGGGACCGTGGGACCGAGGATGCCGTTGTCCGACGGCGGGGCGCCGACCCCGAGGTCGGGCGGCGTGCCGCCGGAGGTGAGGAAGCGCGCCCGGTCGGTGAGCGTCTGGAACAGAGTGGCGAGCTCGGCCTTGTCGGCGGCGATGACGTCGAACACGGCGAGGGTCATGTGCTTCTGCGCCGGCGTGGTGACGCCCTGCTGGTGCGCGCCGTGGAAGGGCAGGGTCCGGCCGGAGCCACCGGAGGCGGACGAGGCGACCGGGGCGGTGTCGGCGGCGGCCTTGTTCATCGCGAAGCCGGTGGCACCGACGACCGCGGCGCCGGCCACGCCCGCCGCCGCGCCCTTGAGCATGGCTCGGCGGGCGAAGGCGGTGTGGTCGAAGGGACAGGTGGCGGGCTGGGCGGCGGCCTCACTCACAGCGACCGAAGTCGCCTCGCCGGCGGTCGGCGCGGCAGGCACGGCGGCGCCGGCGGCAGGCTGCGAGTCGGCGGCACTCGCGGCAGCCGGCGGCGCGTCAGCGTCAGGCACCTGGTTCTCGTTCTCGTTCTCGTTCTGCTCGGTCATCTCAAAGCGCTTTCATCAACGAAGTCGGCAGGCGGCGGGTCTGGAGGCTCCGCTCACGTCGCCTTCCGGATCTCCAGCAGGTCCGGCACCACCGACAGCTGCTCCAGCAGCTCGCCCAGGGTGCCGTTCAGCTTCTGGCGGGCGGCCGGGTCCAGCTGGTCCACCGGGGTCCAGGTGCCGTCCGGCTTCTTCGCGGCGTTCACGGTCGCGCCGAAGCGGTCGAGCCAGGCGTCGATCTGCGTCAGACCCTGGGGGTCGCGGGCCTGGACCAGGGGCCTGATCACGGTCAGGACTTCGCGGGTGCCGGTCAGGTTGGCGTCGGCGGTGGCCAGGGTCGTGCCGGAGCCGTAGTCGGCGTCGCCGGTGAGCTGGAACTGGAGGGTGTTCTCGAGGATCTCGTGCGCCCGCAGCGGGAGGTCGGCGGGGTCGAAGTCCTGCTTGGGCCAGTCGCCGATGAGGCCGTGGACGTCGCTGTCGAGCTGGTCGGCGATCGGGGCCAGGTTCGCGGCGGCCTCGCCGTGCCAGAGTCCGTACTCCAGGCGGTGGAAGCCGGTGAAGTCCTTGTCCCGCACCTTGTCGGGCAGGCCGTCGGCGCGGCCGTCGATCTTCTTGTCCCAGTCCTGGAACGTGCCGTACGCGGCGCCGAGGCGGTTGTACGCCAGGTGCGCGGTCAGCCAGTCCTGCTTCGCCTTGGCCAAGTCGCCGGAGTCCACGTCCTGCTTCAGCGTGTCCGTGTAGCCGGCCAGCTCGTTCAGGTGCTGCGTCACGTAGGCGCGGTACTGGTCCAGCGGAGCTTCCAGGTCCTTCTCGCTGATCGGCACGACCGCGGTGGTGGAGCTGCCCGAGCCGGTGGCGTGCCTGGCTTCGGAGGTGACCGCGTCCTTGCCGTTCGGCACGCAGCGCCAGGCGTACGTGCCGCTGCCTATGGTCGCCGTCATGGGCCGCGTGGTGCCCGGGGCCAGGCCCTCGATCTCGCCGTAGACCGCGTTGCTCGACGGGTCCAGCAGGTAGACCTCGGCGGCCACGTCGCCGGTGTTCTTCATCTGGAACGTGTGCTCGCCGGTGGTCAGCCCGTCGAAGCCCTTCCCGCAGGACGCGGCCGAGACCTCGATGGTCTGCGCGCCCTTGCTGCCCGAGCCGGGGCCGACCGCGACGATCACCGCGACCGCGGCCACCGCCGGGACCGCGACGACCGCGACGCCCAGCGCCCAGCGCGGAGCCGGCTTGCGGGAGGGAGCAGGGGCGGGAGTGGGAGTGGGAGCCGAGGCGGCCGGGGTGGCAGCCGGTTCAGCGGTTTCAGGGTGCTGAACCGACGCGACCGCCTCGGCGGTCTTGGGAGTGGGGCGGACGACAGCGACAGCCGGCCGCAGGTAGAAGAACATCACCGGCGCCAGGTAAGCCACATACCCGACCACCGCCAGCCACGTCATCTTCGGCGTCAGGTTCAGCGTCCCGGCGACCAGCTGCGCGTACCAGGCGTTCGGGTCCAGGTGCGCGGTCAGGTCCCAGGCGTACGCCGTGAACCCGCCGACCGCGCCGCTCTCCTGCAGGTCCGTCAGCCCGTAGGCGAGCACCCCGGCCGCGATGACCACCAGCACGAACCCGGTGATCTTGAAGAACCGTGCGAGGTTCAACTTCAGCGCCCGGTGGTACAGCCCCCAGCACAGCAGCGCCGCGACCGCGATGCCGGCGACCGCCCCGATCGCCGGGCCGCTCTTCTCGTGCGCGGTCTGGGCCGTGGTCCACAGGAACAGCGCGGTCTCCAGCCCCTCGCGCGCCACCGCGGCGAACGCCGTGAAGACCAGCATCCCGGCGCTGGCGCCGAGCGCGGCGGCCAGCTTCGCCTTCAGGTCCCCGGACATCGAGGCGCTGGCCCGGCGCATCCAGAACACCATCGTGGTGACGAACGCGACCGCCAGCAGCGCCATCGCGCCGCCGAACACGTCCTGCGCCTTGGGCGGCAGGTGCGCCGAGGTGAAGGTGAGCACCGCGGCGAAGGACAGGCTCAGCGCGGCGGCGGCGCCCACGCCCAGCCACACCGAGCCGGCCCGGTCCTTGCGGCCGGCCTTCGCCAGCGACGCGAGCAGGATGGAGACGACCAGGCCGGCTTCCAACCCTTCTCGGAGTCCGATCAAGAAACTCGGGAAGGCATCCGACAGCACCGCGCCCCGCCCCTTCTGGTCCGCATCGCTAAGTTAGGCATGCCTCAGTGAAGTAAGGCATGCCTAAGTTAGCAGCGGACCGCCGGGGCGGGTCAACACCGCCGGGGCCATGAGCTGGTGAGCTGTGTCTCACCCGGGGTGGATCGGGCGCTCGGGACGGCCCCGGGATGTCTCAGTGTTCTCCGGTGGCCACCGGCCGTGACGGATCGGACGCCCATCCGCTCCATGAGCCCTCGTACAACGCCACGCCCTCCGGGTCGATCCCGGCCACGGCCATCGCCAGAATCTCGTGCGTCGCCGTGACCCCCGAGCCGCAGTAGACCGCGACCCGGCCCGCGTGCCCGGGCTCGACGCCCAGCCCGGCGAACCGCTCGGCCAGCTCCTCGGCCGACCGGAACCGGCCGTCCGTCCCCAGGTTCTCGGTGGTCGGCGCCGACACCGCGCCGGGGACGTGCCCGGCGGCCGGGTCGACCGGCTCGGTCTCGCCGCGGTAGCGCGCGCCGGCGCGGGCGTCGAGCAGCGTGCCGTCGGCGGCGACCGCGGCCGCGCCGTCGTGGTCCAGGACCGCGAACACGTCCCGCACCGCCGCCTCGAAGTCGCCCTCGGCGGCCCGGGTCGCCGGCTCGCCCTCCTCGACCGTGCGGCCGGCCGCCTGCCAGGCCGCGAAGCCGCCGTCCAGGACCCGCACGTCGGGATGGCCGTGGTGGCGCAGCAGCCACCAGGCGCGGGCGGCCTGCGTGCCGTCGCCGTCGTCGTACACGACCACCGGCAGGTCGGCGCGGACGCCGGCCTGCCGCATCGCGGCGGCGAAGCGCTCGCGGTCCGGCAGCGGGTGCCGGCCCCGGGCGCCGACCGGCGAGTCCGGGTGCTCGGCCAGGTCCTGGTCGAGGCTGACGTAATGCGCCCCGGGGATGTGGCCCCTCAGATACACCCCGAGCCCGTACTCACTCGGCTCGCCGAGCTTCCAGCGGATGTCGAGCAGGATCGGGGCGGTGCCGCAGGACAGGTCGGCGGCGAGCTGCTCGACGCTGGTCAGTGGCGAGGTACCGCTGAGCGGCGAGGTTCCGGGTTCGCGCATGAGCGCCATCCTGGCACCGATCCCGGCGTGGATCTACCGGTGATCTACAGTTCCGGCGCGCCGTTCGGACCGAACACCAGCAGCGGGATCTCCTGCTCGGCGGCCGACAGCGAACCGTGCATGCCCAGCAGCCGGGACTCCAGCTTCTCGCGGCGGGTGGCGACCACGGCCCAGTCGTCGAGCAGCGCGGCGACCACGTCGCCGATGCGCGGCACGAGCCGGTCGTCCACGGACTCCGGCGGCCCGAACCAGCCCTCGTAGATCGCCTCCTGGCGGGAGCGGACGACGGCCACGTCCTCCAGCGCCTCGCGCCAGATCTGCAGCACGTCGCGCGCCGCGCCGGGCTTGGCGTAGACGTGCCGGGCCCGGCCCTCGCCGCCCAGCAGCCGGACGCCGACCTGCAGCTCGGGGTCCTCGTCCACGTCGACGCGGCGGTCGGCGGGGACGTCGACCATGCCGTGGTCGGCGGTGACGTAGAGCGTGGTGCCGGCCGGCAGCCGGTCGACGAGCTCGTGGACCGTGGCGTCGACCACCGCCAGCTGCTGCCGCCAGCTCTCGGAGTCGACGCCGTTGAGGTGCCCGGCGGCGTCGAGGTCGGCGTAGTAGAGGTAGACCAGCGCGCGGGCGTCGCGGTCGGCGGCGTCCTGCAGCGTGTGCAGCGCGCCGGCCACCCGGTTGGGCAGCGACTCGGCGCCGGTGAAGGATCCGCCGCGCAGCACCGAGCGGGTCAGGCCGGAGTCCTGGAACCGGGCCGCGGTGACCTGCGTGACCTCGATGCCCTCGCGCTCGGCGTGTTCGAACACCGTCTCGTGCGGCTGCCACTCGACCGGGTCCACCGGGAAGTCCCAGCGCAGCAGGTTGATCATCCGCGAGGTGCCGGGGACCAGGACCCGGTAGCCGAGCATGCCGCTGGCGCCGGAGGGCAGCCCGGTGCCCAGCGAGCCGATGCTGGCCGCGGTGGTGGAGGGGAAGCCGGCGGTCAGCGCGCGGCTGGCGCGCAGGGCCTTGGCCATGTAGGGCGCGATGTCGGGGTTGCGCTCGATGAGCCGGGCGCCCATGCCGTCCACCAGGAAGACGCAGGCGCGGCGGGTCGGGGCCAGGCCGAGCGGGTTCGGCTCGCCGGACACGCCGAGCGCGGCCAGGACCGCCGGGAGCAGGTCGGACAGGGCGCCGCGGCCGTAGGCGGGCAGGACGAGGTCGGTCCGGTCGGGGCCGGACGCTCCGGGGTGGCTCACGCTGCGGCGGGTGCTCAGCGCGCGGTCCGGGGGCCGGCCCCGGCGCCGGCGCCGGCCTCGGTCACCACGGTGGTCAGCGCGCGGGCGAAGGACAGCGTCTCGGCGACGGCGTCGGCGCCGTCGGCCTCGGCGGAGACCCGGATCATCACGTCGTCGGCGGTGGCGGTGCCGGTGTAGCCGTGGTCGGCGTCGCAGTGCGGGTCGCCGCAGTTGGCCGGCTCCAGGTCCAGCCGGCTCACCACGCCCCAGCCGATGGTGAGGACCACCTCGCGCGGCGGGGTGCCGGGCTTGTGGTTGGCCGGGTCCTCCACGACCCGGCTGACCACGACCGAGGAGATCCGGTGCAGCGGCACGGTCTCGGTGGAGGTGGTGGCGTAGGCCTTGGCCCCGGTCGCCGACTCCGGGGAGCCGGGCGGCACCGGCGCCATCGGGTCGTCGGAGCCGTACTCGTCGGTGTGCCCGGCGATCAGCCGGGTCGGGGTCACGGCCAGCACGGTGACGTGCCGGCGCACCTCGTCGGCGTCGAAGGTGGTCTCCTGGTGCACGAGGTGGCCGAGCACCTTCTCGGAGCCGACCGCGTCCTCGACCGCCTCGGCCACCAGGGCTGGGTAGTAGCCGCTGCGCTCGATGGCGGCGAGCAGTGACGAGGAGGAGGGCTGCGAGTTGGGCATGAGTCCATCCTGACACCTGTGGGCCCGGTTGCGGGCCCCACACCCCACGGAAGCGTGACGGAGGAGGGTGTTATGGCCTGATTGGCACCGCCGATCGCTCACGGCGGACGGGACGGGCCGCCGGGACGCATGTGCCCTCCTGCGACGAGGTGTCGGAACGACGCGCAACAATAGGGCGTCACCCGCATCGTGAGAAGCAGGAGCCGCACCGAAGATGGCACGCCGCAGCACCACCCCCGAACCCGACGAGGACTTCGAAGAGCGCATCATCGACATCGACGTCGCTGACGAGCTCTCGGACTCGTACCGGGAGTACGCGTACTCGGTCATCTACTCGCGCGCCCTGCCCGACGCGCGGGACGGGCTCAAGCCGGTACACCGCCGGATCCTGTTCCAGATGAACGACATGGGCCTGCGGCCGGACCGCGGCTACGTCAAGAGCGCCCGCGTCGTCGGCGACGTCATGGGCAAGCTGCACCCGCACTCGGACACCGCGATCTACGACTCGCTGGTGCGCATGGCCCAGTCCTGGGCGATGCGCATCCCGCTGGTCGACGGCCACGGCAACTTCGGCTCCCTGGGCGGCGACGACCCGCCGGCGGCCATGCGGTACACCGAGGCCCGGCTGTCGCCCGCGGCGATGATAATGACCGACTCCATCGACGAGGACACCGTCGAGTTCGGGCCCAACTACGACGGCCAGGAGCAGGAGCCGCAGGTCCTGCCGGCGGCCTTCCCGAACCTGCTGGTCAACGGCGCGGCCGGGATCGCGGTCGGGATGGCGACCAACATGGCGCCGCACAACCTCGGCGAGGTGGTGGCCGCCGCCCGGCACCTGATCAAGCACCCGGACGCGACCCTGGACGACCTGATGCGGTTCGTCCCCGGCCCGGACCTGCCGACCGGCGGCCAGATCATCGGCGAGCAGGGCATCCGGGACGCCTACGAGACCGGCCGCGGCGTGTTCAAGATGCGCGCCACCGCCAGGATCGAGAAGGTCACCGCGCGCCGCGAGGGCATCGTGGTCACCGAGCTGCCCTTCAACACCGGCCCGGAGAAGGTGATCGCCAAGGTCAAGGAGCTGGTGCAGGCCAAGAAGATCCAGGGCATCACCGACCTGAAGGACCTGTCCGACCGGTTCAACGGCCTGAAGCTGGTCATCGAGGTCAAGGCCGGCTTCAACCCCGAGGCGGTCCTGGAGCAGCTGTACAAGCTGACGCCGCTGGAGGAGTCCTTCGGCATCAACAACGTGGCGCTGGTCGACGGCCAGCCGCTGACGCTGGGCCTGAAGGAGCTGCTGGAGGTCTACCTCGACCACCGCTTCGAGGTGGTGCGGCGCCGCACCGAGTTCCGCCGCACCAAGCGGATGGACCGGCTGCACCTGGTCGAGGGCCTGCTGATCGCGCTGACCGACATCGACCGGGTGATCCGCATCATCCGCGAGAGCGACGACGCCGCGGCGGCCAAGCAGAACCTGATGGCCGCCCTCGCGCTGTCGGACAAGCAGGCCACGTACATCCTGGACACCCCGCTGCGCCGGCTGACCCGGTTCGACTCCCTGGAGCTGGAGTCCGAGCGGGACAAGCTGACCGGCGAGATCAGGGACCTGACCGCGATCCTGGAGTCCGACTCCCTGCTGCGCAAGGTGGTCTCCGACGAGCTGGCCGCGATCTCCAAGCAGTTCGCCACCCCGCGCCGCAGCGTGCTGGTCGAGGGCGCGCTGCCGGTGTTCGAGCCCCGGCCGCTGGAGATCAGCGACGACCCGGTGGTGGTCCTGCTCTCGGCCACCGGCCTGCTGGCCCGCACGGCGTCCGGCTCGACGAAGATCGGCACCGGCGGCGAGCGCGGCAAGAACGACTCGGTCGCCTCGATCATCACCTCGACGATAAGAGGCGAGGTCGGCGCGGTGACGTCGCAGGGCCGGCTGATCCGGTTCCCGGTGATCGACCTGCCGGTGCTGCCGGACTCGGCCGCGAAGGCGGCGCCGAGCCTGGCCGGCGGCGCCCCGGTGTCGGAGTTCGTCCGGCTGGAGGAGGACGAGCGCGTGCTGTGCCTGTGCTCGCTGAACCCCGAGTCCGCGGGCCTGGCGCTGGGCACGGTCCAGGGCGTGGTCAAGCGCGTGACCCCGGACTACCCGAGGAACCGCGACTCCTTCGAGGTGATCACGCTCAAGGACGGCGACACCGTGGCCGGGGCCACCGAACTGCGCACCGGCGAAGAAGAGCTGGTCTTCATCACGGACGACGCGCAGCTCCTGAAGTACTCGGCCACGCTGGTCCGTCCGCAGGGCTGCCCGGCCGGCGGCATGGCCGGCATCTCGCTGAGCGACGACGCCTCGGTGATCTTCTTCGGCGCGGTGGACCCGGGCCAGGACGGCCTGGTGGTCTCGATGGCCGGCTCGGACGACGCCCTGGTCGACACCGCGACCACGATCAAGGCCACGCCGTACGACCTGTACCCGACCAAGGGCCGGGCCACCGGCGGCGTGCGCTGCCAGCGCTTCCTGAAGGGCGAGCACCGGCTGGTGGCCGCCTGGGCGGTGAACGCTCCGGCGTACGCCTGCACGGAGAACGGGACGCCGATCCCGCTGCCGGCGGTGGATCCGCGGCGCGACGGGTCGGGGGCGCCGGTGGAGGTGCCGATCGGGTTCGTGACGAGCCCGGCTGCCGCGGGGTAGTCCGCGGGGCAGGGAGTTGATTCAGGGCTGGTTGATCCAGGGCTGTGGCCGCCACGTCATGTGGCGGCCACAGCCCTTGCGCGCCTGGTCGGATGAAGGGTTCTGAGAGCCCGCAGCGGCTGCCGTGGAAGCCCACAGCAGCCGCCACCTCTCCCCCATGCGGCGGGAGCACCGCCGTCCTGCGGCCTTGAGGCACGCGGCGGGAGGTCGATCCCCGGTCCCGTGTGGCTGGACCGGAGTCCCGGCGGACGGCGGTGCTCCCTCATCGGCTGTGGTGGTACGGAAGACACCACAGCCGGGCCCGGACCGCGCCTCGGGGTCCGCCGAGGGGTCCGGGGGTCTGAGTGCCCTAGGCCGGCACCTCCGCGGCCGCCACGGCGTCGGAGTCGGACACCAGCTTCCCGTCGCCGACCGTGATCACCCGGTCCGCGAGCTCCATCATCAGCGGGTCGTGCGTGGCCACCAGGGCGGTCACGTTCTCCGCCGCGACCACGGCGCGCAGCAGTCGCATCACCGCGCGACCGGTCTCGGAGTCCAGCTGGCCGGTGGGCTCGTCGGCGATCAGCACCCGCGGCGAGTTGGCCAGCGCCCGGGCCAGCGCCACGCGCTGCTGCTGGCCGCCGGAGAGCTCGCCGGGCCGCTGCTTCATGTGCTCGCCGAGGCCGACCATGGTCAGCAGCAGCTCCACCCGCTCCTCGCGCGCGGCCACCGGCGTCTTGCGCAGCCGCAGCGGGATGCCGACGTTCTCCGCCGCCGACAGGATCGGGATCAGCGCGAAGGACTGGAACACGAAGCCGAACAGGTCGCGCCGCAGCCCGGCCAGCTCCTTCTCCCCCAGGTTGCGGCCCGGTCCGGCGAGCTGCTTGCCGTCCACGGAGATCCGGCCGGCGTCCGGCTTGTCCAGGCCGCCGATCAGGTTCAGCAGCGTGGTCTTGCCCGAGCCGGAGCGGCCGACGACCGCGCACAGCTGGCCCTCGGGCACCGTGAACGACACGTCCTCGACCGCGTGCACGGCGTTCTCCCCCGAACCGAACGTCCGGCGCAGCCCCTCGACCTCGATCATGTCCCCCACCGGACTACTCCCCCTCGCCCGCGGAACCAGCAGAACCAGAGCCGTGCACCAGGTCCGGCCACACCCCGATGTGATCGGGGTTCTTCGCCAGCCGCACCCGGTCCTTCATCCGCAGCGCCTCCACGTAGTCCTTCGGCAGCTGCACCCGGCCGGCGCGGTCGAGCACCGCGAACTGCTCGGCCTGCGCGCCGTCGTCGCCGCGCCGCAGCACCTCGGTCGAGGTGCGGCCGTCGCGGATCTCCACGGTGCGCTGCACCTGCTCGGTGACCTCGTGGTCGTGGGTGACCACCACGATCGAGACGCCGAGCTCCTCGTTCGCCGTGCGCAGCGCGTCGAACACCTGCTGGCTGGTCCCGGAGTCCAGCTCGCCGGTCGGCTCGTCGGCGAACACCACCTCGGGGTCGTTGGCCAGCGCCACCGCGATCGACACGCGCTGCTGCTCGCCGCCGGACATCTGGCCGGGGCGCCGGTCGGCGCAGTAGCCGACGCCGAGCAGGTCCAGCAGCTCGCCGGAGCGGCGCCGCGCGTACTTGCGCTTCTTGCCGGCGAAGCCCATCGGCAGCGCGACGTTGTCCGCGGCGTTGAGGTACGGCAGCAGGTTGCGCGCGGTCTGCTGCCAGATGAAGCCGACCGTCTCACGCCGGTAGCGCAGGCGGTCGCGGCCCTTCATGGTGAGCAGGTCGTATCCGCCGACCCTGGCGACGCCGGCGGTGGGGGTGTCGAGCCCGGACAGGATGTTCAGCAGCGTGGACTTGCCGCTGCCCGAGGCCCCGAC
Source organism: Catenulispora sp. EB89 (assembly GCF_041261445.1). Taxonomy (NCBI): domain Bacteria; kingdom Bacillati; phylum Actinomycetota; class Actinomycetes; order Catenulisporales; family Catenulisporaceae; genus Catenulispora; species Catenulispora sp. EB89. The sequence continues at coordinate 215,398 of NZ_JBGCCU010000004.1, forward strand.
GATCGCGACCAGCTCCCCGGCCCGGACCAGCAGGTCCAGGCCCTGCAGAGCCTGGACCTCGATGCCGTCGGTCTTGTAGATCCGGACCAGGTTGTCACAGACGATCTTGGCGTCCTCGCCGTAGACCTCTTTCGGCTGCGCGGCCGCGAGCTCAAGCTCCTGAAGGGTGCTCATGCGCGTTAGGACGAGCCGTTCCGCTGTGCGCGTTGCGGTCGTTATGGAACGGTGACCATCCGGTCGGATGCGCGCCCACGGTGTCCGGCAGCCAGCCGGGCTCGCCGATCAGGCCCTTGTGGATCGAACCGCTGACCTGGTGCCGCGACGGGCCCTCGGAGCCGCGCAGCCAGCCGCGCATGATGTGGATGTCCGGGACCTCGCGCTTGCACCAGGCGACCATGGCGTCCAGGACGGCGTTGCGCTCGCCGCTGACGCGCATCATGCGCGGGAAGGACGAGGGGAAGGTGACGACGTTCTTCATGTCGGTGACCACGCCGTGCGCCAGGTTGGAGGCGGTGCTGGTGCGGTGGTGGTCCGTCGGCCACGGCGAGCCGAGCCGCAGGCCCTCGCTCTCCGGCTCGCCGAGCAGCACCAGGTCCACGGTGTGGCCGCCCTTGTCCCCGAAGCTGACGCGGCCCGCGCGGGCCCAGACGTAGAGGCGGGTCAGCGGGAGGTCGCGGACCAGGGCGCCGGAGCCGCTGCGCCAACGGAGGAGTTCCACGCGGCCGGGGGCCGAGGAGTCCCAGTCCTCGCGGGCCACCGTGCGCAGGGCGCAGACCTCGTGGCCGTAGACCGCGGGGAAGCCGTAGCGGCGGGCTTCGGGGCCTAGGTCGGCTTCGTGTGCGTCGGGGGCTTGCGGCGTGGCGGCGGCGGCCTGCGAGGTGGCGGCGGCTTGGGACGTGGCGGCGGTGGTCTGCGGCGCGGCAGAGGCCTGCGGCGCGGCGCCGTCCAGGCCGGCTTCGGGCTTGCGACTCTCGGTCATGGTGCGCACCTACCTATCGAGGGCATCCCCCGATCTCTCCTGACGCCACCATCGTGACTCCGGGAGCGCGCAAAAGCGAGCGGTGTAGGGCGTGCGCCAGGGGCGTTAGGGTCGTAGACATGCGCGACGATCAACTTCCGGCACCCCAGCCCCACGCGTGTTCCGTGCTGTCCCGCGAGCTGGGCGAACCGCTGGCCGGGACCGGCGCGGTGGCCCGGGCGTGGCTGCTGGTGGAGCAGCCGGGGCCGTGGGGGCGGGTCGCGGCCACGGAGAGCCGGCTGGACCCGGAGCTGGGCGCCGAGCTGGAGGGGCGCACGGCCGGGACCGCGGTCCGGTTGGCCCTGATCCGCCGGGTGGAGGACCACCACGACAGCGCCCCGCGGCGTCGGCGCTGGTTCGCGGCGTCCACGCATCCGAGGCGGACGTGGCTGGCCACCGGCGTGGTCGAGTACCCGACCGACCTGCTGAAGATCGACTTCGCGGCGCTGGACGGCGGGGACCGGCGGGCCGTGGCCGAGCTGGAGCACGAGTTCGTGGACGCGCCGCTGCTCGGGGTGTGCACCAACGGGAAGCGGGACGCGTGCTGCGCGACGGTGGGGCGCCAGGTGGCGGTCGGTGTCGAGGCGCTGGAGGCGGGCCCTGGCTCCGGCTCCGGTAGCGCTTATCCCTCGGTCTGGGAGATCACCCACCTCGGCGGACACCGGTTCGCGCCGACCGCGGTGGTGCTGCCGTCCGGGTACTCCTACGGCCGGCTCGACACGGCCTCGGCCGGCCGGGTACTGGCCGAGGCGCGGCTGGGCCGGATGGCGGTGGACGGCTGCCGGGGCCGTTCGACGTGGCCGCGGGCCGGACAGGTCGCCGAGCTCGCGGTGCGGGAGGCGCTGGGCGAGACGGCGGAGGCGGCGCTGGACGTGGTGTCCGTGACGCAGACCGCCGGGGACCCGGAGCCGGCGTGGACGGCGGTCGTCGAGCACGAGGACGGCCGGGCGTACGAGGTGTCCGTCACCGGATCTTTCGCCGCCGTTCCGCGCCCGGAAAGCTGCGGCAAGGCCGACGGCACACCGCTGGAGCTGCGGACGGACGCCGTCGATAAGATCCGATGACATGAGCGACATACCGCTGACCGGAATCAAGAACGCCCGCGACATCGGCGGGCTGCGGACGGAGTCCGGGGCGGTGGTGCAGCCGTTGCGATTGCTGCGCACGGCGCGCCTGAACCGGCCGACGGACGCCGACCGCGCGTGGCTGGCGTCGATCGGGCTGCGGACGGTGGTGGACCTGCGGCAGCCGTTCGAGATCCAGAAGTGGCCGGACGACCTCGGGGACCTGGAGGTCGAGCGGGTCAACGTCGCACCGAGCCTGGACAGCGAGAGCGACGGGACGTTCTTCGACCTGTACCTGAGCTGGCTGGACCACAGCGGCGAGGCGTTCGCCGACGCGGTCCGCGCGCTGGCGCGTCCCGGCGCGCTGCCGGCGCTGGTGCACTGCACGGCCGGCAAGGACCGGACCGGGGTGCTGGTGGCGCTGGTGCTGGACGTGCTGGGGGTCGGGGAGAAGGCGATCGTCGCGGACTACCTGATCTCGAACGAGCGGCTGAGCACGGACCCGGGGGACGTGGTGTTCCAGCACCCGATCAGCGAGGAGCTGATCTCGGGGTCGCTGACGCACGTGCGGGAGAGGTTCGGGAGCGCCGAAGGGTACTTGCTCGCGCACGGGGTGACCGCCGAGGAGATCGCCGCGCTGCGCGAGGGGCTGCTCGGCGCGGGGTAGCAGCCCTCTGGCTTGGTCGTCCTCAGTCCTCGAAGAACTCGCCGAGGTGCAGGTCGATCGCGATGAGCCCGTCGGCGCCGGCGGCGATCAGCAGGCCGTCGGCGCTGAGCGCGAGGGCTGTCGGGGCCCAGCCGAGCGGGATGGGGCGTCCGGTGCGGGCCTCGCCGAGGTCCCACACCGTCACACAGCCGTCCGACCACGCCACCGCGGCGACCGGGCCGACTTCCGTGAGCGCCGCCGTGACCGCGGTGACCGGCATGCCGCGGTCCTCCACCGGCAGCAGGCTGGCGTCGGCGGGCACGGCCCACAGCCGGAAGGTCCCGTCCTGGCCGCCCGACAGCGCGAACAGCACGTCCATGTCGGGCATCCAGATCGCCGCCACCGCGGTCACGGAGCCGGAGTGCTGGTCCTCGGGATCGGCGATGAGCTCTTCGGTGTCGACGTCCCACACGTGCACCCGGCCGTCACCGGCCCCGAACACCAACGCATCGCGCGCCACGGCGACCGCGGTCACGACGGTGTCGGGCAGCACATCGCGCACCGCCGCCACGGCTCCACGCGGCGCCGTCGGCCCCAAAGCGGCCAGCCGGCGGCTCGAATCGGTGAGCACCAAACTCGGCGAGGCGTCGACCACAGCGGCCGCCCGCGCCTTCACCATCACCGGCGAAGCAGGCCGCCCGACGATCCGCCCGCTCCGCGGATCCAGGCGATAGGCACGAGCCAGGTCATCTATCGCGACCAGCACCTCCGGCGGCGTCGGCTCCGGGTCGGGGAGCCAGGCGCCGGCCGGCGAGGCCGCGACCGGGGTGAGCAGGATGCCGGGGCTGCCGTGGACGGGCTGCGGGAGGGCGGCTTCGCTCGATCCAGATCCAGATCCAGCACCAGCACCAGCACCAGCACCAGCACCAGCAGCGAACGCATCAGCACTCGAAGCAGCACCTGTTGCTATCGATGCATCGGCGGCCCGAGCGCCAGCACCGAACGCGTCCGCACCCGGCGCGGCGCCGCCAACAGGCGGCACACCAGCAGCCCGAGCATCAGCACCCGAAGCAGCGCCGTTCACCCCGGCGGCTATCTGCGCGCCGCCACTGGCCGGATCACCGAGCAGCGGCACCATGACCGTCGGCTCAGCCGCACTGGCCTGGGCGCCGGCAGGCTTCTCAACCGCCAGTTCCGCGGCCCGCATCGCCAGCGCCGCGACCGGGCCCGGCCAGGGCATGGGGCGCGGTGTGTCCGGGGGCAGCGGACGCCAGCCGGCCCAGCGCGTGAGCCACGGGATCGGGTCGCCGACCGTCGCGCCGTCCGAGGGGCGGGTGCCGCGCGTGTAGGGCGCGACCGCCTCGGCGAGGGCGTGGTCGCCGACGGCGAGGGCGGCTCCGTGCAGGATCGCCGCGCGTTCGGGGACCGTCGTGGAGTTCGTCAGGGCCTGGCCCGCCACGCGCCAGGCGGCGCGGGTGCCGGGGGCCACGGCGCTGCCGAGGGCGTCGATGGCCGTGGACAGAGCCGGTTGCTGGACCAGGACCAGGTTCGCCGGCTCCAGGACGATCTGGTCGGCGATGCCTTCGCGGAACGCCACGTCGAACGGGACCGCCGCCAGCTTCCAGGGGCGTTCGTCGCTCGCGGCGAGCAGCCCCGCGTGCCGCTTGCTGGCCAGGCTCAGGATCTCGCGGGCCTTGGTGGGGTTCGGGTACGCCTGCGGGGCCGCCGCGCCGCCGGAGGGCACCAGGTCGTCCAGCCACGCCGCGAACTCGGCGCGGTCGGTCCAGCGCGGCTCGGCGAGGTCGATGACGGTCGCCGGGGCGTCGGCGGCCGCCGCGACCTGCGCCACGTCGGTCTCCGCCGACTCCAGGACCAGCCGCACGCCCGGCACCGCCAGCAGCGGCGCCAGCAGCTCGGCGACGACCGCCGCGCGGGCCGAGCCGTCGCGCAGGTGGCCGGCGAGGTCGAGTTCGGAGATCAGGATCGTGACACGGGACCACAGGCCGGTCTCGTGGGGCGCCTCGGCAGCGCTGGAGGACAAATCCCAGGTGGAAGTGGAAGACGACCGGCTGCCGGGAACGCGAGCCCCCGGGTGGCCATCGTGGCCATCGTGGCCGGCGCCGGCAGCAGAGCCCTGAGCATCGGCATCCCCGGCGGGCGCGCCGCTCAGGCCGTCGGCCGCGACACCGTCCGCGACCCCGGGCCCGAACCCCGAACCGCCGAGCCCGCCGCCGGATCGCGCCGCATCCTCGCCAGGCCGCTCACTCGCCCGCAGTCGCGCGGCGATAGCAGCGGCGAGCCCTTTGGCGTCCCCGACCGTCACCCCGAGCTGCCCCGCCAACTGCCACGCCAGCACCCGGGGCGTCAGACCCCGCGCCGACACCCACGCGAAGCGCTCGTCGTCCGCGGCCTCGGCCAGCACCGCCAGCTCCGAGGCCGCCCACGCCAAGGTGAACGTCTTCCCCGAGCCGCGCGGCCCGGTCACCAGCAGCAGCCGAGGCAGCCCGGCGCCCGCGACCCCGGCGCCCTCCGCCGACGCACCGGCCCCGGCACCACCGCGACCACCGCTGGCACCACCGCCGTCGCGACCGCCACCGCCCGAGCCGCCGCCGTCAGCCGCAGCCCCTGCCGCACCCGCCGCAGGGGCATCAGCCGGACCAACCGCCGTCAGCCACCCCACCACCGCGCGGCACACGGCCGCGCGCCCGGCGGGCAGCACCGTGCTCGGCGCCGCCGGCCCCCCGCCCGCCGCCATCGCTAGGCGTCGATCCGGGATCGGTCCAGGACCGCCGCCGAGTTGATGATGAACTCCCGGCGCGGTGCCACGTCGTTGCCCATCAGCAGGTCGAAGGCCTTGTCGGCGGATTCGCCGTCGGCCACCGTGATCCGCCGCAGCGTCCGGTGCCGGGGGTCCATCGTGGTCTCGGCCAGCTGGTCGGCGTCCATCTCGCCCAGGCCCTTGTAGCGCTGGATCGGCTCCTTGATCCGCTTGCCCTTCTTCAGCAGCTCGGCGACCGTGCGGCGCATCTCGTTGTCCGAGTACGTGTAGATGTACTCGTTCTTCGCCCGGCCCGCGCCGATCACCTCGATCCGGTGCAGCGGCGGGACGGCGGCGTAGACGCGCCCGGCCTCCAGCATCGGCCGCATGTACCGGTGGAACAGCGTCAGCAGCAGGCAGCGGATGTGCGAGCCGTCGACGTCGGCGTCGGCCATCAGGATCACCTTGCCGTAGCGCGCCTGGTCCAGGTCGAACGACCGGCCCGAGCCGGCGCCGACGACCTGGATGATGGCCGCGCACTCGGCGTTCTTCAGCATGTCGGCGATCGAGGACTTCTGGACGTTCAGGATCTTGCCGCGGATCGGCAGCAGCGCCTGGAACTCCGAGTTGCGCGCGGCCTTGGCCGAGCCCATCGCCGAGTCACCCTCGATGATGAACATCTCCGAGCGGTCCACGTCGTCCGAGCGGCAGTCGGCCAGCTTGGCCGGCAGCGCCGAGGTCTCCAGCGCGTTCTTGCGGCGCTGCGCCTCCTTGTGCTGGCGCGCGGTGATCCGGGTCCGGGCGGCGTTGGCGATCTTCTCCAGCACGCCGCGGGCCATCGGCTTGTCGTTGCGCTTGGCCGAGGTCAGGAACTCCTTGAACGCGTTGTCCACGACCCGGGCCACGATCCGGTTCGCCGCCGGGGTGCCCAGGACCTCCTTGGTCTGGCCCTCGAACTGCGGCTCGGCCAGCCGCACGGTGACCACCGCGGTCAGCCCCTCGAAGACGTCCTCGCGGATCACGTCGTCGTCGTTGACCTTCAGCAGCTTGGCCGCCCGCAGCTGCTCGTTCGCCGCCTTCAGCAGCCCCTTGCCGAAGCCGACCAGGTGGGTGCCGCCCTTGGGGGTGGCGATGATGTTCACGAACGAGCGGACCACGGTGTCGTACTCGGTGCCCCAGCGCAGCGCCACGTCCACGAACAGCTCGCGCTCGATGTCCGCCGGGGTCATGTGCCCCTGCTCGTCGAGCACCGGCACGGTCTCGGTGAACTTGCCGGAGCCGGTGAAGCGCAGGGTGTCGGTGATCGGGCGGTCCGGGGACAGGAACTCCACGAACTCCGAGATGCCGCCGGCGTAGGAGAAGACCTCCTCGTCGTGCCCGCCCTCGCGCTCGTCGACGACCACGATGGTCAGCCCCGGCACCAGGAACGCGGTCTGCCGGGCCCGGGCGTGCAGGTCCTCCAGGACGAACTCGGCGTCCTTCAGGAAGATCTGCCGGTCCGGCCAGAACCTGGTCCGGGTCCCGGTCGGGGACGCACCCTTGGCGCGCGAGACCTTGCCGACCTTGCGCAGCCCGGACTCGGCCTTGAACTTCGCCTCCGGACCGTCGCCGTCGAACACCCCGGGGACGCCGCGCTGGAAGGAGATCGCGTGCACGCTGCCGGCCCGGTCGACCTCCATGTCCACCCGGGAGCTCAGGGCGTTCACCACCGAGGCGCCGACGCCGTGCAGGCCGCCGGAGGCGGCGTAGGAGCCGCCGCCGAACTTCCCGCCGGCGTGCAGCATCGTCATGACGACCTCGACGCCGCTCAGGCCGGTCTTGGGCTCCACGTCCACCGGGATGCCGCGGCCGGTGTCCCGCACCTCGGCCGAGCCGTCCTTGTGCAGGATGATCTCGATCTTGTCCCCGAACCCGGCCAGAGCCTCGTCGACCGAGTTGTCGATGATCTCCCACAGGCAGTGCATGAGACCGCGGCCGTCGTTCGAGCCGATGTACATGCCGGGACGCTTGCGGACCGCGTCGAGTCCCTCGAGGACAAGGAGGTGCCGCGCGGTGTAGGAGCCGTCCTTGTCGGCGGACGGCGCGGGCCTGCCTTGCGCACTCACTTGCGGACCTTCCTCTCCCTCGTCGGTCTCCGGGACCGACCTCAAGATCGTCTCACGTCACTCGAACACAGTTTCGTATCAATGGTAGCGACGGCAGGGCCAGCGTACCGGGAGGTTCCCCCCGGCGAGTCCATGTGACCGGCGCAACACTCTGATGGGAGCAGGCTCACGCTTCGTGCCGGGACCGACACCGAACGTTGAGTTTCCTCATGGTTCGGCCCCTTTCCGCGTACGCTCTGAGCGAACGTGACGCTTTCGACGCCGAATCACTAGCGCGGGAACACCGAACGCCTGCTTTGATGTTGTTCCGGGTACCACACAGAAAGCAGGTGCGACCGTGACCACTGCAGTACTGACCCCGACTGAGCCGCTCAAGGCCTCCGACCGTTGCGACCGCTGCGGTGCCGCTGCTTACGTGCGCGTCGTCCTGGGTGGCGGCGAGCTCCTCTTCTGCGCCCACCACGGCAAGAAGTACCAGGAGAGCCTGTCGAAGGTGGCTATCGAGATACACGACTTCTCGGACAAGCTGACGCAGGCGGAGACCAAGACCGTCGCCGCAGCTGAGGACGAGCACTGAGCCACAGCGCCCGTTCTGCCCGGCCCGACCATGTAGACCTGTGACGGACGATCCGATAACGGCTACTGCTTGCGGTAAGGCCCTGGTTTCCCATAGGAAGCCGGGGCCTTCGCTGTGAGCTGAGTCACACGGCGAAGTACGGCGGCGATCACCAGCCGTAGCCGTTCGCTTTCTGAATGTGACCGACGGAACACATACCGCACAATGAAAGTGCGGCCGCCCCTTCCGGGACGGCCGCACTTTCGGCGTTGCGGACCGATCTGCTGCCGACGGACTCCTAGTCCAGGTAGTCGCGCAGCACCTGAGACCGCGACGGGTGCCGCAGCTTGGACATCGTCTTGCTCTCGATCTGCCGGATCCGCTCGCGCGTGACCCCGTAGACCTTGCCGATCTCGTCCAGCGTCTTCGGCTGGCCGTCGGTCAGCCCGAACCGCATGGACACCACGCCGGCCTCCCGCTCGCTGAGCGTGTCGAGCACCGAGTGCAGCTGTTCCTGCAGCAGCGTGAACGACACCGCGTCGGCCGGGACGACCGCCTCGGAGTCCTCGATGAGGTCGCCGAACTCGCTGTCGCCGTCCTCGCCGAGGGGGGTGTGCAGGGAGATCGGCTCGCGGCCGTACTTCTGGACCTCGACGACCTTCTCAGGCGTCATGTCCAGCTCCTTGGCCAGCTCCTCCGGGGTGGGCTCGCGCCCGAGGTCCTGGAGCATCTGGCGCTGCACACGGGCCAGCTTGTTGATGACCTCGACCATGTGGACCGGGATGCGGATGGTCCGCGCCTGGTCGGCCATGGCGCGGGTGATGGCCTGACGGATCCACCACGTCGCGTAGGTCGAGAACTTGTAGCCCTTGGTGTAGTCGAACTTCTCCACCGCGCGGATCAGACCGAGGTTGCCCTCCTGGATCAGGTCCAGGAACAGCATGCCGCGGCCGGTGTAGCGCTTGGCCAGCGAGACCACCAGACGCAGGTTCGCCTCCAGCAGGTGGTTCTTGGCCCGGCGGCCGTCCTCGGCGATGATGTCCAGCTCGCGCCGGAACTCCGGGGTCAGCGGCTCGCCGTCGTTCAGCTTCTCCTCGGCGAACAGGCCGGCCTCGATGCGCTTGGCGAGCTCGACCTCCTGCTCGGCGTTGAGCAGCGGGACCTTGCCGATCTGCTTGAGGTAGTCCTTCACCGGGTCCGCGGTGGCACCGGCGGAGGCGACCTGCTGGGCCGGGGCGTCGTCCTCGTCGTCGGAGAGGACGAACCCCTCCTCCTTGTCCTCGCCGGGGGCCGCGCCTTCGGTCTCGGTGGTTTCCTCGCCTTCCTCGTCGGCGGCGGCGACCTCCAGATCGGGGGCCTCCTCGTCGTCGAGCTCCAGCTCCAGGTCGACGTCTTCCTCGAGTTCGGCCTCGTCGCCGTCCTCGTCGCCGTCCTTCTTGCCGGACGCGCCCTTCTTGGCCGGGGCGGCCTTCTTCGCCGCGCCCTTCTTGGCCGGGCCGTTGCCGGTCTCGGCCTCGCCGTCGGCGGCCGCCGTCGTCTTCTTCGCCACGGCCTTCTTCACCGCGGTCTTCTTGGCCGGGGCCTTGGCGGCCTCGGCGTCCGCGTCCTCGGACGCGCCGTTGGCGGTGGCGAGCACGGGGGCCGCGGGCTTGGCGACGGCCTTCTTGGCCGTGGTCGTCTTGGCCGCGGTGGCCGTGGTCGTCTTCTTGGCCGCCGTCTTGCTCGCCGCGGCGACGCGCTTGCGCGCGACCCCGGCGCTCTGCGCGGCGTTGACCGTCAGGTCGACGCCCTCCTCGTGCAGTACGGTGGTCAGGGCCCGCATGACGCTCTTGGCCTTGGCCATCGGGATGTCCGCCTCTTCAAAGGCTTGCCGCACCTCGTCTGCGGCAATGTGTCCCTGCGCCCTGCCCCGCTCGATGAGCGCCACGAGGTGGGCGGACTCGGCGATCTCGGCGGGCAGTGGACGGGAAGTGCTGGCCGACACGAAAACCCTCTCGCTACTGGATGGCAACCACCCGCTTCCGACGTGAGCCGGGATACAGCCCGCAAGGTACGCGGACCGTCTTGCTCTGTGTCGGGTTCGTGTGGAAGATTCCGATCGCGCCGCGGATCCGGCCGGTCGCACCCGGTCGTTCCGCATTGCACGCGACATAGCATTGTGGCACGCCGATGTATTCCCCGGGGACTGGATACCGGGTAATCGGCGGGCACCGCCTACTGAACGCCTCTCGGCGTCCCCCGAGGCGGCGGTGCCCCGCACCACCGATCGACGATCCGGTTACCGAACCGGGCTCGATCGATCACCGGCTGTTCACTGTCCGCGCTGTCCGGGCAGCCCGTAGGCCGGAGTGTGCTCCTCGAGCTGAGCCGAGAGCATGGCACGCATCACACCGGCCGCCGCCGCACCGTCGCCGGCCGCGATCTCGTCGGCCAGCCGCTGGTGCGCCGCCGCGCCGGCGTCGCCCATCGGCCCGCAGGACCGGCGCCGCACCCCGGCGCTCTCGGCCGCCCCGGTCACCACCCGCGCCAGGTGCTCCACCATCCGGTTCGGGCACTCGGCCACCAGCACCGCGTGGAACTCGCCGTCGACCTTGGCGTAGCCGGGCTGGTCGCCGTTGGCGGCGGCCTGCTTCAGCAGCACGGCCAGCTCCGAGAGCCGGGCCGCGGCGGACTCCGAGAGCCGGCCCGCGGCCAGCTGCGCGGCCAGCGGCTCGAACGCGCAGCGCAGCTCGGCCAGCTCGCGGCACTGGTCCAGGCCCGCGACCCCGGCCGCGCGCCACTCGATGACGTCCGGGTCCAGCAGGTTCCACTCCGGGACCGGGCGGATCCGGGTCCCGACGTTCGGCCGCGCGGTCACCATGCCCTTGGCCTCCAGCACCCGCAGCGACTCGCGGACCACGGTGCGCGAGACCTCGAAGCGGCGGCCGATCTCCTCGGGGACCAGCGGCCGGTCCGCGCCGAGCTCGCCGGCCACGATCATCCGGCCGAGCTGCTGGACCAGCTGGCCGTGCAGCCCGCGGGCCTGGGTGCCGGCGCGCAGGGACAGGTAGGAGTCGGTCATCGTGCCGCCGGCCGCGGCGGCCAGGGTGTTGGCGACGGGGGACGGTGCGGCGGGAAGGGTGTCGACGGGCGCGACGGTCCCGGTCATGTGTGTAGGAATGCTCATGTTGTTGTCGTCGGCCGCACCACCCGCGGACTTGAGGATTCTTAGCCGATAGTCGGCCCGATGTCACCCGTCGGAATGATCACCCGCAGGTCGGGACGTCGCCCGGGCTCAAGGACGCGGACGTTTCCTCGTCGCGCGGCGGCCAGGGCGTCGAGTATGCGGATATTGAGTCTCCCGACGCCGCCGGGACCTTTTCTCGTCAGCTTGACGATAAGAGGTCCGAGGGGCTACCGTCGCAGCGTCTCGCAACGCACAGCTTCGAATTTCTTGGGGGAGAGAAATGGCGGACATCACCAAGCGGCTGTTCCTGAGCCACTTCCGGGGCAGCCCGACCAACCACGTGGTGCACCTGCGGCGCGGCAAGGTCGCGCACGAGGGCACCGGCCAGGCGTTCTGGTTCCGGCCGCTGAGCGCGGTGCTGGCCGAGGTCCCGGTCGACGACCGCGAGCTGCCGATGCTGTTCCACGCGCGCACCAAGGACTTCCAGGACGTCGCCGTGCAGGCCTCGATGACCTACCGCTTCATCGACCCGGCGGTGGCCACCCGCCGCCTGGACTTCGCCGTCGACCCGCTCACCGGCCAGTGGCGGGCCACCCCGCTGGAGCAGGTCGCGACGCTGCTCACGGAGCTGGCCCAGCAGCACGCGCTGACCCTGATCGCGACCCTGGAGCTGGCCGAGACGCTCGCCTCGGGCACCGCCGCGGTCCAGGAGCGGGTGGCCGGCGGCCTGGCCGCGGACGAGCGCCTGGCCGAGACCGGCATCGGCGTGATCGGGGTCCGGGTGGTCGCGGTGAAGCCGGAGGCCGACGTGGAGCGCGCGCTGCGCACCCCGACCAGGGAGCTGATCCAGCAGGAGGCGGACCGCGCCGGGTTCGAGCGCCGGGCGCTGGCGGTCGAGCGCGAGCGCGCGATCACCGAGAACGAGCTGCAGAGCAAGATCGAGCTGGCCATGCGCGAGGAGAACCTGGTCGCGCAGGAGGGCCAGAACGCGCGCCGCCGCGCGACCGAGCAGGCGGCCGCGGCGCGGATCGCCGCCGAGGGCGACTCCGACCGGGCCCGGATCGCGGCCGAGGGCGAGGCGGAGCGCGCCCGGATCGCCACCGCGTCGAACGCCGAGCGGGCCCGGATCGTCGCCGAAGCCGACGCCGACGCACTGCGGACGCGCTCCTCGGCCAACGTCGAGGACCTGCGGGCCGTCGGTGCGGCGCAGGCGGAGAACGAGGCGGCGAAGCTGGCGGCGTACGCGGGGCTGGACCGCAACGTGCTGTTCGCGCTGGCGCTGCGCGAGTTCGCCGGGCAGCTGCCGGAGATCGGGACGGTGAACCTGACGCCGGACGTGGTGACCGGGCTGCTGTCGAAGCTGGCGAACGGGGCGGGCGGGGCCGCCCAGGGCGCGGGGTCCTGAGCGATGGCCGTGGCGCCGCGGGTGGTCGTCGTGCACCGGCACAGCGAGCGGGACGAGATCGTCGCCGAGCAGGGCACGTGGGGGCAGGCGGAGTTCGTGCAGAAGCGGCGCGGGGTGTCGCTGTCGTCGGTGAAGAAGCGGCACGAGATGCTGAGCGGCGCCGTGCAGGCGGTCTCCGCGACGATCCCGAAGGAGTGGCGCCGCGGGACGGTCGAGCGGGCCGACCTGCCGCGGTTCCTGTTCGAGCCGGAGGACGTCGTGGTGGTGGTCGGCCAGGACGGCCTGGTCGCCAACACCGCGAAGTACCTGGACGGCCAGCCGGTGATCGGGATCGACCCCGATCCCGGCCGGAACATGGGGGTGCTGGTGCGGCACTCCCCCAAGGACTTCGAGTCCTTGCTCGCCGGGATCAACGCCGGCCGGGCGCGGGTCGAGGCGCGGACGATGGTGTCGGCGGCGACCGACGACGGGGAGTCGCTGCTGGCACTGAACGAGGTGTACCTGGGGCACTCCGGACACCAGTCCGCGCGGTACCTGCTGAGCACTCCGGAGGGCGAGGAGGAGCACCACTCGTCGTCGGGGCTGTTGGTGGGGTCCGGGACGGGGGCCACGGGGTGGCTGCTGTCGATCGCCCGGCAGCGGGCCCGGCAGATCGCGTTGCCGGGGCCGACGGATCCGGAGCTGGGGTGGTTCGTGCGGGAGGCGTGGCCGTCGCCGACGACGGGGGCCGCGCTGACCGAGGGGCTGCTTCCGGACGGCGCGGAGCTGACGGTGCGGATCGAGGGCGAGTCGCTGGTGGTGTTCGGGGACGGGATCGAGGCCGACCGGCTGTCGCTGGGGTGGGGGCAGACGGTGCGGATCCGGGCGGCGGAGCGGCATCTGCGGTTGGTGGTCTAGCTGGTGGTCGGGCTGGTGGTCTAGACAGGATCGGACTGGGCACTCTTAGGAGTGAGTGCTCTGATCGGGGATGGGGACGGCCATGAAGAACTCGGAACAGCTCGCGCTGGCGGGGTTCCTGGCGTTCGTCGCGGGGATCGTGTGGAACGTGCACTATTCGCTGCTCGCGCTGGCCGCTCCCGCGCACACCTATGACGGACCGCTGATGATCGGCGGGTTCATCGCGGCCGCCGGGGTGATCGCGACGGTCGTGGGCTTGCGCGGCCATCACAGCGGTCGATGATGCCCGGGCTGCGTTCGCCTGCTCCGGGGCGGCAGACTGGGAGCGTGCTTCTCGAGGGGATCGGCAAGCGGTATCGCGTCGGCGGGCCATGGGTACTGCGTGACGTGCGGCTGGAGCTGCGGCCGGGGCGGGTCGTGCGGATCCACGGCCACAACGGCAGCGGGAAGTCGACGCTGCTGCGGGTGATCGCGGGGATCGCGGAGCCGTCCAGAGGTCGGGTGAACGGACGTCCGTCGACCGGCTACGTGCCGGAGCGGTTCCCGCCCGCGCTGCCGTTCACCGCCGGGCAGTACCTGCGGCACCACGCACGGATGCGGGGCGTCGCGGCGTCGCAGGGCACGCGGTGGCTGGAGCGGTTCGGGGCGGCGCAGTTCGCCGGGACCGCGATGAAGGAGCTGTCGAAGGGGACGTCGCAGAAGATCGCCGTGGCGCAGGCGCTGCTCGGCGATCCGGAGCTGCTGGTGCTGGACGAGGCGTGGACGGGGTTGGACGTCGCGGCCCGCGACGAGCTCGCTGAGGTGGTGCGGGAGCGGGCCGGGGACGGGGCGTGCGTGGTGTTCGTGGACCACGATCCGGCGCGGCTGGGGGACGGCACGGACGAGCGGTGGGTGGTGCGGGACGGGGCGCTTCATGCGGCTGACGAGGAGTTCGCTCGCGATGCCGTTGCCAAGTCGCAGCTGATCACCATCGAGGTGACTGGCATCCCGACCGAGCTCTCACTCCTGCCGGGGGCCGAGATCACCTCAGGGGGCGATGGCCTGCACCGGATCGTCGTCGATGCAGCCCTCTCGGACGAGGTGCTGAGGCGTCTCCTGGCCCTCGGACCGGAGCTACACATCGTCGCTGTATCGCAGTCCTCCGCTCAGATCCGTGCGAAGGAGGCATCCTGATGTCGGCACTGATCCGCTACTACGTCGCACTCCTCCTGCGCTCCGGCCGCTGGCTCCCGGCGACGATCTTCTACGCGGCGATCGTCAGCATCGGAACACAGGGCTCGGCGAAGGTCGGCGAAGCCCTCGGGTACGCCGGCGCGGGCCTGGTCCCGTCGGTGGCCTGGCTGACGCGCGCCGCCCTGACCGCCGAACCCGAGGCCGCGCGGCACTGCGTGGCCGGAGCCGTGGGCCCGCGGCGCCCGCACATCGCGGCACTGGCCGCGGCGGCGATCGTCGGCTTCGTCCCGGCGGCCGGCGGCGCGGCGGGCATGCTGGCCGCGGTCGGCAGCGTCCACCCCACGACCGCACTGACCGCGGGCCTGCTCACGATGGCGACCTGCGTCGTCGCCGGCAGCGCAGTCGGCGCCCTGTGCAACCCGCCGCTCCTGATCCGCGCCACCTGGGCCATCCCGATCGCCGGCATCCTGGCCATCACGGTGCTGGTGGCCGCCGGCTCGCCGGTGAACGCGGCCATCCGCGGGATCACCCCGATCGACCGGGCCCCACGGCTGCCGCTGCTGCCGGCGGTGTTGGTGATCGCCGCGACAGCGGTGTGCTGGACGGTGTCGACGTATGTGGCCGCGCGCAAGGAGTTCCACGTCGGCGAGACGGACTGAAGCCGCCGCCGAATCCGGCCGGCGCGCCCGCGCTCCAGCCCCGACTCAGCTCACGCTCCGGCCCGCAGCCGACTCAGCTCACGCTCCGGCCCGTAGCCGACTCAGCTCACGCTCCGGCCCGTAGCCGGCTTGGGCCCGGTTTCGCACTGCCGCCGAATCGATCAACTCCCCCTAAGGCCGCGCGCCGACCTTCCGAATCACCCGAGCCGCCAACCGGCACCCGGCCGCCAGCGCCTCCTCCGGATCCTCGTCCCGCATCCACGCCGCCAGGTACCCCGCCGCGAACGCGTCCCCGGCGCCGGTCGTGTCGACCAGCTCCCCCGGCGCCAGCTGCTCCGCCGGGACCCGGATCGTGCGGTCGAACAGCGCGTCGTGCCGGACCACGCCGTCCGCGCCGAGCTTCACCACCACCTGGTCGCACAGCTCCGTCAGCGCCCGGGTCGCCGCCACCGGGTCGTCGTCGATGCCGGTCAGGACCGCCGCCTCGTCGCGGTTGGCGATCAGCATGAAGGGGTCGCCGATCCAGTCCAGGAAGCGGTCCGGTCCCACCGCGGCCAGCGGCCCCGCCGACGCCACGTCCACCGAGGTCGTCATCCCCCGACGGCGCGCGAGCTCCAGGGCCGCGACGCCGGCCGCCCGGGTCGAGGGGTTCAGGATCGTGTAGCCCGACAGGTGCAGGTGCCGGCCCGGGAGGAACTCGTCCTTCGGCAGGTCCATCGGGGTCAGCGCGCTGTTCGCGCCGGAGTCCGGGACCATCGTGCGCTCGCCGGTCGGGTCGACCAGCACCACCACGGTGCCGGTCGGCCGCGACGGGTCCACCTTCAGCATCGTCCGCACCCCGCACGCGTGCAGCGCCTCCGCCGCCTCGCGCCCCGGCAGGTCGTCGCCGACGCAGCCCACGAACAGCGCCTCGGACCCGGTGGCGGCGAGCCAGCACGCCGTGTTGGCCGCCGATCCGCCGCCGCGCATCGAGATGCTGCCCGGGCTGTCGGAGGCGGCGACCAGCGGCCCGTTCAGCCGCGCCAGGACGTCGACCATCAGGTCGCCGATCACCAGGATCGGCGCCGCCGCGCCCGCCATGCCCGCCGTGCCCGCCGCACCGGCCGCGGATATCGGCGGCCCAGGCGGCATCGGCGGCTCCGGTGGCATCAGGGCTGCGCTATTGGTTCGGCGCGGCGTCGATGATCTCCGCCGCGATCCGGGTGGCGAGCTCGGCGTTGCGCTTCACCAGCAGCACGTTCGCGCGCAGCGACTCGCCGCCGGTCTCCCGGTGGAAGAACTCCAGCAGGAACGGCGTGACGTCCTTGCCGCTGATCCCGTCCTTCTCCGCCGCCGCCATGGCCTCGTTCAGGATCCGGTCGTGCAGCACCGGGTCCAGCTGGTCCTCGACCGGGATCGGGTTGGCGATCAGCACGCCGCTGGACACCGCCGGCCACGCCAGCTGCCAGTGCTGCAGCACCGCGTCGGCGATCTCCTCGGCGAAGTCGAAGCTCCACTCCAGCGCGTGGCCGGAGTCGGCGAGGTAGAAGCCGGGGAACTGGGTCGTCCGGTAGCCGAAGACCGGGACGTTCAGCGTCTCCAGGCGCTCCAGCGTCGCCGGCACGTCCAGGATCGACTTCACCCCGGCGCACACCACCGCCATCGGGATCCGCGACAGCGCGGTCAGGTCGGCGGACTCGTCCCAGGTGTCCCGGGCGTGGCGGTGCACGCCGCCGAGGCCGCCGGTGGCGAACACGTCGATATCGGCCTGAGCCGCCAGCGATGCGGTCGCCGCGACGGTCGTCGCGCCGTGCAGGCCCTTGGCCGCGGCGACACCGAGGTCGCGCACGCCGAGCTTGACCACGTCGTCGGACTCCGCGATGAGCCGCAGCTCCTCGTCGAACAACCCGACGCACGGCTTGCCCTCGATCACCGCGATGGTGGCCGGCACACCGCCGTGGTCCCGCACGGTCTGCTCGATCTCGCGGGCCACCCGCAGGTTGTCCGGACGCGGCAGCCCATGGCTGATGATCGTCGACTCCAGCGCCACCACCGGGGTGTCCGACTCCAGCGCTTCGATCACCTCGGGGTGGATCCGGAGGCCTTCGCCGTCCACTGTCACTTCTGCCTCCTGGGCATAAAAACCGTCCCGGTTACGCTGGTGCGAACACTACTGAAGATCGTAGAGGGAGCCGGAGGCGGGTTGTGAACGACGAGGTCACGGTGGTCGACAACCAGGAGCGCAAGCGGTACGAAGCGCGCGTGAACGGCGCGCTCGTCGGCGTCCTGGCGTACTCCGTGCACGAGGGGGTGGTCGTCATGCCGCACACCGTCGTGGAACCGCAGTACGAAGGCCGCGGCTTCGGCGGACTGATGGCCGAGCGAGCGTTGGACGACGCGCGGGAGCACGGCCTGAAGGTGTTGCCGCAGTGTTGGTTCGTCGCCGCGTACATAGAGAAGAACCCTCAGTACGCGGATCTGGTCGTCTCGCGCTGAGCGGGTCTGCCTTCAGACCGCCAGCGCCCGCGCGGCGATCTTCTCGATCTCCAGACCGCGCGGCAGCGTCCCGAAGCTCCGGCCCCAGTCGCCGGCAAGCCGGGAGGCGACGAATGCGTCGGCGTTCTCCGTAGGCGCGTAGCGGAGCATCAGAGAGCCCTGCAGAAGCAACGCCATGCGCTCCACGAACCGACGCGCGCCGGCCTCGTCCACCGAGGACAGCTCGTCCTGGAGCTCCTTGAACGCCGCGTCGAAGCGCGCGTCGGTCCCGCGTGCCGCGCCGACCTCTGTGCAGAACGCGTCCCACACTCCGTCTTCCCTACCCAGAGCGCGCAGTACGTCCAATGCGTTGACGTTCCCAGAGCCTTCCCAGATGGAGTTCAGCGGCGCTTCCCTATAGAGCCGCGGCATACCGGACTCCTCGACGTAGCCGTTCCCACCGAGGCATTCCAGCGCCTCTGCCGCGAAGGGCGCACAGCGCTTGGTGACCCAGAACTTCGCCACGGCCAGGCCGATGCGGCGGAACTTCCGCGCCGACTCGTCGGAGCCGGCGTCCGTGGCCGCCGCGAGGTGCAGGGAGGTGAGCGTCGCCGCCTCGGACTCCAGCGCGAGGTCGGCCAGCACGTTGCGCATCAGCGGCTGGTCGGCGAGCAGCTTGCCGAACGCCATGCGGTGCCGCGTGTGGTGCACCGCCTCGGCGAGTGCCGCGCGCATCAGCGAGGCGGAGCCGGTGACGCAGTCCAGGCGGGTCATGGCGACCATCTCGATGATGGTGGCCACACCGCGGCCCTCGTCGCCGAGGCGCCAGGCGCGGGTGTTGTGGAATTCGACCTCTGAGGAGGCGTTCGCGCGGTTGCCCAGCTTGTCCTTCAGGCGCTGCAGGCGGAAGGAGTTGCGGGTGCCGTCCGGGAGCACGCGCGGGATCACGAAGCACGACAGGCCGCCGGGGGCCTGGGCCAGGACCAGGAACACGTCGCACATCGGCGCGGAGGTGAACCACTTGTGGCCGATCAGCGTGTACTCGCGGTCGGAGCCGGAGACCTGGGTGGCGCGGGTGGTGTTCGCACGGACGTCGGAGCCGCCCTGCTTCTCGGTCATACCCATCCCGGCCAGGCAGCCGGCCTTGGTGGCGGGGTCGCGCAGGCCGAAGTCGTAGCTCGTGGACGCCAGGCGCGGGGTCCACTCCGCGGCCAGCATCGGGTCGGCGGCCAGCGCCGGGACCGCCGCGTAGGTCATCGAGACCGGGCACAGGTGGCCGCCCTCGGTCTGGCCCCAGACCAGCATCTTGGCGGCGCGGGCGGTGTGCCGCAGGGTGCCGGCGTCCTCCAGCCAGGGCGCGGCGGCGATGCCGTGGCGCACGGCGACGGTCATCAGCTCGTGCCAGGCCGGGTGGAACTCGACCTCGTCGATGCGGCGGCCGTAGCGGTCGTGGGTCCGCAGGATCGGGTGGTTCGCCTCCGCCAGACGTCCCCATTCGCGGGCCTCGAAGGAGCCGGCCAGTGCTCCGAGCCCGGTCAGCTCGGTGTCGGTCGCCGAACCGCTGCCGAACAGCCGCGCCACGGCCGCGACGAGCGCCGGGTCGGCGGTGTAGGCGTTGTACCCGGCCAGCGGCGGAACCTGGTTCAGGGGCTCGTCGGCGGGGCCGACGAGGGTGCCTTCGGGCATGAGCCGGTCATCTCCGTTTCGGCGTGATGCTGGTACTGCGTCGTGCTGCCGTTAACGTAGTACCCGATCCTAGTGTTCGCTACCCGTTAGTAACAACGACCCGATTGTCCGTTGACCTTTGTGAACCTCCCAGTCGGACCCGAGGACCCGCGCATGCGCCCAGTGCTCGACCTGCCCGCCGGCTCCGGCGCCACCCCCGACCCCGGCACCCTCGTGCCGGCGCCCCGGGAGCAGCCGGACCTGCCGGAGCACGCCGAACCGCACCTTCACCTGGGGCCGCGCGAGCGCTTCCGCGCGCAGGCACAGAACTGGTGGCGCGTCACTAAGATCACCTTCTCCATCTGCATGCGCTACCGCATCACCGGCCTGGCGGCCGAGGCGGCGTTCTTCGCGCTGCTGTCGCTGCCGCCCCTGGTGATCGGGCTGGCCGGCACCCTGGGCTACCTGAACGGCTGGATCGGCGCCGCGCGGATCGCCCAGATCAAGCACAACATCCTCGGCGCCGCCGGCACGATGCTGTCCCAACCCGGCATCCTGAAGCTCGACGGGCTGCTGACGAACCTGCTCGCCAACGGGCACCCCGAGTTCATCTCCATAGGGTTCGTGCTGGCGCTGTGGGCCGGATCGCGCGCCATGAACGTTTACGTGGACACCATCACGATCGCCTACGGCCTGTCGGGCCGCCGCGGGATAGTGCGCACCCGCCTGCTGGCGTTCGGGATGTACATGCTGGGCCTGCTCCTGGGCTCGGTCGCGCTCCCGCTGCTGGTGCTCGGGCCGGACCTGCTGGTCAGCGCGTTCCCGCCGATCACCGGGCTGATCCACGCCGTGTACTGGCCGCTGATGCTCACGGTGCTGGCGGCGTTCCTCAACACCCTGTACCACCTGGCCGTGCCGGTGCGGACCCCGTGGTCGCAGGACCTGCCGGGCACAGTGCTGGCGCTGCTGTTGCTGATCGGCGGGTCGGCGCTGCTGCGGGACTGGGTCTCCAGCACCTTCGCCGACACCGACCCGACCAATTCGCTGTATGGAGGGCTCGCCGCGGCCGTGGCGATCCTCGTCTGGCTGTACATGACGGCGCTGGCCGTACTGCTCGGGGCGGCGCTGAACGCGGCCGTGGAACAAGTGTGGCCCTCGCGGCGGTTGTGGCTTGCGAGGCTGGCACTGCGCCAGCGGGTTGCCGCTCAGAGGGACGTCGACACTCCCGGTCCGGAAGGGTTTCCTACGGACGACTGAGCTGGCAGAAAACCTTGCGACAACGCGTCGCAGCCGTACGTACCATGAAGCGATCTTCCGGGATTTCGGTAGATACCGGGACAGGCGATGGACCTGGAACCCGGTCGACAAGAACCGGACAGAACAGTGAAAGCTGGGACAGCATACGTGTCAACCGCAGCTCCGATGGGCTCACAGCGGCTCCGGGCGCTGGGCTGGACGGAGGGCCACGAGAAGGCCTTCGCGGTCCTGCAGGAAGCAGCCGGCGCCGACCTCATACCGGCGTTGGTCACGGAAGCCGGTGAAGGCGGATGTACGGCCGAATCCGGCACCGGCACGCTCAGAGCCACCTACGGCCCCAATCTGCTGCTCTCCATGGCAGCGGACCCTCTCCGACGACCCCTCACCGACGACTGGATCGCCGTCCGCCGCTGGCCGGACGGACGCGCCACCGCGGAGGCCATCCTGAGCCGCCGCGTGACCCTGATGCGCCAGGAACCCTCGCGCTAGCGCCGCGGCCTCACCGCGGAGCCCCGGACTCCTGGCGGACTTCCAGGACTTTTCCCCGCGCCATAGCGGACAATCCCTCCCTTACCAGACCGGACTTCCACCGGACTTCAACGTTCCGCGACGCCGCCGGAGCCTAAGGTAATCGCTTGCGCTGGGTATGCATTCCGTGACGTAGGGGTCACGGAGCCGGCGGAAGGCTTTGGGGGCGCGAGATATGGTGCGGCAGGCAGCGGCGAGCAGCACCGCGAGTACCGAGAGTGCCGGGAACACCGGAAACACCGGAAACTCCGAGGGTGCCGGGAGCGGCGGAAGTACCGGACGTGCCGGGAGCACCGACCTGGACCCGGCACGCGTCCCGGCGCTGATCCGGGAGAGCTTCACACTGGTGGCCGACTGCGCGGACCAGGTCCTGTCGCACTTCTACGCGCTGCTCTTCACCGAGGACCCGGCGCTGCGGGACATGTTCCCGCCGATGATGGACGCGCAGCGCGACCGCCTGTTCCAGGCCCTGGTGCACATAGTCGGCCAGGCCGAGCACCCTGACGGCCTGGCCGACTATCTCAGGGACCTGGGCCGCGACCACCGCAAGTACGGCGCGCGGCCGGAACACTACGACGTGGTCTGGCGGTGCCTCATATCAGCGTTGAAACGCTATGCGGGCACCGCGTGGACCCCGGACATGGACACCGCCTGGCTGGCGGCGTACCAGCTCGTCGCCGGGACGATGATCGAGGCCGCGGAACAGGACGCGAAGCTGACGCCGGCGTGGTGGAGCGCGCGGGTGGTCGGGCATGAGCTGCGCACTCCGGACATCGCTGTCATCACGCTGGAGCCGGACGCGCCTTATGCGTTCCGCGCAGGGCAGTACTTATCGCTGGAGACACAGCGTTGGCCGCGGGTGTGGCGGCACTATTCGATCGCGAACGCCCCTCGGCACGACAACACTCTGACTTTGCACGTGCGCGCCATCCCCGCCGGGTGGGTGTCGACGGCGCTGGTGAACCACACGAAGGTCGGGGACGTCGTCCGGCTGGGCCCGCCGTCGGGGACGATGCTGTGCAACTCGCAGTCGATGCGGGACGTGCTGTGCATCGCCGGGGGCACGGGACTGGCGCCGATCAAGGCGATGGTCGAGGACATGGCGACGTGGAACACGACACGGCAGGTGCGGCTGTTCTACGGGGCACGCCATGACGACGAGCTGTACGACTTGGCAGAGCTCGAACTGCTGGCGTACCGGCGGCGCTGGCTGTCGGTGGTCTCGGCGGTGTCGCACGACCCGCGGTACCCCGGGGAGCGCGGGATGCTGCCCGACGTGGTGGCGCGCCATGGGGAGTTCTTCGAGCACTGGGCCGGGCACGACGTGTACGTGTCGGGGTCCGTGCCGATGGTGCGGGCGACGGTCGCGCGGCTGCAAGAGTTGAACATTCCGCTGGCGAGCATCCGGTTCGACGCGTACGGCGGGATGGACGGGCTGTGGCAGCCGGGGGCGGGGCAGGGCGTGCCGATGCCTCCGACGGCCCCGGTGGGGCCGGGGACGGGCGTGGAGGAGCCTCTGGATGCTGTGAGGCCGGAGGTTTCCGGGGCAGCCTCTGTCGGGTCCGCGGTGGGGTCCTGGGCGGGTTCGCGGAACGGGTGGCGGAAGGACGGCGGTTGGCGCGCCGGTGTGGCCGGGCAGGTGGGGACTGCGGAGACGCTGGACGAGTGGCTGCTTTCGCAGGCTTCTTAGGAGTCCGCTTTCCTTTGCCCGGCTGTACCTCTGAGTTGCCGTACCTCTATGCGGCTGTACCTCTACGCAGCTATTCCCTATGCGTCGAAGTCAAGTTCCACCGCCGACGTCAAGGGCCGGGACTGGCACGCCAGGACGAACCCTTCCGCCTTCTCCTCCGGCTCCAGGGCGTAGTCGTGGGCCATCGCGACCTCGCCCTGGACGATCTTCGCGCGGCAGGTGCCGCAGACGCCGCCGGTGCAGGAGTAGGGCGTGTCGGGGCGGGCCTTGAGCAGGGCGGCGAGGACGGAGTCGTCGTCCTTCGACATGGCCAGCTGGGTGCGGCGGCCGCCGAGGGTGACGGTCACGTCGACGTCGCCCTCGTCCAGCACCTTGGCGGTCTCGGCGTAGGCGGCCGGCGGCGGGGCGTCCTCGGCGTGGAAGAGCTCGAAGTGCACGTGCCCGCGCGTCACCCCGCGCTCGGCCAGCACCTCCTTGGCGGTGTCGACCATCGCCATCGGCCCGCAGAGGTAGTAGTGCGCCTCAGGGCCCGGCGACGCCGCGGCCAGCAGCTCCGGCAGCCGCTCGGCGTCGATCCGCCCGGTCAGCAGCGCCGCCTCGCGCGGCTCGCGGGAGAGCACGTGCAGCACCATCAGCCGTTCGGCGTAGCGATCCTTGAGATCGGCGAGCTCCTCCAGGAACATGACAGTGGCGGCAGTCCGATTGCCGTAAATCAGAGTGAAGCGATCCCCGCGAGCCAACGCGACCTCGGCCATGGCCAAGACCGGCGTCACCCCGCTCCCGGCGACGATACCGACGTGCTCAGGGCCCTCCTGCAAGACGAAACGCCCCGCCGGCGGCAGCACATCCACGAGGTCCCCGACCCCGAGCTTGCCCGCCGCGATCTCCCCGAACCCCCCGGGCCCGAGCTCCTTGACCGCGATGCTCAGCGTCGCGGCCCCATCGCCCCACGGTGCGGCACACAGCGAATAGGCCCGCCGAGCCTCGACCCCGCCGAGCTCCACCCGCACCGTCACATGCTGCCCCGGCACGAAGCGGAACCCGTCCCGCTCCCCCGCGGGCACCTCGAACACGACGCGCACGGCGTCATCAGTGAGCCGGTCCAGGCCGACGACAGGAAGGAAGGTCACAGCGCTCTCACAGGGGACTAGATCACAGGGACTTAATGGCCCCGAACGGCTCCCCGCACGCCCGACAGGCACGCAGGGACTGGCACGGGGTGCTGCCGAACGCGCTGATCTCGCGCGTGTCGGCACTGCCGCAGCGGGGGCAGGCGGGGGCGGCGGCGGCGGTTCGAGCTGCGGCCTGGGCTGCGCGATTTTGGAAGGGCGGGTGGGGGGCGGGGGAAGGAGAGACAGGACTGCTGCCAGCCGACGCGCGATCAGATGCGCCGCCGGACTCGACCGCGCGCCCATCGCCGACGCGCCCGATCGTCACGGCGACCGGACCGCCCGCGTGCCGTGCCGCGCCGGTCGGCGGGGCGATGCCGTGCTCGGCGAGCTTGCGGCGGCCGGCGGCGCTGATCCAGTCGGTGCTCCAGGGGGGTGACATCGCGGTGCGTGTGCGCACCTCGATCTCGGAGGCACCGGACTCGCGGAGGCGGTTCGCGACCGCTGTGCGGACGTCGGTAGCGATGACTTCGGTGGCCGGGCAGCCCACGAACGTCGGGGTGATGCGCACCTCGACCGCGCCGTCGTCCGCGAGCGAGACGCCGCGGATGATGCCGAGGTCGCCGAGGGTCACCACCGGGAGTTCCGGGTCGGGGACCGCCGATGCGGCGGCTTCCAGCGCCGCCAGGTCGAGCGCCATGCGCTGCTCGACAATCGCCATCTTCGCCACCTCCGTCGTCTTCTCGCGTCTACCAGCTAGCCCCGGGGTACTGCCGGTGCAGCGCCTGCATCTCGCCCAGCAGCAGCCCGAATCCCTCGCTGTGCCGTCCGGTGCGCCCGCCGTGCGGCTGCCAGCCGTCGGCCGGCATCGTCAGGGTCGCGGCTTCGACCACGCCGGCGACCGAGGCCTCCCACGCGGGCCGCAGCGTGCGCGGGTCGACCGCGACGCCGGATTCCACCAGCGCGGAGGCGATCGGATCCGCGAAGAACAGTTCCGCCGTGTACGGCCAGAGCTGCTCCAGTCCGGTCTGCATGCGGCGGTGACTCTCCTCGGTTCCGTCGCCGAGGCGCAGCGTCCACTGCACGGCGTGGTCGCGGTGGTAGGCGACCTCCTTCACCGCCTTCGCCGCGAGCGCGGAGAGTTCCGGGTCCGTCGAATCGCACAGGGCCGCGTACAGCTCGCTCTGGTACGTCGCGAAGTACAGCTGCCGCGCGATGGTCGCCGCGAAGTCGCCGTTGGGCTGCTCCACCAGCAGCACGTTGCGGAACTCCCGCTCCGTGCGCAGGAACGCCAGGTCGTCCTCAGAACGCCCTGCGCCCTCTAGAGAGCCCGCATACGTGAGCAGCGTCCGCGCCTGTCCCAAGAGGTCCAGCGCGAGGTTCGCCAGGGCGACGTCCTCCTCCAGCTCCGGAGAATGCGCGCACCACTCCGACAGCCGGTGCGACAGGATCAGCGCGTCGTCGCCCAACTGGAGCGCGTACTGCGCAACCGGCGCAGAGGACTCAGAGGGCTCTGTAGAGGTAGTCACAGGTTCTTCACGCCTTCCGGAACCCGGTAGAACGTCGGATGCCGATAGACCTTGTCCGCAGCCGGGTCGAAGAAGGGCTCCTTCTCGTCCGGCGAGGAAGCGGAGATCGCAGCCGCCGGGGCGACCCAAATGGAGACCCCCTCGCCGCGCCGCGTATAGAGATCTCGCGCATTGCGCAGCGCCATCTCCGCGTCCGAGGCGTGCACGCTCCCGACGTGCTGATGCGACAGCCCACGCCGCCCGCGGATGAAGACCTCCCACAGAGGCAGACCGCTACTCACGCCGCCACGTCCCTCTCACTGTCACTGTGCTTGGCCGCATAGGCCATAGCCGCCTGCCGAACCCACTCGCCGTCCTCGTGCGCCTGCACCCGCGCCGCGACGCGCTGCCGGTTGCACGGCCCGTTGCCGGCCAGGATCTCCTGGAACTCCGTCCAGTCGATCACGCCGAAGTCGTAGTGCCCCCGCTCCTCGTTCCACCGCAGGTCCGGGTCCGGGATGGTGAGCCCCAGCGCCTCGGCCTGCGGGACGCTGATGTCGACGAAGCGCTGCCGCAGGTCGTCGTTGGAGTGCCGCTTGATGCGCCAGGCCATGGACTGCGCGGAGTGCGAGGACTCGGCGTCCGGCGGGCCGAACATCATCAGCGACGGCCACCACCAGCGGTCCAGCGCGTCCTGCGCCATGGCGTGCTGCTCGGGCGTGCCGTGCGCCAGGTCGTTGAGCAGCTCGAAGCCCTGCCGCTGGTGGAAGGACTCCTCCTTGCAGATGCGCACCATGGCCCGCGCGTAGGGACCGTAGGAGCAGCGCTGGAGCGGGATCTGGTTGATGATCGCCGCGCCGTCCACCAGCCAGCCGACGGCGCCGATGTCGGCCCAGGTCAGCGTGGGGTAGTTGAAGATCGAGGAGTACTTCTGACGCCCGTTGTGCAGCGCGTCGAGCAGGTCGGCGCGGTCCACGCCGAGCGTCTCGGCGGCCGCGTAGAGGTAGAGCCCGTGCCCGGCCTCGTCCTGCACCTTCGCCAGCAGGATCGCCTTGCGCCGCAGCGAGGGGGCGCGCGTGATCCAGTTGCCCTCCGGCTGCATCCCGATGATCTCGGAGTGCGCGTGCTGCGCGATCTGGCGCACGAGCGTCTTGCGGTACGCCTCCGGCATCCAGTCCCGCGGCTCGATCCGCTCGTCGGCGGCGATCAGCCCGTCGAAGCGCTCCTGCAGCGCCGACGTGTCCAGCGGCTCCGTCACGGCATCCACCTCTCAACCGACCGAACGTTCGGTTCCATGGTCCCGCCGGGATGGCGGCGGTGTCAACAAGGAGACGGCGAAATCATCGGGAACGCCGCACGTCCCGCTGTGATGATGGGCCCATGTCCCGAACGCCGCAGCAGATCTTCCAGAGCTACATCTACGCCGGCACCATGACCCGGAACCCCGACGCCCTCGCCGAGAACTTCACGGAGGACGGCGTCTACGAGGCCCCGCTCGTGCCCGCCGGCGCCACGTTCCCCAGGAGGCTGGAAGGTCGCGAGCAGATCCGCAGCGGAATGGCGGCCTACTACGAGCAACTGCCGAAAGACGGCCGCTCCCCCAATTTCGAGAAGTCCGGATTCGTCCTGCACACCACCGCGGATCCCGACGTGTTCATCGTCGAGATCGACACGGCCTTCGACGCCGACGAAGAAACAAATGAGGCGGACACGGTCGTCTCCCTCGTGCAGATCTTCCGCATCCGCGACGACAAGATCGCGCAGTTGCGCGACTACTTCGCACCCGACCTGGTGAGCTGAAAAACAAAAGAAAATCGGCGCCGACAAAGCCGGCACCGACCAGAAAAAACCACAAAAACAAAAAATCAATCCACCCGGGTAAGCACCCGAGCCCCATCCTCGGTAATCGCGATCGTGTGCTCCGAATGCGACCCGCGCGACCCGTCCTGGAACCGCAGGGTCCAGCCGTCCGGGTCCGTGAAGATCTCGTTCGACGTCGCCGACCACCACGGCTCCAGCGCCAGCGTCAGCCCCGGCCGCAGCACCAGCCCGCGGCCCGGGCGGCCGGCGTTCGCGACGTGCGGGTCCTCGTGCATCGTGTGCCCGAGGCCGTGACCGCCGAACTGCATGTTGACCGGGTACCCGTACTCCGTCGCGACCGCCTGGATCGCCGCCGAGACGTCACCCAGCTTGGCGCCCGGGAGCGCGGCGGCGATGCCCGCCTCCAGCGCGACGCCGGTCGACTCCACCAGGCGGACGTCCTCCGGGCGCGGCGTGCCGACGATCACCGTGCGGGCCGAGTCCGCGACCCAGCCGTCGATCGAGACCGCGAAGTCCAGGGTCAGCACGTCGCTGTCGCGCAGCGTGTACTTGTGCGGCAGACCGTGCAGGACCGCGTCGTTCACCGACAGGCAGATGACATTGCGGAACGGCCCGCGCCCGAACGAGGGCGCGTAGTCCCAGTAGCACGACACCGCGCCGCGCTCCTTGATCCGGCGCCGCGCGCGCTGCTCCAGGTCCATCAGGTTCACGCCGGGGCGGGCCAGCTCGGCGAGTTCGGCCAGCGTCTCGCCCACGAACCGGCCGGTGACCGCCATCTTCTCGATCTCCTGCGGCGTCTTCAGCTCGATCACCGGGTCTTCTCCGTCCGTTCGGGATCCTCGTCCACCGTCTGCCCCGGCGCACCCTGCGCGCGCCAGCGCTGCTCGCCCTCGTCGTCCAGCTCGCCGGTCGGCGCCAGGCCGATCCGCTCGGCCACCCGGGCCGAGGCCGTGTGCCCAGGATGGATGTTCGCGCCGATCTCCGCCACGCCGCGCTCCCGCAGCCACGCCACCAGCGCCGACGCCGCCTCGACCGCGTACCCGCGGCCCTGCCACGCCGCGCCCACGACCCAGGCCACGTCCGCGTGCCGGCCGCCGTCGGCCACCGTCGCCTGCACGGTGCCGACCGCCACGCCGTCCTCGGCGCGGCGCGCGATCCAGTTCACCCACTCCTGCGAACCGTCCGGAGAACGCCCTATGGCCAAGCGCGCGTAACGCGCCTGCAGAGCTTCCAAGGTTGGCGGCTCTCCGCCGATGAACGTATAGAGCTCCGGGGCGCCGAGCACCCCGACCATCTCCTCAGCGTCGGATTCCGTTAAGGGTTTCAGCACCAGACGTGCTGTCGTCATCGGCTCGCTAAACACCCTTGCATGCTATGCGCGGTATCCGATGTCACCGATCCAGCGGCAGTCCCGCTGTTTGTAATAATCCCCGGACGACTCCGGCGGCCCTGACATCGACCGCGATCGTGCCAGGCCACAACAGACCACACCCTGATACCCGCAAACGTTTCGACCCCTCGTTCCGGTTGCCGCCGTATCCATATCGTTACCCACCTGTGACGAGGTGAGTTGACAGTCCCACAGCGCTAGAGGATGCTTTGTTTCCGTTAGGACACCTCGTTCGGTGAGGCGTCTTCACGGACAAAGGCCACTGATCCCATCGGTCGAGAGACCCTCCGGATCAGGACAGATCTCCTCGGATTAAGGGGTGATCCCAAGTGGCTGCGCAGCTGACGCTACGCCGTGAAGTGCCGAAGCTCTGACGAGAGAGGTGGCCGGGACTCGTGTTGGCCTTGCCGTGATTCGGCGGGGCGATCGGGACCCTCCCGGGCTGACCTCCCGAGGTGTCGAGTAGGACCGGTCCGCCCGCTTCGGGCGGAACCGCGCGAGACACAGGCGCCGCGGCGCCGCGGCGGGCAGGGAGGTGGTAGCGATGAAACCTGGTAGTAGGTCGGGCCACGATCGGCCCCGCATCGCGCACGACCCAGCCCACCGCCCTTCCCTCGGCGCGCGTTAACCGCATCAGTTCCCTGCCACCACCCGGCCGCACCGGGGCTCCGGCCCCACCGCTGCCGGCGGGGTGGACGCGTGCCTCCCGACCAGCCGCTCCTACTCGGCAGCAGGGGGTGTTCCATGACCACGGCCACACTGAACAGCGAAGCCCGCGACACGCACCGCCACGGCGCAGTCCTAGACGACGCGCACGTCGGCGACATCAAGGGTGCGTTCGGCACCATCAAGCTCGGCGACCACGACACCCGTCCGGGCCTGTCGGCCAAGCTCAAGACCCTGCTGGCGATCGTCGGCCCCGGGCTGATCGTGATGGTCGGCGACAACGACGCCGGCGCCTTCGCCACCTACGGCCAGGCCGGCCACGACTTCGGCACCAAGCTGCTGTGGACGCTGTTGCTGCTGGTCCCGGTCCTGTACGTGAACCAGGAGATGGTGCTGCGCCTCGGCGCCGTCACCGGCGTCGGCCACGCGCGCCTGATCTTCGAGCGCTTCGGCAAGTTCTGGGGCGCGTTCAGCGTCATCGACCTGTTCATCCTCAACGCCCTGACACTGGTCACCGAGTTCATCGGCATCACGCTGGCGACCAGCTACCTCGGGCTGCCGAAGGTACCCTCCGTCGTCATGGCGGCGCTGATCATCGTGGCGGCCGCGATGAGCGGCTCGTTCCAGCGCTTCGAGCGGATCGCGCTGACCCTGTGCGTGGGCTCGCTGCTGCTGATCCCGATCTCGATCATGGCGCACCCGAGCGCGGGCGCGATGACGCACGGCTTCATCACCCCGGTGCTCCCCGGCGGCTCGGGCCAGATGGCCACCGTGATGCTGGTGGTGATCGGCATCGTCGGCACCACCGTCGCACCCTGGCAGCTGTTCTTCCAGCAGAGCTACGTCATCGACAAGCGCATCACCCCCCGCTTCATGAAGTACGAGAAGGCCGACCTGGGCCTCGGCATCGTCGTGGTCGTGGTCGGCGCGGCGGCCACCATCGGCCTGGGCGCGGTGGCGGCGGCGCACCTGGCCGGCTCGTTCACCGACGCCACCGACGTGGCCCGCGGCCTCACGGTCTACGGCGGCCGGGTCCTCGGCGACATGTTCGCCGTGGCGCTGCTGGACGCCTCGATCATCGGCGCCTTCGCAGTCTCCCTGTCCACCGCCTACGCGATGGGCGACTGCCTGAAGATCAACCACTCACTGCACCGCGGCGTGAAGCAGGCCAAGGGCTTCTACGCGGTCTACGCCGGGATCATCGCCTTCGCCGCGGTGATCGTGCTGGTGGCCAGCGACCACGTGCAGGGCGTGCTGACCGTCGGCGTGCAGGCCCTGGCCGGCGTACTGCTGCCCTCGGCGTCGGTGTACCTGCTGCTGCTGTGCGTCGACAAGGAAGTCCTCGGACCCTGGGTCAACAACCGCAAGACCACGGTCTTCACCGGCACGGTGATCGCGGTCCTGGTGGCGCTGTCCCTGGTGCTGACCGGCTCGGTGCTGGACCAGAACATCACCGCCGGGCAGATCGAGGCGATCCTCGGCGGATGCGGGGTCGTCACGCTGGGCTTCGGCGCTTGGATGGCTGTCAAGGCCCTGCGGGCACGGCGGGCCCCGGACTACGTCGCCGAGTTCATCGACCGCTCGGGCCGGGACGAGTGGCGGACGCCGCCGCTGGACCAGCTCGGCCAGGTCCGGTTCTCGGCCGGCACCCGGGTCGGGCTGACCGTGCTGCGGGCCTACCTCGCGGTGGCGACGGTGCTGGTGGCGGTCAAGCTGGTCTCGATGATGCTCGGGCACTGACTTTCCCCCAGACCCGGAGACTCCCGAAAGACAGACAGCAAGGCGCTGGGCGAAGCGATCGCCCGGCGCCTTGTGGTTGCAGCCCGCGACTTCCCGCGCTCCCCGACGACTCCTTTTCAGAGCTACGAAAAAACATGGGCGTGTTGTTCCCGCGGGTCACTCGGTTGGCGCAGCGCTTCGGCTCCGGCTCGGGCTTCGGGTCCGGCTCCGGACTTCGGACTTCGGCTTCGGCTCCGGACTTCGGCTCCGGACTTCGGCTTCGGGCTCGGCTTTGGGCTTGGCCCCGGGCTCGGCTTCGGCTTCGGGCTCAGCTTCGGGCTCGGCTTCGGGCTCGGCTTTGAGCTCGGTTGCGGGCTCGGCTCGGCCTTGGGCTCGGCCCCGGGCTCGGTTCGGCTTTGGACTCGGCCCCGGGCTCGGCTTCGGCTTCGGGCTCGGTTGCGGGCTCGGCTTTGGACTCGGCCCCGGGCTCGGCTTCGGACTCGGTTGCGGACTCGGCTCCGGCTGCCGAACCTACCGCCGCTCCATGTACGCCTCTTCGAGGTCCAGCTGGTGCAGCACCCGCCGGTACACGTCGTCGTTGATCTCCCGCAGGTCCCGCAGGTGCTCGATGGCTGCGCGCTCGGCGTCCAGCATCGACCGTCGCGCGTCCTCGACCGCCGCCGCGCTCGCGCTTGGGCCGCCGGAAGCGACCTGCATCGCGTACTTCTTCGCCTTGTCGCCGCGCCATCGGGCCTGGTCGCGCATGCGGTCCACGGCCGGGTCGGGGAGTGTGGCCTCCAGCTCGTCCAGGCGCGCCAGGCCGGCGGTGGCCGCCGTTCCCATTGCGCTGCAGTAGGCGAACGCGTCCTCCTTCACCTCGTCCGTGGCCTCGACGCCGAGGCGGCGGATCAGCGGTGGCAGGGTCAGGCCTTGGACGATGAGCGTTGCCAGCACCACGAACAGCGTCAGGAACTGGACCAGTTCGCGGTCCGGAA
This sequence comes from Catenulispora sp. EB89, assembly GCF_041261445.1. Taxonomy (NCBI): domain Bacteria; kingdom Bacillati; phylum Actinomycetota; class Actinomycetes; order Catenulisporales; family Catenulisporaceae; genus Catenulispora; species Catenulispora sp. EB89. The sequence continues at coordinate 247,647 of NZ_JBGCCU010000004.1, forward strand.
GCGGTCCGCCGTGGTTGTCGGTCAACGGGATCGCGGCCGCCGCGGCCAGTGAGACCACGCCGCGCATGCCGGCCCAGCCGACCACGAACAGGATCCTCGGCGTGCGGGTCTGGGGTGGTGGAGGCGCGAGTGGCGCGTTGCGGCGCAGGTGCCGGACCAGGAAGCCGCCGATGTAGCCGAACGTGTAGACCCCGCCGAACCGTGCCAGCACCACGATCGTGAAGGCCGCCATGCCATAGCCGATCAGCTGCCAGGCCCCCCAGTTGTCCACGTCGCGCAGGATCGGGATCAGCTGGAGGCCGATCAGGGCGAAGACCGTGGCTTCCAGGATCTCGACGATCACGTCCCACAGCGCGGTGTCCAACATCCGTGTCGCGTATCCCGCGCGGACCCGGCGATGTCCGAGGTACAGACCGAGGATGACGACGCCCATGACGCCCGAGACGTGCACCGCCTCGGCCGTGATGTAGACGACGAACGGCAATATCAGCGAGATCGCGCTCTCGGCGCGCGGATCCCGCATCCGGAAGCGGATCGGGTCCCACACCATCGCCACCACCGCGCCGATCACGATGCCCCCGGCGGCGGAGAGCACGAAGCGCCCGACCGCGTCGAAGACCGTGACGGTCTCCCCCACCGCGGCGGCCAGCGCGATGCGGAACGCGGTCAGCGCGGTGGCGTCGTTGAACAGCCCCTCGCCGACCAGCACGTCGACGGTCCGGCGCGGCAGTCCCAAGCGTTTCGCAATGGAGATCGCCGCGACGGTATCGGGTGGCCCGAGCACCGCCCCCAGCACGAACGCCACCGGCAGCGGCATCCCCGGGATCAGCCAGTGCATTGCGAACCCGGTGAGCAGTGTGGTGACCAGCACCATCGCCACCGACAGGATCAGCACCGCCGACCAGTTCTCGCGCAGCGACGGCACCGACGTCTCCACCGCCGCCTGGTACAGCAGCGGGGGCAGCAGGATCATCAGCACGAACTCGGGCTCGAGGTCGTAGTCCGGGATGAACGGGGCGATCGACACCAGCAGTCCGACGACGACCAGCACGAGCGGACCGCTGAGGTCGAAACGCCGGGCGAGCGCGGACACCACGACGGAGAAGAACGGGACGCCCAGCAGGAAAAGGAGGTGTTGAGCCGTCATGACACCTGATCATCCCATGACAGACGGGTCGAACGGCGCGCCCGCGGACGGATCACCCGCGAGCCGTGCGCCACACCTCCTCCGGAAGGGCCTCGGCGAGCGCCACCAACATGTTGAGACAGGTCTCCACCCAGTGCGGCTTCACGTTGCCCTTGCCCCAGGTCAGCAACCTGGTTCCCTCGATCCGCCAGGAGAAGTCCGGCCAGGAGGCGATCAGCCGCAGCACCTTCGGGTCCAGGATGTCGGCGGCCAGCTGATGACTCGTCGTGGTGACCTGGTAGCGCTGGTCGAAGGCGGGATCGCCGCGGACGAACTCCGGCGCGCCGGCCAGGACGCCGGGACCGATCTGCTTGTTCTCCCGCGACGCGCGCGCCACGACTTCCAGCGCGGGCAACGGCGCGGGCAGGTCGTCGACGCAGGCCGCCCAGTAGTGGTGGGTGTCGTCGCCGTCGCTGCCCGGGGTCTTGTATTCGTAGTCGATCACGAGGATCGAGCGGCCGTCGTGCCGGCCGCGCAAGACGATCCGCGCGACGCGGCCGTGCCCGGAGGCGAACGGCCGGCCGCCGAACGTGCCCGGCAGCTGCCGGTCGTTCGTCGCCAGATCCCAGCGCTTGACGGCGGCCATCGCGACCAGCGCGCGCCGGCGCCGGACGTTGGCGGCGATCCCGGCAGCCATGATGACCGCCAGGAAACCTATGAAGATCAGCAGAGGCACACCCACGGGGTCATGCCTACCATCGCGGCGCGGATGCCGTCACCCGCGCGGCACAACGGTTTCCCCATCGCCACGAGGCTTCCCCACCGATCAGCGCGCGCCGTCGCGGACGATCAGCGAGCGCCGTCGCGGACGCTCAGCGCGTGCCGTTGCAGTAGTACGCGGTCCCGTTGAAGTACTGGTTGTCCCAGAAGTACAGGTCCGCCCACGTCTGCGGACCGGCGACGCCGTCCACGGCCAGCTTCGGGTAGGGCGGGTTGCCGCCGGGCGAGTGCACGGTCGGGGAGTTGTTGCAGCCCTGGAACGCGGTCATCGCCGACTGCGTGTCCGCGCCCCACGAACCGTCGATCACCAGCGGCTTGATGCCCAGCTCGGACTTCTTGAGCAGGCACTGGAGTTCCTTGACCGCGTTGACGTTGCCCGAGCCCTCCTTGATGGTGGGCATCTGCGAGGCTGGCAGGTCCAGGTACGTGCAGTCGCTGGACGGCGCGGCCGCGGTGCTCGGCTTCGGCGGCGCGGCCGTCGGGGCCGGAGCGCTCGACTTGGGCGTGCTGGGCGCCGGGTTCGACGGCGCCGGGGCTCCGTGCGTCGAGGTCGCGGGGCTGCCCGGGTGGGAGGTGGTCGGGTGCCCGCCGGGGGTCGTGGTGGTACCGCCGCTGGAGCTGGAGGTGGAGTTCTGGCCCGGCTGGCCGCCGGTCGTGGCGCCGGAGGCCGCGGACGAGGAGGTCGGGGAGCCTTGAAGATTCGCGCCCTGCGCGCCGTTGCTCGACGGGCCCGCGGCCATGCTGTCGCCGTCGGGCTTGCCGCCGCCGTTGGCGACGACCGCCGAGCCGTCGCCGCCGCCGCTGGAGCTGCCGGTCACCGAGGCCCCGGCGCCGGCCAGGGAGGTCTTGTCGTGCTTCGAGGTGTCGCGGCTCAGGTAGGCCACCGTGCCGCCGATGCCGACCACGGCCACCACGGCCAGGGCCGAGACGAGCAGGGTCCTGCGGTTGCGGCCGGGGCCGTCGCGACCGCCGTCACCAGGACCGTAGCCGTTGGGACCGTAGCCGCCGGGTCCCTCGGGGCCGCCGGACAGCGGCATCCCGTACGGGGACATCATCGACGGCGGCGCAGGTTGCCCGGGGTCCTGCGGCGACGACGACTGGGGGGCGAGATACGGCGGTTGCGCCGATTCCGGTCCCGGCCCGAACGGCGGCTGCGCGCCGCCGGCGGGGCCGGACGGTGACTGGGGCGTCCCCCAAGGTGAGTGGTGATCGGGCGAGCTCATGGTCGGTCATCGTATCTTCGGCGCCTCCGGGACCGGTCCCCGGCTCGGCAAAGTGCGGGTAAAACCACCCTCGCGGCACGCCCATCACGCATGAACCTCGACAAACGTGTTGTGGCCGGACGTCCCGGGGCGGGATCATCGAGGACATGACGCTGCCCCGCCAGCGCCCTCAGGGGCCTGCCACGCGACCGGCCCCCGTCCCCGACGACAAGACCAAGGAGACACCGGGCAAGGAGACTCCGGGCAAGGAGACACCGGCGAAGGAGACACCGACCCAGGACAAGCACCCGGCGACCGACAAGCGCCCGGCGCACGACCCCGGGGACCGGCTGCCCTTCCGGGTGACGATCGACGACTCCGACACCCCCTACGACGTCGTGGACGCGCTGCTGCTCACGCCGTTCACCACCGGCGTCCAGCCGCACGCCCGGCACGCCCGCCTGGACGCGCTGCGCGAGGACGCGACGCTGGTCCCGGCCGAGGGCGAGGTCCTGCGCTCGGTGGTGGAGGACAAGCGCGAGTCCTGCCTGACCGCCGGCCCCGGCTGGACCGCGCGCTCGGTGCGCTGGTCCAGCGGCGGCGGCGAGGTCACGGTGGTCGCCGAGACCCCGGAGCTGGCCACCAAGATCCTCGACCAGGCCACCGACGGCGTGGCGGCCGAGGAGGAGCCGGAGGAGGAGAAGGTCTCCGTCGGCTTCTGGTACGCCGCGCCGCAGCGCGGCCCCTACCGCACGGTGCGGACCATCACGGCCGAGCCGTGGGAGGCCGTCCGCAAGAACTACTCGGCCTCGGCCGCCACCGCGATGGACAAGCTGATGGCGGTCCGCCGCACCGAGGCCGCCGGCCGCATGATCCTGCTGCACGGCGCCCCGGGCACCGGCAAGACCACGGCCCTGCGCACCCTGGCGCGCGAGTGGCGCGACTGGTGCCAGGTCGACTACGTCCTGGACCCCGACGCGCTGTTCTCCTCCCCCGGCTACCTCATGGAGGTGGCGATGGGCGTGGAGTACCACGGGCACGGCGAGGACGAGGAGAACCGCCGCCGCTGGCGCCTGCTGCTGCTCGAGGACTGCGACGAGCTGATCCGCGGCGAGGCCAAGGCCACCAGCGGCCAGGCCCTGTCCCGGCTGCTGAACCTCACCGACGGCCTGCTCGGCCAGGGCCGCGACGTGCTGGTCGCGATCACCACGAACGAGAACCTGGCCAGCCTGCACCCGGCGGTGATAAGGCCGGGGCGCTGCCTGGCGCAGATCGAGGTCGGCCCGCTCCCCCGCACCGAGGCGCTGGCCTGGCTGGAGCGCGAGGGAACCGACCCGGCGCGGGTCACCGCGGCGCGCCTGGGGCGCGGCGGGGGCGGCGGCGGGACCGCGATCGGCGGGCTGACGCTGGCCGAGCTGATCGCGGCGCGGGATGGGAGCGAGCCGGTGGCGTCCAGCGGGGACGACACGGGGACGGGGTTGTACCTGTAGGGCTGTGGGCGGCTGTAGGCGCCGCCGGCCGCCCGCCAGTCGTCCTCGCCGCTAGCCGCCCGAGCTGCTCGGCGAGGACGCCGCCGTGAAGTTCCACTCCCGCCCCACGAACACCTTCCCGTCGTAGCCGTAGTGCGCTTCCAGCAGCGGCACGACGGTGCCGGGGTCGGAGGTGTAGATCGTGATCGTGCCGTCGTTCTCCAGCGCGGTGCCGAAGGTCACGCCCCGGCTCTTCCAGTAGGCCGTGTCCTGGTCCATCCGGTGCCCCAGGAACCACTGCTCGGAAGCGTCCAGGACGCTGTCGCGGAACACCACGGTGAACGGGTACGCGGCCTGGATCGCGTCGTGTTCCAGCGTCGGGTCGATGCCCGGCTTGCGATAGACGAGGATCGGGTTGTTATCGGAGATGAGAAGGACTCCCATGTAGGAGTTGTCGTGGCCGTCCTGCAGCACGTTGGCCACGCGGTCGGCGGCCTGCTGCTTCGGCGAGTTGGTCCAGGGCGGGACGACCAGCGTCGTCGAGGGCTGCGACGGTGGCGGTGGCACGGGGCGCGAGGTCGGCGACGACGGGAGCGGCGGCGGGGACGTCGAGGACGTCCCGGCCGCGGCGACGGCGTTGCCGACGTCGGCGGTGACGGGCTTGTGACCGCCCCACCCGGCCAGCGGCGCCACCGCCAGCACGCAGCCCGCGACCACGGCGATCGCCCCGACACCGCCGAACGTCCGGGCCCGCGCGCGCCGGCGTGCCGCACTGGCCAGCGCGCGGTCGCCGAGCGCCACGGTGGTGGGGAATTCGGGCAGTGCGGACGCGAGCAGGTTGCGGACCAGTTCGTGCTCGGACACGGCGTGCTCGTCGTCTTCGGCCAGGTCGCGCTCGTCCTCGAAGTCGTTCTCAGAAGTCATACCGAGACCTCCTGGGCTCGCTGGGTTCGGGACATCCGGGTGCGCAGGGTGGCGAGTGCCTTCGAGCTCTGACTCTTCACGGTGCCGTTGCTGCAGCCCAGCATCGCCGCGGTCTCGGCCTCGGACATGTCGAGGTAGTAGCGCAGCATGACGACGGCGCGTTGCCGCGGGGGCAGGGAGCGGAGCGCGGCGGCGAGCTCGGAGCGGTCGTCCACGGCCTCGTATCCCCCGTCGGACGTCAGGACCCCGTTCGCCGGCTCCCACGACGACGCGCGCCCCGCCGTCATCCCGGGCAGGTGGCCCGAGGGCACCTCGCCGTGCCACTTCCGGCGCCACCACGACGTGGCGGTGGTGACCATGGTCTTGCGCAGGTAGGCCTCGACCGCGCCGTCCCGGGCCAGCCGCTCCCACCGCGGCAGCACCTTGACCAGGGCCGTCTGCAGCAGGTCCTCGGCCAGATGCGCGTCTCCGGTCAGGAGCCACGCGGCGCGCAGGAGAGTTGACTGGCGCGCCGCGAGGAACTCCCGGAAACCGTCCGGTTCTCGCACCTTCGCCCCCCGTCGTTGTGGGCGCCCGGGCGGGCGCCATCCCTGCTAACGCGGCGGGGCTGGGGCGGGGTTGCCCGGTTCTCTCAGGTGCTGTGCCGGACGAAGTTCGGCCGGACGTCCGCCTCGTCGTAGTACCGGTGGAACACCGCCGTGGCTCCGCCGGACAAGGGTGGCACGATCCACGACCACTCCGCCGGGCAGACCCGTCCGGCGTGTTCCTCCTTGGCCACGTGTTTCAGGAACCGGTGTGCCTCGGTGTGGTGGTCGGCCATCGTGACACCGGCTTGTTCGTAGGAGTGGAGTACGGCGACGTTCAGCTCGACCAGGGCCCGGTCGCGCCAGAGCGTGCGGTCGGACGTGGTGTCCAGGCCGAGGTTGGCCGCGACGGTCGGGAGCAGGTCGTAGCGGTCGGCGTCGGCGAGGTTGCGGGAGCCGATCTCGGTGCCCATGTACCAGCCGTTGAACGGCGCGCAGGAGTAGTGCAGGCCGCCGACTTCCAGGCACATGTCGCTGATCACGGGCAGGGCGTGCCAGCGGATGCCGAGATCGGCGAACCAGGGGTGGCGGGGGTGGGAGAGCGGGACTTCGAGGACGCAGTCCTGCGGGAGTACGTGGACATAGGGACGGTAGCCCTCGGCTTCGATGACCAGCGGGAGGATGTCGAAGGCGGTGCCGTGGCCGTACCAGCCGAGGGCTCGGACGCTGTCGGTCAGAGCGATGTTGCGCGGGTCCCCGAGGGTGCTGGGCCGTGTGCCGGGTTGTGTACCGGGTTGCGTGCCGAGTTGCGTACCGGGCTGCGTGCCGGGCCGTGCGCGCGCCGGCGGCAGCGTCGTGCCGTCCGCCGGCGGGACGCCGTCGTCGACGCGGTACCCGGCGTAGCGGATGAGCTGTTCGTTGCGGATGCGCGGGCCGGGGCGGTCCGGGCGGTCCGGCGCGAAAACCGTGATGGTGGGCCGGATGCGGCCGTCGTTCGTGGCTTCGCGCAGGTGGCCCACGCACTCCTCGGCGATTCGCAGGGGCCTGTCGGCCGCACGCCGGTCGCGCAGCCTGAGGGACTGCCAGTAGAGGCGGCCGATGCAGCGGGAGGAGTTGCGCCACGCCACTCGGGCGCCGTATTCGAGTTCGGCGAAGGTGTGGTCGTACGTCGCCTCGGCGCGGATCGCGGCGGCCACGGCGCGGCGGCGGGCGGGGAGTTCGGCGGTGCGGTCCAGTTCGGTGTAGCACTGGTGCAGGAAGCGGTCGGCCTCTTCGGAAAGCTCTTCGATGCTGGCTAGGCTGGATAATCGGTCGCCAGGGCACTTCTGGCGTATCGCATGACGGAACACGGGGATCCCCTCCGCTCGGCAGGCGAATGCAGAGCGTCATCGTATGTCTACAACTGGTGTGCGTACTACCGATTGCGAGGATCCGGCTCCGATGTGTACCTATCAGACGTTCAAGCTGGCGGTTGCGGGCAGCGCCAAGGGGACTCCCGGGTGGATCCGCGTCACCGAGGCGAGCGTGTACTACGACCATCCGGTGCACGCCATGGACGAGCACACGCTGAACATCGACCTGCGCAATCCCGAGCGCGGACCGTCGGCGCGGATCGCGGTGGAGCTGACCGCGCAGGCGGCTTACGACCTGGCGCAAGCCATTCTCACGGCGTTGGAGAGCGTGCCGGAGGGCATGCTCCCGGCGGGCGTGCGCGTGGGGCGTGCGGGACTACTCACGGAGTCGTCGCAGGTCTAACGTCATAGACATGGCCACCGACGACGCACGAATCGATACTGGCAGTGTCTACGACTACGTGGTGGTGGGAGCCGGCTCGGCCGGATCCGCGGTCGCCGCGCGGCTGTCGGAGGACCCCGGGTGTCGGGTGGCGTTGTTGGAGGCCGGGCCCGCTGATCGCAACCCGCTGATTCACATTCCGGCGGCTTTCTCGGAGCTGTTCGAGAGCAAGCTGGACTGGGCGTACCGGACGGTGAACCAGCCGAAGCTCGGCGGGCGGCAGATCTTCTGGCCGCGGGGGCGGATGCTCGGCGGGTCGTCGTCGATCAACGCGATGATGTGGGTGACCGGCTTCGCGGCGGACTACGAGGAGTGGGCCGCAGCGGCCGGACCCGAGTGGGGGCCGGACGCGATCGGGGCCGTCCTTCGGCGGGTCGAGGCCTTCACGGCCGCGCCGGACGGCGCCGCGCACGGCAAGACCGGGCCGGTGCGGGTGGAGCGGCAACGTTCGCCGCATCCGTTGACGGGGCGTTTTCTCGAGGCGTGCGCGGCGCTGGGGATGCCGGGCGTCCAGACGGCGGTGACGCAGCACGCGGGTCGCCGGTGGTCGGCGGCTGACGCGTATCTCAAGCCCGCGCGCCCACGCCCGAACCTGGTCGTCTACACGGGCGCGCTGGCGACGCGGGTGCTGTTCCACGACCGCCGCGCGACTGGCGTGCGCTACCTGGACGGCCGACGGGTCGGCTCGGTGGCGGCGCGCCGCGAGGTGATCCTTTGCGGCGGCACGGTGAACACGCCGCAGCTGCTGATGCTCTCCGGCGTCGGGCCGGCGGAGCACCTGCAGCAGCGCGGCGTGAAGCTGGTGGCCGACCTCCCGGAGGTCGGCCGCAACCTTCGGGACCACCTGGCCGCGGGCATCGTGGTGAAGACGAAGAACACCAAGTCGCTGATCAGCGGCCGCACCCCGGCCGGCTTCGCGCGCTACCTGGCGCGTCACGAGGGGCCGCTGACGTCGAACGTGGGCGAGGCGTACCTGTTCACGAAGAGCGAGGACGGGCTGGACCAGCCGGACATCGAGGTGCTGTTCGCCCCGGTGGCGTTCCTCGACGAGGGCCTGACCCGCCCGAAGGAGCACGGGTACACGATCAGCGCGGTCCTGCAGAAACCGCGCTCCCACGGCACCATCACCCTGTCCACCCTCGACCCCACGGCGGCGCCGAGAATCGACCCGGCCTACCTGACCGACGCCGACGGCCTGGACTACGCGACACTGACCCGCGGCATGGCCCTCTGCGAGAAGATCGCGGCGGCACCCCAGCTGGCGCCCTTCAACGACGGCTACATGCTCCTCCCCGGCCTGTCCGGCCCGGACCTGTACGAGGCCTCGATCCGCCGCTACGCCCAAACCCTGTACCACCCGGTCGGCACCTGCCGCATGGGCAGCGACGCGGGCTCGGTCGTCGACCCGGAGCTGCGCGTGCGCGGAATCGAGGGACTGCGGGTGGCGGACGCCTCGGTGATGCCGGCGATCATCCGGGGTCACACGAACGCGCCGTCGATGGTGATCGGGGAGAAGGCCGCCGAGCTGGTGAAGGATGCCGACCGGGCGGGGCGGCGGGGGTAGGTGGCGCGCTGGCTCGCGTACCGGACCAGGCGGCTGCAGCACCCTCGCAGCGCCAAAGACCAGCTCACACTGGCGCCGATCGGACTCGGCCGCCAGCCGGTCACACATGGGAACGCGCGCCGCCCCGCCAACTGGCCGCCATCCCGATGACCTGCGGCCCCGGCCCGCCGCGACCGGCCAGCCGGCCAGAGCTGCGACCCGGATCCGCGCCGCGCCGCCGACCAGCCGCTACGCCGGCGACCTGCACCCAGGCCTGGCCACCGCCCACCCGGCCCCACGCGAGCCCGCCAGTGCGCCAGTCCCCGCCCCTCCCGACTGGCGCGGGCACCCGCCCTGCCCGAGGCTGGGTCGTGGGGCGCGGCGGTGCGTGGCCGCCGGGCGGGCGCGGCCCGAGCGTCAGGAGCGCGCGTCATGGCAGGTTTCGACATCAATTCGCTGCTGAATCAGCTGATGGGCAAGCAGGAGCAGCAGGCGCCCCCGCAGGAGGGGCAGGGCGGCGAGCAGGGGCAGATGCAGCAGCCCGCGCAGGCTATGGGTGCCGCGCCGGCTGGCGGTGCCGGCGGGCTCGGTGGGTTGCTCAGTAGTGGGATGCTGCAGAAGCTCGCGCCGATGATCGGTGGGCTGGTCGCCGGGGGCGGCCTGTCGAAGCTCATGGAGCAGCTGAAGGGTGGCGGGCTCGGGTCGCAGGCGAAGTCGTGGGTCAGTTCCGAGCAGCCGAACCAGCCGGTCAGCGGGGAGCAGATCACGCAGGCCCTGGGGCAGGAGCAGATCTCGCAGGTCGCCAACACTCTTGGGATGAGCCACGAGGAGGCCGCGCAGACCATGGCGGCGACGCTGCCGCAGGTCGTCGACGCGATGACGCCGGAAGGCCACCTTCCGGAGGCGGCCACGGCCGGCGCGCCCGGGGCGGCAAACGCGGGCGCTCCGCAATCCGTGCAGCAGAGCGCCCAGCAGCCCGGATCGCAAGGTCAGAACCGCCCTCCGGCCGGTGGGGCCTCCGAAGGACGTCCGCAGGGCAGTTGATCCGCCCGGGTGGGAGATCGCTACCATGCACACATGCGCGACATCGCAGTGTTCAGCGGAAGCGCCCATCCGACCCTGGCCGCGGAGATCTGTGCGCACCTGGAGACCTCACTGAACCCGGTGCGCACCATCCGCTTCGCCAACGACTGCCTGGAGGTGCAGCTCCAGGCCAACTGCCGCGAGCGCGACGTGTTCCTGGTGCAGCCCCTGGTCGCGCCGGTCCAGGAGCATCTGGTCGAGCTCCTGCTCATGTGCGACGCGGCCCGCGGCGCCTCGGCGGCGAGGATCACCGCCGTGGTGCCGCACTACTCGTACGCCCGCAGCGACAAGAAGGACGCCCCGCGCATCTCGATAGGCGGACGCCTGGTCGCCGACCTCATGGTGGCCGCCGGCGCCGACCGGGTGCTGGCGATGACGCTGCACTCCCCGCAGGTCCACGGCTTCTTCTCGGTCCCGGTCGACCATCTCAACGCGCTGCGCGAACTGGCCAAGCACTTCCGCGACTACGACCTGTCCAACACCACCGTCGTCTCCCCCGACCTGGGCAACGCCAAGGAGGCCGCGGCCTTCGCGCGCCTGCTCGGCGTGCCGGTCGCGGCCGGCGCCAAGCAGCGCTTCGCCGGCGACACCGTCGCCATCAGCTCCGTCATCGGCGACGTGACCGGCCGCGACGTCATCGTCCTCGACGACGAGATCGCCAAGGGCAGCACCGTCATGGAGCTCCTGGACCGCCTGCGCGACCTCGGCGCTCGGAGCGTCCGCGTGGCCTGCACCCACGGCCTGTTCGCCTCCGGCGCCCTCAAGCGGCTCTCCGACCAGCCCGACGTCGAGGAGATCGTGTGCACCAACACGGTGCCGATCCCCGCGACAGAAGAGTCGGACAAGCTCACCGTCCTGTCCATCGCCCCGGCACTGGCCGAGGCGATGCGACGGATCCACAACGGCGAGTCGGTCAGCGCGCTGTTCGAAGGGGTCTGAGAAGCATCCGCGGACAAACCGCCGTCAGGACAAGTGCTCCCCGTAGAACTCGAAGATCCGCTCCCAGGCGTCCATGGCCGCCTCCGGCCGGTACGACACCCGGTTCACGTTGAAGAAGGCGTGCCCGGCACCCTCGTACGTCTTGAAGTCGTACGTCTTCCCCAGCTTGTCCAACGCCGCCTCCAACCGCGCCGTCTCCTCCGGTGACGGATACCCGTCGTCCGCACCGAAGTTCCCGAGCAACGGGCACGACAGCTCGGCCAGCCGCCCCTCCAGCGACGTCGCCCGCAGCCCCGTCGACTCCGGGCTGTCCACCATCACGAACGCCCCGTAGTTGTCGACCGCCGCCTGCAGCTCCAGCCCGCACGCCGCGAGCAGCGCCTGCCGCCCGCCCGAGCAGTGTCCGATGACGCCGATCTTGCCGTTCGCCGAAGGCAGCGCACGCAGGTACTCCGCGGCCGTGCCGACATCGGCGATCAGCCGCTCGTCCGACACGCCACCGCCGGCGCGCACCGCGGCCGCCGCGTCCTCGTACGACACGCCCGGCCCGCCCTCGCGGCTGTACAGGTTCGGCACCACCGCGTTGTACCCGTGCACGGCGAACGTCCGCGCGTACTCGCGCGTCGCCTCGTCGTAGCCGGGCAGGTGGTGGATCAGCACGATGCCGCCGCGCGGCGCCTCGTCCTGCGGAACCGCCAGGTAGGCCTCGATATCAGCGCCGTCGCCAGCGGGGTAGTGGACGGTCCCGGCCGAAATGGCATTCGTCATCGCGATCTGCATGCCGCACATAGTGGCACGCTCATATCGGAGACAGAACGTAGGCACGGACGGCGACCGTCACCGCGCCGCCCGATCGGACCTCTCCTGCGCGCTCGTGCCAGGCGTTCGGCCCCATCCCGACGACTTGCGCAACCTCAGTCGCCGACAAAGCGAGCGTGGCCCGACAGGTGTGCTCGGACTCGACCGTGAACCGGTCCGCGAACTGCTCGCGCAACCGCTCCGGCTTGCGGTCGTCGACCGCCATCAGGCCGTACTCCTCGATCAGCTCCCTGAGATGGTCCGGCTCGGGCACCACGACGACCGCCCGGCCGCCGGGGTGCAGCACGCGCCGCATCTCCCGCGGATTGCGCGGTGCGAAGACGTTGAGCACCACCGAGGCCGCCCGGCCCCGCACCGGCAGCCCGGCCCAGGCGTCGGCGACCACCGCGCCGATCCGCGGATGGGCCCGCGCGGCGAGGCGGGCGGCGTGCTTGGAGATGTCCAGCGCGATGCCCGGCTGGTCCACGGCGTCCAGGACCCGCGCCAGGTAATAACCGGTCCCCGCACCGAGGTCGAGCACACAACTCTCGTCAGGCGCCACCGAAGCGCCATCAACCGCCACCGCCGCCACCCCGGCGACCAGTTCCGCGATCCCGTCGTAGTGCCCGGCCCCGAGGAACGCGGCACGCTCCGCGACCATCTCCGCGGTGTCAGCCGTACCGGCGGCTCCCCCACCAGCCAGCAGCGAGACGTAGCCATGCCGCGCGACGTCGAAAACGTGCCCCTCCTCACACACCAACCGCATCCCCGGAGAACCCTCGACGATCAAGGCGGTGGCACAATGCGGGCAGGACAACCAGTCGACGACGTCCGAGATCACCTCCCCAGTGTGACCGAATACTTGGCAGAAACGGGAACAGGCGGAGGCACCCTCCTCGTTGATACAATTCAAACGCGATACAACGCGTCTTTGGGGCCGCTGCCGAGAGGGACTAGCCATGGCCATGAGAACGACGATCCGCCACGACGGTGACCACGCCCCGTCCGCCAAGCCGTTGATCCTGCTCACCACGATCGCGGTGCTGCTCCTGGTAGCCGTGCCGATCTCGATCCTGGTGGCACTGTTCATGATCGTATTCGGGCACGTGACCGGCGGCTTCGCCGTCATCGGGGTCACCGTGCTGGCCGCGATCGTGGCCGTGGTGGCCGCCGGTGCCAGCGGCTTCCGGCACCTGCAGAAGGTCGTCGAGCACAAGTCGTTCCGAGTGGTGCAGCTCGGGCAGCGCGACTACCACTACGAAGGCGACAACTGCGGGCACGACCACTCGAACGACGAGATCCGCATCATCTGAGCCGGGACCCCCAGAACGCCCAAGGCCTGGAAGCGCCGTCCCCTCAGGCGCTCCAGGTCTGCCGTATCCACGCGTGCCGCGGGTCGTCGCTGAACGCCATCGAGCGCGCCGCGCCGCGGTCCCGGCCGGCCAGCACGTTCAGGTAGTACAAGTCGTAGCCCGGCATGGCCATCGACGGCCCGTGGTAGCCGTACGGGATGAGCACGACGTCCCCGGCCCCGACCTCCCGCAGCACGTCGATGTCGCCCGCCGACGAGGAGTAGACGCGCTGGTACCCCGGCCCGCCCTCGTAGTAGTAGATCTCCTCCTTGGCCCGCTCCCCGCCCTCGACGTCCTCGTCGTGCTTGTGCGGCGGCCAGGACGACCAGTTCCCGCCCGGCGTGATCACCTCCACCGCCAGCAGGCGGTCGGTCTCGAAGGACTCCGGCGCGCAGAAGTTGTTCAGCGTCCGCGCGGCCGATCCGGCTCCGCGCTGCTCCACCGGCACTGCCTTGCGTGCGCCGTACCGGAACGGCAGGTCCGCCTCGGCCCACGCGGTGGGGATCGCGACGCGGCACGGTCCGTCGACCGCTGTCAGCCGCACCATGCTGCGCCGGGGAATGTAGGCGAAGTCGCTGGGGCCGGCGAAGACGTTCTGGCGTCCGTGCAGCAGGAATTCGGCACTACCGCACCGGACTGTGCACGAACCAGCCAAAGGCAGGACTAACGCCTCATCCTCTGCGGTAAAGAACTGATATGAACCGCCGAACGTCGCGGTCTTCAGTCCCGCATAACGCCAACCCGCCGACTCGGGGGTGATGTCAATGGTGGTGTCGCCGACCGATGTCATACCGCCTCCCGTTTGCTGCATAGCAGGACGGAGTTCGCCGGTCAACCTGTTGTCCGGACAAAGTGACCGCAGCATACTGACCCCCATGGGGATCCGACCGCGGATCGAGGTGGACCGCTCCTCCCCGATCCCGCTCTACTTCCAGGTCGCCGAGCAGATCGCCGAGGCGATCCGCACCGGCGAGCTGGCGCCGGGCGACCAGCTGGACTCCGAGGTGCAGATCGCCGAGTCGCTGGGGCTGTCCCGGCCCACGGTGCGCCAGGCGATCGGCCACCTCGTGGACCGCGGCATGATCGTCCGGCGGCGCGGCGTGGGCACGCAGATCCTGCCGATGCCGGTCCGGCGCGAGATGGAGCTCACCAGCCTGCACGACGACCTGGCCCGCAGCGGCCGGGTCCCGGCGACCGACGTGCTGCTGCTGGCGCGGGTCCCGGCCGAGCCGGAGGCCGCGACAGCGCTCGGGCTGCCGGCCGGCACGCCGGTGACGAAGGTGGTGCGGCTGCGCCGCTCGCAGGGCGAACCGCTGGCGGTGATGCGGAACTGGCTGCCCGAGCCGGTGCCGCCGTTGACCGTGGAACTGCTGGAGACCCGGGGCCTGTACGAGGTGCTGCGCAAGGCGGGCATCCGCATCTGCGTGGCCCGGCAGCGGATCGGCGCGTGCACCGCCGACGCCGAGCAGGCGGCCCTGTTGGAGGAACGGCGCGGCGCGGCTCTGTTGACCATGGAGCGCACGGCTTTCGACGACAGCGGGCGGGCGGTGGAGTTCGGCAACCACATCTACCGCGCCTCCCGCTACAGCTTGGAAGTCACAGTCACCGAGCACTGAGATCCCCGCGGAGGCACCGATGGGAGCACATTCCGCACAGTCCAGAAACCTTCGAACCCTGATGGCGATCGGCGCGGCCGCTGCCGTGCTCGTCGCCGGCTGTTCCGGTTCCTCCTCCGGCTCCGGTTCCAAGCCGGCGAACGTGAGCTCGGCCAACCAGCCGAAGAACCCCACACTCGTGATCACCGCCAACGACATCGCCGGCGGCAAGAACAGCAACGAGGCGACCTGGATCCAGCAGACCCTGATCCCGGACTTCGTGAAATCCGAGGCGGCCAAGGGGATCACGGCGCACGTCACGTTCCGCCCCAACGGCGTCGACGACAACTCCTACAAGTCCAAGCTCGCCCTGGACTTGCAGTCCGGCACCGGCGACGACGTCTTCGCCCTGGACGGCATCTGGGTCGGCGAGTTCGCCGACGCCGGGTATCTCAAGCCTCTGACCGCCGTGGCCGGCCCGCAGGTCGACAGCTGGGACGGCTGGTCGCAGATCTCGCAGTCCGTCCAGGCCCTCGGCGAGTACCAGGGCCAGCGCTACGGCGTCCCGAACGGCACCGACGCCCGCGTCATCTTCTACAACAAGAAGCTGTTCGCGCAGGCCGGGCTGCCTGCGGACTGGCAGCCGACGAGCTGGCAGGACGTCTACGACGCCGCTGCGAAGCTGAAGGCCCTGCCCGGGGTCACGCCGGTGCAGTGGGACGGCGGCGTCCCGATGGGCGAGGCCACCACCATCCAGGGCTTCCTGCCGCTGCTGGCCGGGGCCGGCGGCACGCTGTGGAGCAACGGCAAGTGGATCCAGGCCGGCGCGGCCTTCAAGGCGGCCCTCGGCTTCTACCAGAAGATCTACGGCGGCGGATTCGGCGACCCGGTGCTCCAGGAGGACGCCAAGGGCCGCGACAAGTCGTTCACCGAGTTCGCGGCGAACAAGATCGGCATCTACGCCGAGTCCGACTACATGTGGCGCTCGGTGGTGAACCCGAAGGGCGGCACGGCGCCGATGGCCGACCGCGACACCGCCGTCGGGTACGCGCTGATCCCGACCGAGGCCCCGGGTTCGGGCGTGAAGGGCCAGAGCTTCGTGTCCTACTCCGGCGGCTCCGACTGGTCGATCAACCCCAAGACCAAGTACCCGCAGGCCGCCTGGGACTTCCTGGCCTTCCTGAACTCCAAGGCCGAGACCGAGTCCCGGATCGGCGGCGCGGCGCTGATCACCGCGCGGACCGACGTCAACCAGGAGGTCCTGGCCGGCGACCCGATGCTGAAGTTCGCCACCGAGAAGGCCCTGCCGGTCACCAACTTCCGGCCCTCGCAGGCGGCGTACAACGACGTGTCGAACCTGGTCCAGAAGGCGGTCGCGGACGTGGTCGGCGGCAAGAGCCCGGCGGACGCCGCGGCGGCCTACGAGAAGGCGCTGGAGGCGCTCGTTGGCGCGAGCGACGTCGCCCCGGGTCCCTGAGGATCCCGCGGGGCTCGGCAGGGCGCGCGCGGCGGGCATCGCCGCGCCCGCCCTGCTGGTGGTCGCCGCGTTCCTCGTCTTCCCGGCGCTGTGGACGCTGTATCTGGGCACGACGAACTACCGGCTCACCGGCTTCGCCGCGCGCCATCCGCGCAGCGTCGGCCTGCAGAACTACACGAACGTCCTCCAGGACCCTGATTTCCGCCACTCGCTGTGGCTGACGTTCGAATACGCCATCCTCTCGGCGGTGATCGGGCAGGCGGTCCTGGGCTTCACCATCGCGTGGCTGCTGCGCGACGCCACCGGCTGGTTCAAGCGGCTGATCGAGGCGCTGGTGCTGCTGGCCTGGATCCTGCCCAGCTCCGTGGTGGCCTTCCTGTGGGTGGCCATGCTGGACCGCGACGCCGGGACGCTGAACGCACTGCTGGACACGCCCGGCACGGCGTGGGCGATCGAGCACCCGATGGCCGTCATCATCGTGTTCAACATCTGGCGCGGCACCGCGTTCTCGATGCTGCTGTACAGCGCGGCGCTCACCGGCGTGCCGCCCTCGCAGCTGGCGACCGCGCGGATGTTCGGCGCGAGCTCCTGGCAGCAGCTGCGCGACGTGGTGTTCCCGCACATCCGCGGCCACATCCTGACCAACCTGCTGCTGATCTCGCTGTGGACGTTCAACGACTTCACGCCGTACCAGATCACCGCCGGCGGCCCGAACGGCAAGTCGGAGATCCTGCCGGTGTACATCTACCAGACCGCGCTGTTCGACGGGCAGATGGGTCTGGGGGCCGCGATCTCGTTGCTGATGCTGGTGATCAACCTCGTGGTGGCGCTGGTGTACCTGCGGCTGCTGCGGGAGCGACGCCAGGATCGGGTGGCGGTATGAAAGATCCGGCCGTGCGCGCGGCCCTGGCGAAGATCGGCCGCTACACCTTCCTGTCGGCGCTGCTGGGCTTCTTCGCGCTGCCGATGCTGTGGCTGGCTTCGGCGCCGTTCAACGCGCACCCGACCCTGGACGTGAGCATAAGCTCGTTTACTCTTCACAACTTCTCGGTCCTGCTGAAGGATCCCTATGCGCTGCCGTCGCTGTGGAACTCTCTACTGCTGGCAGGGGGTACGGCTCTGCTGACAGTGGGGTTCGCAGCGGCGGCGGCGTACGCCCTGAGCCGGGTGCGGGTTCCGGGCCGCGACGGGATCCTCTACGCGCTGCTTCTGTTGTCCTCGATCGTGACCGGAACGGCAGCGATGGTGCCGCTGTTCCAGTTGGCGTTCAAGCTCCATCTGATCGACTCCCGGGTCGGGGTGATCCTGGTGTTCACCGGCGGCCTGATCCCGGCGGCGATCTTCATCCTGAAGGACTTCACCGACAACACGCCGAAGTCCTACGAGGAGTCGGCACGGGTGTTCGGGGCCTCGCCGTTCCAGATCATGCGGCACATCGTGCTGCCGATGATCCGGCCCGGGCTGGCCACGGTGACGGTCTGGGCCGTGGTGAACGTCTGGAGCAGCTTCCTGATCCCGTACATCCTGGTCCGCAACCCGGACAAGTACCCGGCCTCGGTGGTGCTCTACACCTTCTACACCGAAGGCGGCCAGCCGAACCTCGCGCTGATCTCGGCCTTCTCGCTGTTGTACTCGATTCCAGTCATCGTTTTGTACCTGTTCGTCAGCCATCGCTATGGTTTCCGGTTCCACGGCGGCATCAAGCGGTAGGAGAAGCGGTCATGGCAGGTGTTTCCCAAATGGCGCAGGGGTTTGACACATGGCACAGATAAGGACCGTCGACCTGACCAAGACCTTCGCCGACGCCGACGCCGGCGGCGGCGTCACGGCGCTGGACGCGCTGAACCTGACGATCGAGGACGGGGAGTTCTTCGCGCTGCTGGGCCCGTCCGGCTGCGGGAAGACCACGCTGCTGCGGACGCTGGCCGGGCTGGAGACGCCCAGCAGCGGCGCGGTGCACATCGGCGAGGCCGACGTGACGCGCACGCCGCCGGGCAAGCGCGGAGTGGCCATGGTGTTCCAGGACTACGCGCTCTTCCCGCACATGACCGTCACGGAGAACATTGCGTATCCCCTGCGGGTACGCGGGGTTCCCAAAGCCCGACAGCGGGAAGCCGTCCTCGCCGCCGCCTCCGAGCTCGGCCTGACCGGGACCGAGACCACAGTGGGTTTGCTGGACCGGCGGCCGGGCGCTTTGTCCGGCGGACAGCAGCAAAGAGTGGCTTTGGCCCGGGCCACCGCGGCTGAACCGTCCGTTTTTCTCTTTGACGAACCCCTGTCGAACCTTGATGCTCGTCTCAGGCTGGAGGCGCGGACGTTCCTCAAGCGGCTGCAACGCGAACTCGCCACCACCACGGTCTTCGTCACGCACGACCAAGCCGAGGCGCTGGCGCTCGCGGACCGCATCGCGGTCATGCGGTCCGGCCGGATCCGCCAGCTGGGGACACCGCGCGAGGTGTACCGCCGGCCGGCGAACACGTTTGTGGCGTCTTTCATCGGCTCCACGCCGATGAACCTGCTGGAGGGGGTAGTCCGTGACGGACGCGTTCTGGTCGCAGATTCCGAGATCGCGATGCCTGACGGGGCCGGGGAGCGCCTGGCCGAACGCACCGAGGTGGTCCTTGGCGCGCGCCCGGAGTACTTCCGCGTATCGGCGGGTCCACGCGATGGGGCGTTTCGGGGCACGGTAGAGGTCGCCGAGAACCTTGGCAGCTCCCTGCTGCTGACGCTCGACGTCGCCGGCACCGCGGTGCAGGTCGTGGTCGCCGAAGAAGACGAGCCGGAACCCCAAGCCACGGTGTGGGCGTTGCCCCGCAAAGACCGGACTCTGCTCTACGTGGATGGGGAGTTGGTGGGCTGATGCGGCTGGACGGCGTGTGGTGGCTGGAGGACCGGCTGCGGCAGCAGCTGCGGCCGGTCCCGTTCGAGGTGCCGCCCGGCGTCTCGGGGATCGACGTCCGGCTGGAGTACGACCAGTCCGCGGGTGCGGTCCTGGACCTCGGCTGCGCCGGCCCGGAGGGCTTCCGCGGCTGGTCCGGCGGGGCGCGGCAGGAGTTCACGGTCGGCGCCCGGCGCTCGACGCCGGGCTACCTGGCCGGGGAGATCCTGCCGGGGGTGTGGCACGTGTGGCTGGGACTGCACCGGGTCCCGCCGGAGGGCGTCCGGTACTCGCTGGAGATCACCTTCAGCGACAAGCGAACGGCTCGCGCGCTCGAATACGACCAGGCCGGGGCCGCGGCCCTGGAACGGCCGCCGGCCCGGGAGCTGCCGACCGTCGGCGCCCGCCGCTGGTACGCCGGCGACCTGCACGCCCACACCGAGCACAGCGACGGCACGCTGACCGTCGGCGGCCTGGCCTCGCTGGCCGCGCAGACCGGCCTGGACTTCCTGGCGGTCACCGACCACAACACGATCAGCCACTACCCCTTCCTGGACAAGGAGTCCGCGCGCAGCGGCGTCACGCTGATCCCGGGGCAGGAGGTCACCACCGACCTCGGGCACGCGAACGTGTGGGGTTCGAAGGAGTGGATCGACTTCCGGCGCCCGGCCTCGCAGTGGATGAAGCAGGCCGAGAAGGCCGGCGCGCTGTTCTCGGTGAACCATCCGCTGGCCGGGGACTGCGCGTGGCGGCACCAGCTGACCACGCAGCCCTCCATCGCGGAGATCTGGCACTGGTCCTGGTTCGACCGGACCTGGGGCTGGCCGCTGGCCTGGATGAAGCGGCACCCGGCGGCCATCATCCCGGTCGGCGGCAGCGACTTCCACGAGCCTGACGGCATGCCGGCCTCGCTGGGCGCGCCGATCACCTGGGTGCTGGCCGACGAGTGTTCGACCACTGCGATCCTGTCCGGCATCGCCGCCGGCCGCACCGCGGTCTCCGCCGACCGGACCGGCCCGCTGGTGCTGCGCTGCGGCGACGAGATCACCACGGTGGACGCCGACGGCCTGATCCTGGTGCGGCCGGACGAGACCCGGGTGGTGGTGCGCGCGGACCGGGCGGGGCGGCAGTCGTTCCCGGCTTCGCAGACCGGGGTGTACCGGCTGGAGACGTGGCGCAACGAGGTGGTGGCTTTGTGCGCGTGACGGGGTCGGGGACGGGGGCTGGCGCGGGGCCGAGGACAGGGACTGAGGCGGGGCCGGGATCGCGGCCGCAGCCAGGATCGCGGCCGCAACCGCAATCACGGCCGCCGGTCTGGCCGGTGAAGGTCGCGACGGCGCCGGTGAACTTCGGGATCTACTCGGCCGAGAATCCCTTCATCAGCGCGGCGGAATACGCCCGGATCGCTGCGGACTGCGGGTATGAGGGCACTGATCTGGGGCCGCACGGCTACCTGGACGAGGTGCTGGCCGACGCCGACTCCGCCCCGCCGCTGGCCGGCGGCTGGCACGACCTGCGGTTCGGGCAGCAGGAGGGCTTCGCCGACGACTTGTCAGCCCTCGAAGACACCGCACGCCTGCTGCGCATCCGCAACCGGTACCCCGACATGAGCAGCTTCGCGCCGAAGCCGACGCTGGCCTGCCCGCCGTCCGGGCCGCTGGACGCCGCCGGGTGGGGTCTGCTGGTCCGGCAGGCGTACCGGGCCGCGTCCCGGTGCCGGGAGCACGGACTGGAGCCGGTGTTCCACCACCATCTGGACACCAGCATCGAGACGCCGGACGACATCGACCGGCTGCTGGAGCTGACGGAGCTGGAGTTGTGCCTGGACACCGGGCATCTGCTGGCGGCCGGCGGGGATCCGTTGGCGACGCTGGCGCGGTGGGGACATCGAGTGCGGCATGTGCATGTGAAGGACGCGCTGGCGGACGGGACGTTCTGCCGGCTCGGGGAAGGTCGGCTGGATCTCGGGGCGTTCCTGGACGCGTTGCGGGCGCTGGCTTATGAGGGGTGGATCGTGGTCGAGCAGGATGTGCCGGACCGCGGTCAGGATCTCGGGCGGATCATCGGGGATATGCGGCACAACCGTGCGGTGCTGGCCGGGTTGGGGGTGTGATGGCGGCTGGGGGTTCGACTTCGGCGGCGGGTGGCGGGGCGGTTTCCGGGTCGGCTTCCGGATCTGTTGTGGGGCCGGTCGTGCGGGTCGCGGTCGTCGGGTTGGGGCGGGTGGCGCGGCACGTGCACCTGCCGTTGCTGGCCAAACTGGACAAGTACTTCGCCGTCACAGCGGTCTGCGACGCGCAGCACGGGTACGCCGCCGACGTCGCGCGCCGGATGCGCGTGCCCGGTTCCGGGGTCTTCAGCGATGTGCGGAGCATGTTCGGGTGCGGCGAGTTCGACGCGGTGCTGCTGTTGACGTCCGGGTCGCACGCGGCGCTGGCCGCCGAGGCGCTGAAGCGCGGGTATCCGGTGTTCTGTGAGAAGCCGCTCGCGCACACGCTGGATGAGGCCGGGGTGGTGCGGGAGGCCGGCGATCGTTTGATGCTCGGGTATATGAAGCAGTACGACCCTGTGGTCACCGAGGCGTTGGGCGGCCTGGATCTTGGGGCCATCCGACATATCGATGTCAGTGTTCTGCATCCTCCGGAGCGGTTTCCGCAGACGGACTGGACTCCGGCTTCCGGTTCCCATTCCGGAACCGCGTCGGCGCCGGAGCACGTCGGGCCACGTGTGCATTGGGAGTACCGCGCTGTGCTCGACAGCGTGTGCCACGATCTCGCGCTGATCCGTCTGCTGGATGGCGGCATCGGCGTGGATGTCGATGCGGCGTACTCGTGGGGCGCGCGGGACGGGGAATCGGGTTCGCTGGAGTTCTCGGGGCCACTTTCGCATGGCGGTCGCTACAACGTGCGCTGGCATTACCTGCCGGACTATCCGGAGTATGAGGAGCACGTGCGCGTGCACACCGAGGACGGGACGCACGACCTGGCGTTCGGGAACCCGTACTTCTTCGGCGCCGACTCGGGCTTCGAACGCGAGCTGCTGGCGTTCCACTCCTTCGTGACCGCCGGCACGCCGCCGCTGAGCGGCATCGCCGAGGGCACCGCCGACATCCGCACCGGGATGCTCGTCCTCGACGCCCTGGGGAAAACGGGATGAGCGAGCCCGCGGAGCTGGTGATCGTCCCGCACACGCACTGGGACCGCGAGTGGTACCAGCCCTTCCAGCGCTTCCGCCTGCGCCTGGTGGCGGTACTGGACCGGCTGCTGGCACAGCTGGAAGCCGACCCGCGAGCACGCTTCACACTCGACGGCCAGACAGCCGCGATCGACGACTACCTGGAGATCCGACCGGAGCAGGAGCAGCTGGTCCGCACACTGACGGCACGAGGGCAGCTGGCGCTGGGCCCGTGGCGGGTATTGGCGGACTCCTTCCTGTGCTCAGGCGAGAACCTGCTGCGCAACCTGGAGATAGGCCTCCGCCGCGCCGACGAACTCGGCGGCGCCATGCGCATCGGCTACCTGCCGGACCAGTTCGGCCACGCGGCCCAACTCCCGCAGATCCTCCGCCACGCGGGCATCGACACGGCATGCGTCTGGCGCGGCGTGCCGGAGGCGGTGCATACGACGGAGTTCTGGTGGCAGTCGCCGGACGGCACGACCCTGCGCACGCGCTACCTGCCCGAAGGCGGCTACGGCGGCGCGGCGGGCGTGTTCGGCGAGGCCGACGCGGCGGTCGTGCGGCAACGGGCGGAGGAGCATGTACGGGCGCTGAGACGGTGGCAGCCGACGGGGCCGCTGCTGGGGATGTACGGCACGGACCACTCGGCGCCGGTCGAAGGGCTGGCGGATTTGGTGGCGGGGGCTGCGGACGGGGCGGTGCGGATTCGGCTCGACACGCTGGCCGGGTTCTTGGACCGGCTGGACAGGTCAGCAACAAGCGATGGCAGCGCGGCTAGCAGCGGGCTGGCATCCGGTGACGTGGCGAGTGAGGCCGAGGCCGGTGCGGGAGCAGTTGCCGGCGCCAGAGCTGGTGAAGCGAGCAGCCTTGGTGCTGGTGCTGGTGCTGGTGCTGGTGCTGGTGCGGGTGCTGGCGGTGGCGCTGGTGCTGGTGATGGCGGTGGTGCTGGCAGTGGTGGTGTTGGCGCTGGTGGTGGTGTTGGCGCTGGTGGTGGTGCCGGTGCCGGTGGTGGTGTTGGCGCTGGTGGTGGTGGTGGTGGTGGTGCCGGTGGTGGTGTTGCCGATGGTGGTGTTGCCGATGGTGGTGTTGCCGATGGTGTCGGTGGTGGCACCGGTGGTGTTGGGACTGGCGCTGGCGCTGGTGTCGGTGGTGTTGGCACTGGCGCTGGCGCTGGTGGTGGTGGTGTTGGTCTTAGTGGTGGTGATGCTGGTCTTAGTAGTGGTGATGTTGTTGGTGTTGGTGTTGGTGTTGGTGTTGGTGAAGTAGTAGTTCGGGGCGAGTTGCGCTCCCACGCG
Organism: Catenulispora sp. EB89; assembly: GCF_041261445.1. Lineage (NCBI taxonomy): Bacteria > Bacillati > Actinomycetota > Actinomycetes > Catenulisporales > Catenulisporaceae > Catenulispora > Catenulispora sp. EB89. The sequence goes on from NZ_JBGCCU010000004.1 coordinate 271,603, forward strand.
CGGGCCAACATCCTCCCCGGCGTCCTGTCGTCGCGCATCGGGCTCAAGCAGGCGTTGAGTCGGGCCGAGCGGCTTGTCGAGCGGTATGCCGAGCCTGTCGCGGCGCTTTATGGCGTGCGGGGGGCGTGTCGGCCTTTCTTGGAGCTGGCGTGGCGGCGGTTGGTCGACTCGTCGTGCCATGACAGTGTGACCGGGTGCGGGGTCGATGGGACTGCCGAGCAGGTTGCCGCGCGGATCGGGGAGGCCGGTGATCTGGGGCGGGGGGTTGTCGATCTTGTGCTCGGGCCGGTTGCGGACACCGTTCCGGATGGCGGGCATCTGCTCTTCAACCCGACGCCGTGGCGGCGGACGGAGGTCGTGGTGCTCGAGGTGCCGGCCGGTCGGGTGTTGAGGGCAGCCGCGCATGTTCCGCATCAGGTTCTCGAGACCGTCGAGGAGACCTTTGCCGACGAGCAGGTCGCGCCCGCCGAGCTCGATCGGTTCCTGCGCAAGATTCATGGTCGCGAGCTCTATGGGCGGCAGATCGCCGCGTGGCATGTCGATCCCCGCGCCGCGACGATCGTCTTCGAGCTGGCGCCGACCTCCGAGTTGGTCTTCGACGTCGCCGACGTGCGTGCCGCCGTCGCTGCGACCGCGGAGCCGGCCGTCGAGAGCTGGTGCGTCAAGGTACGAATACAGCCGCGCGCCAAGGTGGCCGCGCTGGTCGACGTCGGCCCGCTCGCCCTCACCGCAGTCACCGCAGCGGCCGGAACGCCCGCGCCGCCGGGCCCGCAGAAGAACATCGCCACCGGACGCCGGGCGCTCTCCGACCTCGACAACGGCCTGATCCACGTCGTGCTCCGCTCCGACGGCCTCCTCGACGTGCTCGCCGCGGACGGCACGCATGCCGCGGGCCTCGGGCTGATCGTCGACGGCGGGGATCTCGGCGACGAGTACAACTACGCGCCGCCCGGGCGCGATCGCGTCGTCGACTCGCCCGACGAGATCTGGAACCGCGAGCGGTGGAACGGGCCGCTCACCGGGTCGTTGGAATCAGCGCGCTGGTTCAACTGGCCGACGCACGGTGTCCCCACACACGGTGTCCCGGCACACGGTGTCCCGACGTACTATGTCCCCGCCGCGGCCCCCGGCGGAGCCGCCGTCAGCAGCCGCGCCGAGTCCGTCCACACCACCGAGCTCAGCACCCGCATCGAGCTGCGCCACGGCGAGCCCTTCGTGCGCCTCACCATCGCCTTCGACAACCGCAGCGACGACCACCGCGTCCGCCTGCACCTCCCGCTCCCCCGTCCGGCCGCGCGCTCGCACGCCGAGGGCCAGTTCGCCGTCGTCGAGCGGCCGCTGCACGCCGAGGGCGGCTTCGGCGAGCGCCCCGTGCCGACCTTCCCGGCCTACGGCTGGGTCGCGGCCGGGGGCCTGGCCGTGCTGCTGGACCACGTCAGCGAGTACGAGCTCGTCGACGACGGCCGCACCCTCGCCCTCACCCTGCTGCGCTCCGTCGGCCTGCTCTCGCGCAACGACAACGCCTGGCGCGAGGAGCCCGCGGGCCCGCAGCTGCCCACGCCCGGCGCGCAGTGCCACGGCGTGCGCACCGTCGAGCTCGGCCTCTACCTCTACGCCGGCGAGTGGCACGAATCAGGGCTCCTCGACGCCGCCGAGCGCTACCGCCACCCGTTCACCGCGCTCCCCGGTCGGAGCCAGAACCCTGACAACATCCCGGAGGTCCCCGGCGGCGGCTTCGAGATCGGCGGACGCGGCGTGGTCCTGAGCAGCTGCCGCGACGTCGGCGACAACGGCGGCGGGGAGGCACCCGAGGTGCGGCTGGTGGCCCTCACTCCGGAGCCGACCACGGCGACCATCAGCACCGGGCAGGAACATCAGCACATGGAAATGCGCCCCTGGCAGGTCGCCACGACCGTCGCCAGGAGCGCGTCAAGCGCGTCAGAGGTATAGCCCGGACTATCGGGTCCCCGCCCAGTGCCCGTTGGCCTGCCGATACTCAGGTTGTTTGCGGTACTTGCGGAACAGCTGTTCCTTGGAGTGGCGGATCACGTGGGAGACGCGGGTGTGGAAATAGAGGAGCTTCCCTTGCCCGCGCGCGCCGAGTCCGTGGTGCCCCTTGGCCGGGCTGTTCTTCGCCATGCGTTTTCAACTCCTTGCCTGCCGGAGCCGCGGGAAGACGGCTTCCGTGACCTCACGCTAAGCCGGGCCACGGCGTCAGGCCACCGGAGCGCCGGCCAAGAAGCGCGGCCTGAAAAACGTCACCAAAAACGCCGCCGAAAGCAGTGGCCCAAAGGCGGCCGCAAAAGCCGCCCCCGGGCCCAGCCGCTGCCTCCTTCTCAGCAGCCTCAGCCGAAACAGCCTCAGCAGCAGTCGGCCGGCAACAACATCGCCTCGTCCGGATAGCACCAGGCCCAGACCTCGCCGGGCTCCAGTGACCGGATCAGGGGATGGCCGGTGGCGCGCCAGTGCGCCGTGGCGTGCCGGCTCTGCGAGTTGTCGCAACAACCCACATGGCCGCAGACGAGGCACTCCCGCAGGCTCAGCCAGCGACCGCCGGTGGCCCGGCACTCCCGGCACTCGTCCGTGGAGTCCGGTTCGGCGTCGCGGAGCTGTTCCAGGTGGTCGCAGCGACCACCGTTCGCGGGGACGTACACGGGGATGGGCATGAGGTGGCTCCTCGCGTGTCTGATTCGTCACGCCGCGCCCCTTGTGACCGGGTGCACAGACGCTTGGCGCGGAGCGTACCGGCTGGAGATGACCTGCCATGGGACGCGCGGGAAACAGCTGATCCGGATAAGCTGGCGTACTCCGCCCGAGAGACCCTTACGGCGGGACCGCCTCACACCTCCGCCAAAGCCCTACCATGGGGTGATGCGGAATGTGGACCCGGGGTATGACGCCTTCGCGGCACGTACCCTGGCAGACTTGCTTGTCATGGGGGTGAACTCGTGACGACGACACAGCCGCTGGAAAGCAGCACGGAGGCTACAGCGCGCGACGGGAACGTCGACTCGACGGCGCCCGGCGCCTCGGCCGGCGGACGGCGCCGGAGCTGGATCCCGGGACCGGTCCTGCCGCAGAGGTTCCGCCCGACGAACCGGCCCAAGCTGTGGCTGGAGATCGCGCTCATCGCGCTGGGCTACTACCTCTACACCCTGACCCGGCTGGCCGCGCCGTCCCACGAGTCGGCGGCCCAGCAGCGCGGCCACGACATCCTGCGCCTGGAGCACTACCTCGGGCTGAACTTCGAGCGCACCTTCAACCACTGGGTCTACAGCGTGCGCTGGCTGGCGTTCTCGATGAACGTCTACTACGCGACACTGCACTTCATCGTGCCGATCGCGGTGCTGGTCTGGGTGTACTTCAAGTTCCCCGACCGCTACCGCGCGGTCCGGACCGTGATGATCGCGATGACGCTGATCGCGCTGTTCGGGTTCTACTTCTACTCCCTGGCCCCGCCGCGGATGCTGCACGGCGGCGACTTCATCGACACGTTCAAGCTGCTGAACCCCTGGGGCCAGACGGCGGCGACGTCCGACGGGGTGGCCGGGCTCGGCTCGTCGACGAACGAGTACGCGGCCATGCCGTCGCTGCACATCGGCTGGTCCACCTGGTGCGCGCTGGTCATCGCGCACCTGGCGCAGCGCCGGTGGGTCAAGGCCCTCGGCATCGCCTACCCCTTCTGCACCTTCGCGGTCATCATCGGCACCGCCAACCACTACGTCCTGGACGCGGTGTTCGGCCTGGTCACCCTGGCCCTGGGCTTCCTGGTCCAGCGGATCCTCCAGGGCCGGCCGGTGTTCGCGCCGCCGAAGCCGGCCGGGGACGCGCCGCTGCCCCGGCAGCCGGAAGGGCTGACGGCCGGCAACGCCGTCGACGACGGCGCCTCGGCGGAGCTGGTGCGGCCGTCGATCCACCTGCGAACCTGAACCAACGAGCGTGAGCCATCGGCCTTGAGCCGCAGCACGTGAACCACCGAACGGGCCCCTCCTCGGGGCCCGTTCTTCGTTCGTGCGCAGTTTCCTCAGTCGTCCAACGCCTGCGCCGCCAGCCGCGCCTCGAACCCGTCCAGCAGCGCCGCGAGCCCGAACTCGAAACTTTCCTCGGGCGTCCCGGCGTAGGAGGCCGCCGGGCTGTCGATGCGCTCCCGCAGTCTGGGGAATGTCCGCGCGATCGCCACGGACTTCTCCTTCGCCTCGGTGAACGACCGCACCGCGTCCTCCCCGCCCAGCGCCAGCCGCCGGTTCAGCGCCACCATCGCCGCCGGGGCGAGTGAGTTGCCCAGCACGTACGTGAAGACGGCCGCGGCGGCGCGGTCGGCGTCGGCGGGGGCGAAGCCCGCGGTCTCGTAGACGGCGAGCAGGTGGTCGTCGTGCCCGGACTTGCCGGGGCCGTAGAGCAGGTAGCCGCCGAAGGCCTGGCCCATCCAGGGGTGGCGCGTGAACATCGCGTGCTCGCCGGTCGCGGTCCGCACCGCCGCCTCGCGCCAGCCGACCAGCGCCGGGTCCGGCAGCTCGACCTCGGCCCAGGCCGCGTCGGCGGCCAGCCGGACCAGCTCGTCCTTGGTCTTGAGGTGCCAGTAGACGGCGGTCGCGGCCACGTTCAGGCGCTTGCCGAGGGCGCGCATGTTGAGGCCGTCCAGCCCCTCCTCGTCGAGCTGCGCGATGGCGGCGCGAACGATCTGGTCCACGGTCAGCGTGTTCCTAGGCATGGCAGAAGTGTACTTGCACTTAGTTCAAGTTGGGGCTACCGTTCCACTTGAACTAAGTGCAAGTGACTCGGCAAGGGGAGATCGAGATGACTGTGCAGGAGACCGTCCAGGACCTGACCGCGTTCGTGGCCGAGGCGGCGAAGGCGTACGACGTGCCCGGCATCAGCGTCGGGGTGCTGGTCGAGGGCCACGAGTTCTTCGCCTCGGTCGAGGTGGACGAACGAACCCTCTTCCACATCGCGTCCGCGACGAAGTCCTTCACCGCCACCGCTCTGATGCGTCTGGAAGCCGAGGGCCGGATCGACCTGGAGGCGACGGTCCGGACCTACGTGCCGGAGCTGAAGCTGGCCGACGAGGCGCACGCGGCGCGGATCACCGTCCGCAACCTGCTGGACCACACCGGCGGCCTGGAATGGAACCTCATCGATCCCGACCACGGCGACGGCTCGCTGGCCACCTTCGTCGCGAAGCTGGAAGCGCTGCCGCTGATCGGCGAGCCCGGCGCCCGGGCCTCCTACAGCCAGGCCGGCTACAACCTCCTGGGCCGAGTGATCGAGAAGGTCACCGGACAGCCCTACGAGCAGGCCGTGGCCGAGCTGGTGCTCACCCCGCTGGGCCTGACCGACACCGTCTTCGACCTCGACGACGTCATGACCCGCAAGCACACCGTCGGCCACAACCGCGACGCCGACGGCGTCCTGCACACCGCGACGCCCTGGAAGTCGTACCCGGCCGGCACCCACGGCAACAACCCCGGCGGCGGCGGCGTCTCCTGCGCCGCGGACCTGCTGCGCTGGGCTCGGTTCCACCTCGGGGAGCAGGTCGGAGGCCAGCCCGGAGCCGCCGACGAGGTGCTGAGCGTCGAGGCGCGCCGCTCGATGCAGGAGCCGAAGTCCGAGCTGCGCGGCTCCACCCTCGGCGACGCCTTCGGATTCGGCTGGTTCCTCAACGGGATCGGCGGCATGCGCACCTTCGGTCATGGCGGCAGCGGCAACGGCCAGTTCGCCGAACTGCTCGTGGTCCCCGAGCGCGGCTTCGCGATCGTGGCGCTGAGCAACTGCGCCCCGGAGGGCTACCAGCTGAACCAGGACGTCGTGAAGTGGGCCCTGGAGCACTTCCTCGGCGTCGTCGAGGAGGACCCGGAGCCGGTGCCGTACGACGCCGCGCGCAACGGCGACGTCGTCGGCCGCTACGAGATCGACGCGATGAACCTGGACGTCGCCGACGACGGCGCGCGCCTGACCCTCGCGGTCGGCATCAAGCCGGAGATCCGCGCCGCCTCCGACACCGAGATGCCGCAGGACTATCCGGCCGCCGCGATGGGCTTCCTGGCCGAGGACGGCGACGACTACATCATCACCGACGGCGGGTTGAAGGGGCAGCGCGGGCTGTTCACGCGGGACGAGAGCGGCGCGGTCGTCGGGATCGACATCGCGGGGCGGTTGTTCGGCCGCGTCCGCTGATCACCGCCGGCGGGCTCGGCGCGAGGTGGGCCGGACGCGGGGCGTCTCACGAATCGTGGGAACGCCCCGCGTCGCTGCTCCAGTCGTAGAAGACGCGCTCGACGACGGCGCGGGCCCGCCGGGCGCCGCGCCGGTACTCCTCGACGAACTCCTCGCTGTTCTCAGAGCCCAGATACATGGCGATGCCGGCGCGTTCCTTGATGTCGTTCGGGATCGAGTCGCCGGCCCGGCCGCGGACCAGCATGATGCCGTTGCGGACGCGCGTGGCCTCGATCCAGGCCTCGTCCAGGATCTCGGCGTCGTCGGGCTCCAGCAGGCCGGCGTCCGCGGCGCCGGACAGGGCCAGGCGGGTGCGCGTGGTCTGCAGGGCCGGGACCTCGTGCGCGTGGCAGAGCTGGAGCAGCTGCACGGTCCACTCGACGTCCGACAGGCCGCCGGGGCCGAGCTTGGTGTGCAGCGCCTTGTCCGCGCCGCGCGGCAGCCGCTCGGCCTCCACGCGGGCCTTGATGCGGCGGATCTCGCGCACCGCGGTCTCGTCGAGCCCTGATACCGGACGGCGCAGCGGGTCAATCAGCTCCATGAACTCGCGGCCCAGCTCGGGATCGCCGGCCACCGGTTCCGCGCGCAGCAGCGCCTGCGACTCCCAGACCTCCGACCAGCGGCGGTAGTACTCGGCGTAGGAGCTGAGGGTGCGCACCAACGGTCCCTGCCGGCCCTCGGGGCGCAGGTCGGCATCGATGATCAGCGGCGGGTCCGGGGTCGGGATCTGGAGCAGCCGGCGCAGTTCGTTGGCGACGGCGTGCGCGGCGTCGGTGGCGGCACGTTCGCGCTGCGGGGAGACGGGAGAGGCGCGGCGGACGGAATCCGTCGCGGCGGCGCCGTTGCTCGCCACCGCCGCACTGGACGGCGCCGAACTGTTCGCGGTCGCGCCCCACGCGATCTCGTCCGGATCCGTCTCGACACCGTCGTCCGGCAGCGGATCGTGGACGAACAGCACGTCCGCGTCGCTGCCGTAGCCAAGTTCGCGGCCGCCGAACCGGCCGACGGCGATGATCGCGAAACGGGTCGGCAGCGGCGTGCCGAGACGGTTCTCGATCGCCGTGGTGGCGGCCTGCAGCGCACCGCTCAGCGTCGCCGCCGTCACCGCGCTCAGGCCGTCGCCGACCTGCTCGACGGTCAGCAGACCCAGCAGATCCGCGGCGGAGATACGGAAAAGCTCGCGACGCCGCACCGCGCGCGCCGCGGCGACCGCCGCCTCCGGAGTCGACGCGCGGCCGACCGCGGACAGGATCTCGGCCTCCAGCACCGGCCGGGCCCGGGGCACCAGGTTGGCCGGATCCCCCAGGATGGCGACGGCTTCCGGCGCCCTGAGGAGCAGGTCCGGCGCGTAGCGGCCGGAGGCCAGCACCCGCGCCAGGTGTTCGGCGGCGGCGCCTTCGTCGCGCAGCAGCCGCAGGTACCAGTGCGTGTCCCCCAGCGCCTCGGACGCCTTGCGGAACGCCAGCAGGCCGCCGTCGGGGTCCGCCGCGTCGGCGAACCAGTCCAACATCACCGGCAGCAGCGTCCTCTGGATCGCCGCCCGCCGGCTCACCCCGGAGGTGAGCGCCGTCAGATGACGGAGCGCTCCCGCCGGATCCGTGTAGCCGAGTGCTTCCAACCGTGACTGCGCAGCCTCCGGTGACAAGTGAACAGCACCACCCAATGCGGCCTGGCCCGGCGTCAAACGGGCCACCGCGTCTAACAACGGTCGGTAAAAGAGCTTTTCGTGCAGCCGCCTTACTTCCCGCTTGTGACGTTTCCATTCACCGTTCAGCTGATCCACGGGATCTTTTCGAAACCCCATGGACCTCCCGAGGCGGCGCCGCTCGACCTTCTCCTCCGGCAGCGTGTGCGTGCGCCGGAGCCGGTGGATCTGCAGCCGGTGCTCCAGCGTCCGCAGGAAGCGGTAGGCGTCGGCCAGGGCCGCCGCGTCCGTGCGACCCACGTATCCACCTGCGGAAAGAGCCGCGAGGGACTCCAGGGTTCCGCGCTTGCGCAGCGCGGGATCCGTGGGGCCGTGGACCAGCTGCAGCAGCTGTACGGCGAACTCGATGTCGCGCAGACCGCCGGAGCCGAGCTTCAGCTCGCGCTCGGCGTCCTTGGCCGGGATGTGTTCGACGACACGCCGCCGCATCGCCTGCACGTCCGCGACGAACCCGTCGCGCCGCGAGGCCGCCCACACCATCGGCGTGACGGCCTCGACGTACTTGGCGCCGAGGTCCCGGTCCCCGGCGGCGGCGCGCGCCTTGAGCAGCGCCTGGAACTCCCAGGTCTTGGCCCAGCGCTCGTAGTAGGCGATGTGGCTGGGCAGCGAGCGCACCAGCGGGCCGTTCTTGCCCTCGGGGCGCAGGTTCGCGTCGACCTGCCAGATGGCGCCCTCGGAGGTGGTGTCGGAGCAGACCCGCATCAGCGTCGCGGCCAGCTGGGTGGCGGTGCGCAGGGCGAGGTGTTCCTCGTCCGGGTCGGTGCCGTCGGGGGCGGCGGCGACGAACACCACGTCCACGTCGCTGACGTAGTTGAGCTCCCGGGCCCCGCACTTGCCCATGGCGATGACCGCCAGGCGCGCCGGCGGGGAGTCCTCGGGGAGTTCCGCGCGCGCCACCGCGAGCGCCGCCTCCAGGGTGGCGGTGGCCAGGTCCGACAGATCGGCGGCCGTTTGGTCGTACGTGGCGGTGGCGTCGTTCTTCTGCGCGCTGCCGATGTCCCGCGCCGCGATGCCGAGCAAGGCGTCCCGGTACGCGACGCGCAGGGCGTCCCGGGCCGGGATCCCGGCCAGCGCGGCCACCGGGTCGGGGGCGTCGGGGGCGGCCCCGACCGCCTCCAGCATCAGCCGCCGGAAGGCCGGGGCCAAGTCCTCGACGTCGAACTCCACGAGCCCGTGCCAGCCCTCCGGATGACGCTCCAGGTGCTCCCCGAGCGCCACGCTGACCCCGAGTACGCCGAGCAGCCGGTCCTGGAAGGGTTTGGCGGCGGCGAGGGTGGCGGCCAGGGTGTCGGCGTCGTCGGCGGCCGCGAGCAGCCGGCCGGTCGCGGCCAGCGCCTGGTCGGGGTCGGCGGTGCGGCCCAGGGCCTCCAGGAACAGCGGATCGCCGCGCAGCTCGCCGAGCGGGGCCTCGTCCAGGGTCCGTAGGGCGGATTCGGGGTCGGCGAATCCCAGCCTGACCAGTCGCGAGCGCGCCGACTCCGGTTCCCGGCCAAGTGCCGCCGTCTGTGCCACCCGGCCCAATCTAGCCGACGACGATCGCGACCGGCGCGTCGTGTCCGGGGGCCGGTCGCGGCGCGGACAGGGCCGGGGATCGACAGGGCCCGATCACGCCCGATCGCCGCTGATCACCGCCGATCACACCGCCTGGCCGCGCATCCGCCGATAGAAGTACAGGCTGTCCGGACAGAACTGGTTCTGCGCGATGCTCTCTTCCAGCTCGGCCTCGGTGAGGAAGCCGAACCACTCGACCTCCTCCGGCTGCGGCACCACGGGGCCGGTGACGGTCGCGGTGTAGACCGAGCCCCACTGCGGCACCCGGTCGTGGTCGAAGCGCCACCGGCCGATCGGCCGGAGCACGACGTTGCGCTGCCCGACCTCCTCGGCGGCCTCCCGGCGCGCGGCCTGGTCGTAGGACTCGCCGGCCGGGACCATGCCGGCCACGAACATGTCGTAGTACTGCGGGAAGACGCGCTTCACCGCGGCGCGCCGGTGCACCAGGATCCGCCCGGCGTTGTCGCGGAACAGGATGTCGACGCTGCGGTGCCGCAGGTTGTTGTCGGTGAGTTCGCCGCGGCGCACGATCCGCAGGATCCGGTCGCTCTCGTCGACTTCGTAGACGAGCTCTTCGTCGGGGTTCACCGGGTTATCAAAGCATGGCGGAGGCCCCTGAATCCTTCTGGCGCGTGCGCACCTCTTATCCCCGGAGCCGGTCGTGCGGCGGGCTCGTCGAGCGGGAGAGGACGCCGGGGATGATATGGACGGGTGCGGGAGTCGTGGCGGCGGTGCTGGTGTGCGCTTGCGTCGTTTCGGTAATGCGGAAGCGGGGTCGGACGCGTGGGTGAGGCGGTGCCGGCCTGGCCGGGCGAGCAGCTGGTGCGGGCGGCGCAGGAGGGGGACGCCGAGGCCGTGCGGGCGCTGGTGTCGGGGTCGTATCCGCATGTGCTGAGGTTCGCCAAGACGCTGTGCGCGACGCCTCAGGACGCGGAGGACGCGGCGCAGGAGGCGCTGATCATCCTCTACAGCCGGATCGGGATGCTCCGGGCGACGGCGGCGCTGGCCTCGTGGATGTTCCGGATCGTGCGGAACGAGTGCCTGCGGCGGGCTCGGTTCTGGGCGCGGAGCGGGCCGCGGGGCGGTGGTGCCGGCGGCGGCTTCGGGGCGGGCGCTGGCGGCGGCGGCTTCGGGCCGGGCGCCGAGGCCGTCTGCGGGCCGGCGGAGGACGACGTGCTGGCGCGGCTGGAGGCCGAGGCCGTGGTCGCGGCGATCGTGGCGCTGCCGGAGGACCTGCGCAGGGTCCTGATCCTGCGGGACGTGCAGGGGCACTCGGGCCGAGCCGTCGCCGACGCGCTGGGGCTGAGCCTGGCGGCGATGAAGTCGCGGCTGCACCGGGCTCGGGCGCAGGTGCGGGCCACGCTGCTGGCGGACGGCTCGGAGGAGGCGGGCCGTGGCTGAGGGCGGGCAGTTCGCGAGCGCGTCGCTGACCCGGCATCTGGCGCGCGGCGTGATCGGCTTCGGCGGGATCGCCGGCGGCATGGCCCTGATCCCCGTCGTGGGGATCGCCGGGCTGCTGCTGGTCCCGGTCGGGATGGTGGCGCTGCGCGGCTGTCCGATGTGCTGGACGATGGGGCTGGTGCAGACGCTGTCGGCCGGGAGGGTGCGGCGCGAGTGTGTGGACGGCCGGTGTGAGCTGCGGCTGCCCGGCGGTGACTCTTAGGAGCGTTCTCAGCGGCGTTCTCAGGAGCGCGCTCAGGGGCGTTCTCAGGGGTGATCGAAGAGCCGCCCGACCATCGGGCCCAGCCACGGCTTGCGCCCGAACGAGAACATCCGGCCGGCCGCGATCTGCCGGGCCTGGGAGCTCCGCCTGCTCGCGGTGAGCACGAAGGCCACCGGGTCGACCCAGATGTGGCAGTCGGTGGCGCCGGGCGCCGGGTCGCGGTGCGTTTCGACCCGGGGCCCGTCGATGTCGATGCCGATCGTGACGCCGCCCCGGACGTGGACGCGCACCGCGGCGTGCAGGGACGCGGCGCGCGCCACGTCGACGGTGCGCGGGATGGTCTCCAGGTAGGTCAGGGAGATGATGAGCCGCGCGATCTGCGGCGGGACCAGCCACTTCTGACCGGTGGCGCGGGCCACGTCCAGGGTGTGCAGCACGGTCTCGCTCAGGAACAGGCCGACGACGGCGGCCAGCGGCAGCGGGGCGTCGTTCCCGAACCACGGGACCGGGCACGGCTCCTCGGGGTCGCGGTCCTCCAGCGCCGCGACCAGCATGGCGGCGCCGTCGCGGATCTGGCCGGGGGCCGCGAGGTAGGCGTCGGGGGCGGCGTGCGAGAGCGTCGTGGCGTTCAGCACCGCGACCCGCTGCGCGAGATCGGGGTGCTCGGGCACGAAGGTGTCCCAGTACTCGATGTCGAAGACGCCGGCCGCCACCGCGGCGTAGGCGGTGCACGCCAATCCGAGGTGCACGGCGACGTCGGCGGCGTTCCAGCCGGGCAGCAGCGAGGCGGACTTGGGGTTCCCGATCGCGGCCACCACCCGCGCGGCGCGCTCGGCGAGCTCCGGAGCGGCGGCCCGTGCTGCTGCCAAATCTTCGGCGAGGGTGGTACGGGTGCGCGACATCGGGCCTCCCGCTGGGGTCAGACTCCTTGGACCAGGCGTCTGCCAGGACAGCAGCCGGGAGCGGGCCGGTCAAGGGGCGGGCGGCGCGGCGCCCGCGTCACCCTGCTGTTTTGCCCGTCACAAGGAGGGTCTTCCCCACAGTCCGCCGGTCCTGGATCGCGGTGTGCGCGGCCCCGGCGTCCTCCAGCGGGAACCGCTGGCCGATCACCGGCCGCAGCGTCCCGTCGGCGGCGGCGCGCAGCGCGGACTCGGTCAGGCGGCGCATGTCCTCCGGGCCGGCGGTGGGGCGGACGATCCTGATGCCGCGGGCCTCGGCGTCGTCCTCGGGGATGGCAGTCCACTGGCCGCTGGCCAGGCCGTAGGTGAGGATGCGGCCGCCGCGGCGCAGCTGGCGGTAGGCGGTGTGGCCGGTGGCGCCGCCGACGCCGTCGAAGACGACGTCCACGCCTTCGTCGAGCTGCTCGGGCCAGGCCGGGTCGAGGTAGTCGACGGCCTGGTCGGCGCCGAGGGCGGTGGCGGTCGCGGTCTTGCGGGGCCCGCCGGCCAGCGCGATCACCGTGCCGCCGGCCGCCTTCGCGAGCTGGACCAGCAGGGTGCCGACGCCGCCGGCGGCCGCCTCGATCAGCACGCGCTCCCCGGGGCGGATCGCGGCGGCCTCGACGAGCAGGGAGGCGGTGCGGCCGTCCGCCAGAACCGCGACCGCGGCGTCGAGGGCGAGTCCGTCGGGCACGCGGTAGAGGACGTCCGCGGGCACCAGCGCCACCTCGGCGTAGCCGCCGGAGCCGCCGGTCGAGCCGACGACGCGGGTGCCGACCAGCGCCGGATCCACCCCGTCGCCGACCGCGCGGACCACTCCCCCGACACCGTTGCCGGGGATGGTCGGCAGGGTCGGGCGGAAGGGGCCGTTGCCCGCGCGGACCTGGGTCTCGACGAAGGTGATGTTGGCGTAGGCGACGTCGACCAGCGCGGTGCCGGGCGGGGCGGGGGCGGGCTCGGGGGTGGGCTCGACGTGGAGCTCCGCCGGGGTACCGAACTTTCGCAGCCACACCGCGCGCATGTTGTGCCTCCTGGTTCTGGGGGTGGTCGGGGCTGGTCCGGGCTGGTCAGCGGCTGGTCCGAGGCTGGTCCGAGGCTGGTCTGCGGCTGTTTCAGGCCGGTTCTGGGCCTGTTTCTTGTTCTGCCTGTTTCCGAACCTTTTCCGACCGCTCGCCCCGGCCTCGTCCCCCTCGATCCTCGCCGGGCGGCGCGCCCGCCGGATCCGGCCCGAGGCGGCACCGGTATGAGACTTTCGTCCTAAGACCGCTGACAGCTCCTGCTAGCAGCGCTAGCATGGAGCCATGGGCAACCAACAGTTGAACGCGCGCGTCCCCGACGCGATCGCCGAGGCCGCCCGCGCCGCCGCCGCGGACGCCGGCGTGAACCTCGGCGAGTACCTGACCGGCCTGATCGACGCCGACACCCGCGGTCGCCGCACCGTCTTCGACTCGGTCTTCGACCAGTTCGTCCAGGACGCGAAGGCCTCCGGCGCGTTCGGCGACGACCTCATGCCGGCCGCGTGAGCCCAGAGGCCTCCCCCGGTCGACCGATCGACATAGCCTGGCTCCTCGACGCCGCCCAACGCCTCCCCGGCGACCCCGCCGTCGTGGACTACGGCGCCCTGTTCGCCGCCCTGGCCCGCACCGAGGCGGTGGTCCTGGGCCGCCGCGTCTACGAGCAGCCGCACCATCAGGCCGCTGCGATGCTGCACCAACTGGCCCGCGTCCCGGCGCTGGAGAACGCCAACCGCTTGTTCGCCGCCGCGACCGCCGTGGCGTACCTCGCCGCGTGCGGACTCCCGGTGCTACCGGACGTGCGCGAAGCGGCCCGGCTGGCGGGGGACGCGGCCGAGGGGAAGTTGGATGTCGGGGCGATTTCGTGGGTGCTGCGGAACTGGACCAAGGACTAGCAGCCGCGTGATGGTGTGATGGCCCGGTCCATAGGCGGGCGCCCGGACCACAGCGCTCGCCCGTTCGCTGCGGGGCGCCGCAACTCCTCTTACCCCTGGTCAGAAGTGGTCGGGTTCTCCGGCCGCCCGCTATCGGTCAAGGCGCCCGCGTCGTGACGACGGCGGCGCGGCCGGGAGTTCGGCACCTCCGACTCGGCCGCCCGGAACAGCAACAAAGCCAGGACACGGCGGGCATCGGCACGGCGAGACGCGTCGGCCAGGCAGCCCACCAGGACCGTGACAGCGATCGCGGTGGCATATACCCCGCCGACGTAACCGCCTGCGGTGAACAAATGGGACAGAGTGAAGCCCATACGGTCGCACGCGCAAGCACCCGGCGTCTCGCGCGCAGCCTCCCGTCTTGGATGTCACGGCCGACTGTGTGGTGCCCTGGATGACGGAAGCCGATCTGCCGGGAGGCGACCGCCACTGCGGCCATCACCCCCGTGCCTCCGGGTTCAGGCCGTCGCCGTGACCACTGCTCGGGTTCGCATCCTTGTCCGATGCACAGTTAGCGCCCAATGCGACGGCGCCCCATGCGGGTTACGAAATCCACAGCGGCGGGACCAAATCCATCCCGTCACGGTGCATCAATCAGTATCCCACCTTCGGTCCCGCACACCAGAAAATGCTGACTCACACCGAACAGTGCGGACTCACGCCGAAGAAGGTACAGCGCAACGTTTCCGCTCAAATGACGGTTATGGGCTAGGCATCAGGATCGATGGCATCCAGCCTCGTATATGCGTCCTACAGACCGCCCGCCAGTGATGAGAACGGGCCGGACCGACGATCAGCTTCGTCGGCACGGGCCTCCTCTTTCGCCTCCGCAACGCGCTGACCTGCGACTACAGCACCGGCAGATACCGGTTCAGCTCGAACGGCGTCACCTGGTGCCGGTAGTCCAGCCACTCGGCGCGCTTGTTCCGCAGGAAGAAGTCGAAGACGTGCTCGCCGAGCGTCTCGGCGACCAGCTCGCTCTCCTCCATGCGGGAGATGGCCTCGGACAGTGACGAGGGCAGCGTTTCGATGCCCAGCGCGCGTCGTTCGCCGTCGGTGAGGGTCCAGATGTTGTCCTCGGCGCCTGCGGGGAGTTCGTAGCCCTCCTCGACGCCCTTGAGGCCGGCGGCGAGCATTACCGCGAAGGCCAGGTAGGGGTTGCAGGCCGAGTCCAGGGAGCGGACCTCGACGCGGCTGGACTGGGACTTGGAGGGCTTGTACATCGGGACGCGGACCAGGGCGGAGCGGTTGTTGTGGCCCCAGCTGATGTAGCTGGGGGCCTCGCCGCCGCTGAAGAGGCGCTTGTAGCTGTTCACGAACTGGTTGGTGACGGCGGTGAACTCGCTGGCGTGGTGCAGGAGGCCGGCGATGAAGCTGCGGCCGGTTTTGGACAGGCTGTACTCCGCGCCGGGTTCGTGGAAGGCGTTGCGGTCGCCTTCGAACAGCGACAGGTGGGTGTGCATGCCGCTGCCGGGGTGCTCGGCCAGGGGTTTGGGCATGAAGGAGGCGTAGACGTTCTGTTCCAGCGCCACCTCCTTCATCACGTGGCGGAAGGTCATGATGTTGTCCGCCGTGCTCAGCGCGTCGGCGTAGCGGAGGTCGATCTCCTGCTGGCCCGGGCCGCCCTCGTGGTGGCTGAACTCCACCGAGATGCCCATCGACTCCAGGTGGGTGATGGCCTGGCGGCGGAAGTCGTGGCCGATGCCGTGCGGGGTGAGGTCGAAGTACCCGGAGTGGTCCACCGGCTCCGGGGCCTTGCCCGGCTTGGGCTGGCCCTCGAACAGGTAGAACTCGATCTCGGGGTGCGTGTAGAAGGTGAACCCGCGCTCGGCGGCCTTGGCCAGTGTGCGCTTGAGGACCCAGCGGGGGTCGGCGTAGCTGGGCGCGCCGTCCGGCATCAGGATGTCGCAGAACATGCGCGCCGTGCCCGGGGACTCCGCGCGCCAGGGCAGGATCTGGAACGTCGCGGGATCGGGCTTGGCCAGCATGTCCGACTCCGCCACCCGGGCGAAGCCCTCGATGGACGAGCCGTCGAATCCGATGCCCTCGCTGAACGCCTGTTCAAGCTCCGCCGGGGCGATCGCCACAGATTTCAGGAAGCCCAGGACGTCGGTGAACCATAGGCGCACGAAGCGGATGTCCCGCTCTTCGAGGGTGCGGAGTACGAACTCCTGCTGACGTTCCATGAGCACAGTATGAACGAGGTGAGTTTCCATGTGATTACGGCGCTAAGAAGTCCCGCGCGCGAGGACGGTTCGTGGCCATGCGATAACGGAAGGAGCGCAGCGGCCAGTTGGTGGTGACGCGGCCGTCCGCGGTCTTGTACCAGGACGTGCAGCCGCCCTCCCAGGCCGTGCGCGCCAGCAGCCTCCGCATGGTCGCGTCGTACTCCGCCAGCGCCTCCTCGGCCACCTCGACGTGCCCGCCGCGGGTCGCCCGCAGCCACCGCATGATGTACCGGACCTGCGACTCGATCATGTAGACCACCGAGTTGTGGCCGAGGTTCGTGGTCGGTCCGTAGAGCAGGAACATGTTCGGGAACTCCGGCACCGCCATGCCGAGGTACGCGCTGGCGCCTTCCCGCCAGCGGTCGTGGAGCCGCGCGCCGCCACGCCCGACGATGTCGATCGGCGCCAGGAACTCCGTGGCCCGGAACCCGGTGCCGTAGATGAGCACCGATACGTCCCGCTCACGGCCGTCCGCGGTACGCACCCCGCCAGAGGTCACCTCTGTGACCGCCTCAGTGACGACCTCCACGTTGTCCCGCGCGAGCGCCGGATACCAGTCGTCCGAGATCAGGATCCGTTTGCAGCCGATCGGGAAGTCCGGCGTGAGCTTAGAACGCAGCTCAGCGTCGTCCGGGATCTGCTTGTGCATATGGCGCGTGGAGAACCTCTGCACGCAGCGCCCTAGAGAGCTCCCCGCTATAGCGGAGTACAGCAGAGCCTCTCCCACGACCGCGTACATGAACCCGCGCATCGCCAAACGCAGACCCGGCACCCTTCGGAACGCCCAGCGCGCCGCCGCCCCGAAGGCGTAGTCGTACTTGGGGATCACCCAGTTAGGGGACCGCTGGAACACATAGAGGCGGCGCGCATAGGAGGCGATCTCAGGGACGAACTGCACGGCCGACGGACCGGTCCCGATGACGGCCACGTCCCGGCCGGCGAACGCCTCCGGCGGCCAGGCCGGATCCCACCGCGCCGAGTGGAACGCCGCCCCCTGGAACCCCTCGCGTCCCGGCACAGAGGGGTACCGCGGTCTGTTGAGCTGGCCCACGCCGCACACCAGGACCCGGGCCGTGTAGTCGGACCCCGAGGCGTCCCGGAGCCGCCACAGACCCTCCTGCGGCTCCCACCGCGCGGAGACGATCTCGGTGTCGAGCTGAAGATGTGGTCCGAGTTTCCAACGCCTCACACAGCCACGCAGGTAGTCGAGGATCTCCCGCTGCTTGGGATAGGCACGGGTCCATCCGGAGTAGCGCGCGAACGAGTACGAGTACAGGTGCGACGGGACGTCGCAGCCGCAGCCCGGATACACGTTGTCCCGCCAGACCCCGCCGACGTCCGACCCCTTCTCGAACACGACGAAATCCCGCACGCCGTCGCGCTTCAACTGGATCGCCATACACAGTCCGGAAAACCCGGCACCGATGATTGCCACTCGATGTGCAACCTGATGCCTACTCCCGGTCGTCATGTAGTGAGTAGACCGCCATACCGACGCCGCGTCGACATGGCGGCTCGTGCCGTACTCCGATACTCGGCCAGCAAAGCGGAACAGATCCGGACAGAAGCGGACAGGATCCGGTCACACCGGGTATTCGCGAGGAAACTCTGAAGATCTTTGCCGAAAAACTCTCCGGAACCCCTCGCCAAGCGTTGTTGAACGGAGAATAATCCTGCAACGAGACCTCATCGTCCCCCCGTGCGATGGGGTCTCCCATCCCGAGGCCTCACCGTCCCCCCGTGCGGTGAGGCCTCGGACCTTTTCCGGGTTCGGGTCGACCCCCGCGGAACCTGTGCGCGTCCCCGCCGGAACCCGTGTGCACCCCCCTTAACGTCACCTCGACGAGAACGGGGTAGCCTGTTCCCATGACCACCAGCTCCGTCCCGACCTCGCGGCTGCGCATCACGCTGGCGCAGCTCAACACCTCCGTCGGCGACATCGCCGGCAACTGCGACAAGATCGTGGAGTGGACCGGCCGGGCAGCCGCCGCCGGCGCCGACATCGTCGCCTTCCCCGAGATGGCCGTGGTCGGCTACCAGGTCGACGACCTGGCGCTGCGGTCCTCGTTCGTCACCGCCTCGCAGGCCGCGCTGAACGCGCTGGCCGGCCGGCTGGCCGAGGCCGGGCACGGCGACGTGGTCGCGGTCGTCGGCTACCTGGACGGCAGCGACCAGGTCGAGCGCCGCACCGGCCGCCCGGCCGGCTCCCCGCAGGACGCGATGGCCGTGCTCCACCAGGGCCGGGTGATCGCCCGCTCGACCAAGCACCACCTGCCGAACTACGGCGTCTTCGACGAGTTCCGCTACTTCGTGCCCGGCGACACCCTGCCGGTGGTGCGGGTGCGCGGGGTGGACGTGGCCATCGTGATCTGCGAGGACCTGTGGCAGGACGGCGGCCCGGTCAGCGCCGCGCGCGACGCCGGCGCCGGGTTCCTGCTGTCGATCAACGCCTCGCCGTACGAGCTGAACAAGGACGACGCGCGCCTGGAGCTGGTCCGGCGCCGGGCCGCCGAGGCCGGCTGCGCGCTGGCCTACGTCAACCAGGTCGGCGGCCAGGACGAGCTGGTCTTCGACGGCGACTCGGTGGTGGTGGACTCCGGCGGCGCGATCGTGGCCCGCGCCGGCCAGTTCACCGAGGAGATGCTGACCTTCGACCTGGACCTGCCGACCGCCGAGGGCCTGCCGCCGACCGCCCCGGTCGCCGACGGGATGACCGTGGACCACGTCCTGGTCTCCGCCGAGCCGGCGCCGGCCCGCGAACCGATCGCGGCCCCGGTCAGCGAGCGACTGTCGGACGAGGCCGAGATCTGGGGCGCGCTGGTCCTGGGGCTGCGCGACTACGTCCGCAAGAACGGCTTCCGCTCGGTGGTGATCGCGCTGTCCGGCGGCATCGACTCGGCGCTGAGCACGGCCATCGCCTGCGACGCCATCGGCGCGGAGAACGTGTACTGCTACGCGATGCCCTCGAAGTACTCCTCGGAGCACTCCAAGGGCGACGCCGCCGAGATGGCCCGGCGCACCGGCGTGCACTTCGGCACGGTGCCGATCGAGCCGATGGTCAAGGCCTTCCTGGCCACTGTCGGCGAGGCGGTGACCCCGCTGACCGGCCTGGCCGAGGAGAACCTGCAGGCCCGGGTCCGCGGCACCACGCTGATGGCGCTGTCCAACCAGCACGGCCACCTGGTGCTGGCCAACGGCAACAAGAGCGAGCTGGCGGTCGGCTACTCGACGCTGTACGGCGACGCGGTCGGCGGCTACGCGCCGCTGAAGGACCTGTTCAAGGTGCGGGTCTGGGAGCTGGCCCGCTGGCGCAACAAGGCCGCGGCCGAGCGCGGCGAGGTGCCGCCGATCCCGGAGAACTCGATCGAGAAGCCGCCGTCGGCCGAGCTGCGCCCGGGCCAGCTGGACACCGACTCGCTGCCGGACTACCCGGTGCTGGACCGGATGCTGGACCTGTACGTCGAGCAGGACCAGGGCCGCGACGCGCTGGTCGCGGCCGGCTTCGACGAGGCGCTGGTGGACAAGACGCTGCGGCTGGTGGACCTGGCCGAGTACAAGCGGCGGCAGTACCCGCCGGGGACGAAGATCACGTCGAAGGCGTTCGGGCGGGACCGGCGGCTGCCGATCACGAACGCGTGGCGGGAGCGGTCGCTGCGGAACTGATCACGGGATTGATGACGGGACTGATGACGGCACTGCTGAGCCGAGCAAAGCTCGCGGGCTGAGCGCGCCCCGGCGGGGTAGAGGACACGGCAAGGAGGCCGACATGATCCTGGTGACCGGAGCGAGCGGCACGCTGGGCCGGACCCTCGTCCCGACCCTGACCAGGCGCGGAGCGGACGTGCGCGCCCTGAGCCGGCGGACGCGCGGCGGCAGCGGCCCCGGCGGCCCCGGCTCGTTCGAGTGGGCGGTCGGGGACCTGGCCGGCGGCGCCGGGCTGGACGAGGCGGTGGACGGGATCGACGTGATCGTGCACGCCGCCTCCAACACCCGAGGGCAGGGCAAGGGCGACACCGACGCGGTCTGGCGGCTCGTGGAGGCCGCCAAGCGCGGAGGGCGGCGGCCGCACCTTGTGTACATCTCGATCGTCGGCGTCGACCGGATCCCGTTCGGCTACTACCGGATCAAGCACGAGGTCGAGCAGGCGGTCGAGGCGAGCGGCCTGCCGCACACGATCCAGCGCACCACGCAGTGGTTCCAGCTGCTCGACAAGTTCCTGACGCTGGCGGCCAAGTCCCCGGCCGTCCCGGTGCCGGCGGCGCCGTTCCAGCCGCTGGACGCCGCCGAGGCCGCCGTGCGCCTGGCGGACCTGGCCGGCGGCGAGCCGCTGGGGCGTGTCGAGGACATGGGCGGGCCAGAGCTGCTGGACTCCGGGGACATCGCGCGAGCGTATCTGCGCGCGACCGGGAAGCGGCGGCTGCTGGTGCCGCTGCGCGTGCCGGGGCAGGCCGGGCGGGCCTTCCGGGCCGGGGCGCACACGTGCCCTGAGAGCCGACAGGGCAAGGGCACGTGGACGGAGTACCTGGCGGGCGAGTACGGGGCCTGACGGGGCCCGCAGGCACCGTCCCGGCGTACGACGACACCCACCGTCGGCACTGTCTTCTCAGAGCACGGCCTGAACGCACGCCCTCAGTGCACGTTCTCAGAGCCCGCCGTCAGCGCGGCCTCAGCGCGCGGCGATGCCTTCCAGCAGCGTGTCCACCAGCGCCCTGACGAACGCGTCGTCCACCGGCCAGCCCGGGTGCTCGGACTTCATCGCGTGCACGATCGGCCCGGCGAACATCCGCACCCCGAGCTCCACGTCCAGGTCGGCGCGCAGCTCCCCGGCGGCGATGCCGTGCCTCAGGATCATGCGAAGCAGCTCGCGCCGGGGCTCGATCGCCACCTGCTGGTACATCTGCACCAGCTCCGGATGCAGCTGGGCGGCGGCCATCACCGAGGCGTACACCAGCCCGGCCGTGTCCTCGTGCATGATCTCGGCCATGGTGTCCAGGTACTCGACGATCCGGTCGCGGGTGGAGCGGTCGTCGCTCAGGTCCGGCGGCGGGCACTCCTGCCACAGCGTGGCCATCGCGTCGACGACCAGGCTCTCCTTGTTCGGCCAGCGCCGGTAGACGGTGGCCTTGCCGACCCCGGCGCGGGTCGCGACCTGCTCCATGGACAGCGAGCCGTACGGCACGCCCTCGCTGAGCAGCCCCAGCACCGCGTCCAGAATGGCCCGCTCGGCGGCCTCGCTGCGCGGGCGGCCCGGCCGGCGGCGGCCGTCCCGCACGCCGGCGCAGGCCGGGTCGCCGCAGGCGCCGTCCACGTGCCCGGGATGGCGCTCTTCGGGGCGGGGGCCGTCATGGATCATCGTCATAGCGTTCCATCATCTCCTCGATGCGGGGCCGATGGGGACAACACGGGAGATACGGCGATCCGGCTCGGTCCGGACCGGTCCGGACCGGTCCGCCGGCCGACCGCCGGACGCCCATGATCGGGCGTCGCGGCGGGCCGGGTCATGTCCTGCCGTGCTGCGTTTCCGGTCCCGCTCAGGCCACTCCGGCGGCTTCGGCCGCGGCCGCGGCGTCGGTGCCGGTGCCGGACTGCGGGCCCCGCTGCGGACCGGCCGCGGCCCCGGCCTGCTTGCGCGGCAGCCAGGTCAGCGACACGATCGCGGCGAGGAAGGCCACGATGGCCGAGATCGTCACGGTCATGTGCATCGCGTGGATGAACGCCGCGTCGGCCTGCGGGTAGAACCGGGCCAGCGCCGGGATGTGCTCGCCGGCACCCTTGGTGGCCTGGATCGAGCCGTCGATGTCGTGCAGCGTCGAGGCGTTCGGGATCACGGTCTTCAGCGGGCCCTCCATCCGGCTGCGGTACGCCGTGGTGAGCAGCGTGCCCAGCACCGCGACGCCGAGCGCGCCGCCGACCTGCCGCACGGTGTTGCTCACCGAGGAGCCGACGCCGGCCTTCTCCCGGGGCAGCGAGGTCATGATCGTCGTGGTCGCCGGCGGCATCACGTTCGCCATGCCCATGCCCTGCAGGAAGAAGATCAGCAGCAGCAGCCAGGCCGCCGAGGTCTGGTTCACGAACTGGTACATCAGGAACGTGACGCCGATGGTCACCATGCCGAAGGTGGACACCGCGCGGGCCCCGAAGCGCTGCACCAGGCGGGCCGACAGCGGCGAGAAGATCAGCTGCGCCAGCGCGAACGGCGTCAGGAACAGACCGGCCTTCAGCGGGGTGTAGTTCAGCACCGACTGCAGGTAGAAGGACAGGAAGAACAGCACGCCCATCATCGCGAAGAAGGACAGGCCGACCAGCATCACCGAGGCGGAGAACGGCCGCGAGCTGCGGAACAGCCGCACGTCCAGAGCGGGGTGGTCGGTGCGCAGCTCCCAGTACACGAACCCGGCGGACAGCAGCACCCCGGCGGCCAGCGAGCCCCAGATCTGCGGGTTGCCCCAGCCGACGTCGGCGCCGCGGATGATGCCGTAGACGAACACCACGATCCCGGCCATCGACAGGAACACGCCGAGCGGGTCCAGCCTGCCGGGCTTGGGGTTCCTCGAGTCCGGCACCAGGATCGTCATCGCGATCAGCGCGATCACGATGATCGGCACGTTGATCAGGAAGACCGAACCCCACCAGAAGTGGTCCAGCAGCAGGCCGCCGAGCACCGGGCCGATGGCCACCCCGAGGCCGACGCCGCCGGCCCAGATGCCGATCGCCTTCGGCTGCTCCTTGGGCTCGAAGACGTTGGCGATGATGGCCAGCGTGGCCGGCATGATCGCGGCGCCGAAGAAGCCCATGGCGGCCCGGGTGATGATCAGCGTCCCGGGGCTGCCGGCGTAGGCGCACAACACCGAGGAGATGCCGAACCCGACCATGCCGGCCATCAGGATCTTCTTGCGCCCGAACCGGTCGCCGACGATCCCGAAGGTGAACAACAGGCCGGCGAAGACCAGCGTGTAGGAGTTGATCGCCCATTCCAGATCCGACTGCGAAGCCCCCAGACCCGGCTGGTGCGGATCGTTCTTGGGCTGCGAGATGATCTTCAGGGCGACGTTGAGGATCGTGTTGTCCAACACGACCACGAGCAAGCTGAAAATGAGTACACCGAGGATCGCCCACCGGCGCCTCTGCAGGGTCTCCCGATCCATGTTCCCCTATCCCCTCGATCGGTGCGGATCAGATACGGAACGCACCCGTATCGATTTCCTGCGGCGACTGTACGCCGGGGCTTATCGAAACGCAACCGTTCCGTATTGAATTCCGAGGGGCACGTGCGGGCTGGTCAGGCGCCGGAGCGGACGCCCAGGCCGCCGCCGGGGTCCATCGCGCAGATCGCCCGGGAGGCCGGCTGCGATTCCAGGACGATCTGACGCCGCTCATCACCGCGCGGACGGGTACCACGGAACTGGCGGCCCGCGCGGTGATCGCGACCGCCTTCGCCTGCCTGGACGCCGCGACGATGACCTGGGTCGGCAACGACGGCGACGGCGACGTGATGGACCTGTACGACGCTTGCCTGGCGGCCGTGCAGCAGCGCTAGCGAACTGCTCTGCCGCCCTACCGATACGTGTCCGCGGACCCGCCGGAAACCTGGTCGATCAGCGCGGTCAGCCGGTCCCGGAACCCGAGTCGCGGACCGCCCCGGCCGCCGCGGCGGCCGTCGCCCTCCCCCGCCGTCGAGGCGAGCAGGTGCTGCGCGGCGTCGAAGCCGGGCACGATCCCGTTCTCCGGCACCAGGAGCGCGTCGTGCGAGATGGTCAGCAGTTCGCTCGAGGTTTCTTCGTCCTCTGCGAGGGTCAGGATCGCCGCCCCGCGCCGGCGGGCGTCGTCGACGCGCTCCAGCAGCGGTGCGCCGGGGTCGTCGGGCGCCACGATGAACACCGCCTCGCCCTTGCGGGCCTGTTCCAGCCGGGCCAGCGGCACCGCCAGGTGCGGGGGCGCGCCGTCGGGGACCTGGTGCCGTACCAGGGTCGGCGCGAGCTGCGGCAGGTTCGCCAGCCCGGCCTCGGTGTCCAGGTGCGCGGCGAGGTGCCAGGGCTCCTCCTCCGGGGTGCCGACGAGCAGCAGGCCGCCGGGGCTGCGCGGGGCGCGGATGAGGGTGCGGGCGAAGCCGCGACATTCGCCGAACCACGGGGTGCCGCTGACGAGTTCGCGGAGGAAGGTGGTCTGCTCGGCATCCATGGCATTCATACTGCCGGTCCGGGCGCCGCCAGGACACCCGGACCGGGATATTCAGTGTGGACCAGTGTGGACCAGGGTGGATCAGGGCTCAGTGGTACGAGTGCGACTCGTCCGGGTACGCGCCGTGCACCACGTCACTCGCGAACGCCCGTGCCGCGTCGCCCAGCAGGGCCCGCATGTCCGCGTACTGCTTGACGAACTTCGGCACGCCGCCCGGCGTCAGCCCCGCCATGTCGGTCCAGACCAGGACCTGCGCGTCGGTGCCGGCTCCGGCGCCGATGCCGACGGTGGGGATGTCGATCTCGGCGGAGACCCGCGCGGCCAGCTCGGCCGGGACCAGCTCCAGCACGATCGCGAAGGCGCCGGCGTGCTGGAGCGCTTTGGCGTCCGAGATCAGCTTCTCGGCCTCCTCGTCGCCGCGTCCCGCTATCCGGTAGCCGCCCAGGACGTTCACCGACTGCGGGGTCAGGCCGATGTGCGCCATCACCGGCACGCCGGCCTGCACCAGCGCTTCGACCTGCGGCAGCACCCGGCGGCCGCCTTCGAGCTTCACCGCGCCGACCCCGGACTCCTTCATGAACCGCGACGCGGTCTCCAGGGCCTGCGCGGGCGAGGACTGGTAGGAGCCGAAGGGCAGGTCGCCGATCACCATGGCGCGCTTGGTGCCGCGCACCACCGCACCGGAGAGCATGACCAGCTGGTCGACGGTCACCGGCACGGTGTTCTCGTAGCCGAGGTGGTTGTTGCCCGCCGAGTCCCCGACGAGCAGGACCGGGATCCCGGCCTCGTCGAAGACCCCGGCCGTGAGGGCGTCGTAGGCGGTGAGCATGGCCCACTTCTCGCCCTCGCGCTTGGCCTTGGCCAGGTCCCGGACGGTGACCCGGCGCCCCGTGCCGGTCCCGCCGTAGAGCGAGAGCTTCGGCTGGGCGGCTGCGGATGTGGCCGATGATGTCGGCGATACTGCGGATTCCTGCGTGGCGCTGCTTTCAGCGGTCATGCTGGTTTCTCCTTGAAGAGACGACTCGAGGCGCCGAAACGGCGTACCCGGACGAGGCTGATCGTCTCACGCCGCGCATCCCTTGTTAAGAGGTCCCGAGCACCCGCGCGACCCACGCGTGACTCCCCTCACACGCGTGGAAAGTCGTTTGCAGAGCGTGGGCACCGGCCCGAACAATCGGCCGCGTGACCGGAGATCCAGCGGCGTCCGGCGACGCGCCCCCACAGGCCCGCACGCCCCGACGCCGTCGGTGGCGCGAGCTGAGTGTCGACCTCACGCCGCTGCGGGTGTCGCGCGACTACCGGTTCCTCACCGCCTCGTCGGTGATCTCGGGCTTCGGCTCGTTCCTCACGTATGTCGCGGTCCCCTTCCAGATCAAGGAACTCACCGGATCCGCGCTCGCAGTCGGCCTGCTCGGTGCGACCGAGCTGGTGCCGCTGGTGGTGTGCGGACTGTGGGGCGGGGCACTGGCCGACGCGATGGACCGGCGCAAGATGGTGGTGGCGACCGAGGCCGCCGCGGCGCTGTTGGCGGTGCTGCTCCTGGTGAACGCGCTGCTGCCGCATCCGGCGCTGTGGCCGATCTACGCGCTGACGGCCGCGTTCGCGGCGGCGAACGGCCTGCAGCGGCCCTCGCAGGAGGCGATCGTGCCGCGCATCGTGCCGCCGGACCTGGTGGTGCCCGCCGGGGCGTTGCAGTGGATGCTGGGATCGTTCACGCAGATCGCGGGGCCGGCGGTGGGCGGCGTGCTGGTCGCCACGACCGGGCCGACGGTCTCCTACCTGGTCGACGCCGCGACGTTCGTGATCTCCGTCGGCTTCCTCCTGCGGCTCAAACCGTCGCCCCAGGGCGAGGACGCGGAGGAAGCCAGCCTGCGCGGGATAGCCGCCGGATGGCGTTACGCGCGCAGCCGCCAGGAGCTGATCGGGACCTACGTCGTGGACATCGCGGCGATGGCGTTCGCGATGCCGACCGCGCTGTTCCCGTTCCTCGCCGACCATCTGCACGCCTCGTGGTCGCTGGGGCTGCTGTACGCCGCGCCCGCCGTCGGCTCCGCGCTGGTCTCGCTCACCAGCGGCTGGACGAAGCACGTCCACCGGCACGGCATGGCGGTGATCTGGGCGGCCGGCGCGTGGGGCGTGGCGATCGCGCTGGTCGCGGCGACCCAGCAGGTGTGGATCGTCCTGGCCTGCCTGGCCGCCGCCGGCGCGGCGGACGCGGTGAGCGGGGTGTTCCGGATGTCGATCTGGAACCAGACCATCCCCGACGCCCTGCGCGGCCGGCTGGCCGGGATCGAGATGCTGTCGTTCTCCACCGGACCGATCCTGGGGCAGGTGCGGGCCGGGTCGATGGCGGCGTTGCGGGGCCCGGTGTTCTCGGTCGGGTTCGGCGGCGTGGCCTGCGTCGGGGCGGTGGTGGGGCTGGCGGCGTGGCTGCCCGGGTTCCGGCGCTACGACGCGCGCACCGACACCCACGCCGTCGCGGTCCGGGCCGAAAGGCTGGCGGCCCACGCTGAGCCCTCCCTATGATCGAAGGCCTTACGGGGCCGAACAGGGGGTTGACATGGACGACGGGGACCGGAGTGTGCCGCCGTGGGGCGTGCCGCCGGATACATCGGGGGATTCCGGCGGGCCGCCGCCGGGCGGGGCCTGGCAGGGCAACGGTTTCGGGGGGCCGAACGGACCGCAGCAGGGCGGGCCGGCACAGGGTCAGGCGCAAGGACAGTCGCAGGGCCAAGCGCAAGGACAGTCGCAGGGGCAACCGCAGGGTCGGCCGCAGTGGGGAGCGCCGGGGGAATCGCAGGGTTCGATGACGTCGTTCCCGCTCGCGGCGACCGGCGCGTACGCGGCCGTCCGTCCGCCGGAGCCGCCGCCGATGCAGGCCGCACCGCAGGCGCCGCCGCCGATGACATCCTTCCCGCTCGCCGCGACCGGCGCCTACCAGGCGGTCGGGCAGCAGGGCCGTACGGACCTGTCGGCCAGCGGGTTCGGCGCGGTTCCCGGGATGGCGCCCGAGCCGGGCCACCAGTTCGGAGGCCCGATGGGGCCCGGCGCCCCGAGCGGCCCGTTCGCCCCGCCGGGACCGGCCGGACCGGCCGGAGCACCGCCCTCTGGCGGGACCGACAAGCGTCGCAGGGCCCTGTTCATCGGCGCCTCGGCGCTCGCGGTGGCCGGTGTCGCCGCCGGCGCGATCGCGTTCGCCACCAATGGTGGCGGCAAGAAGCAGCCGGGACCGGCGTCCGCGACGGCGTCCGGCTCGGCGCAGGCGGCCGCCTCCACCGGCGCGACCGGCCCGGGCGGCCAGAACGTCAGCGGCCCGGGATCCCCGTCGTCCAGCCGCAGCGGACAGAACGTGCCGAGCAGCACGCCGTCGTCCTCGAAGCCGGTCGCCGCGCCCGCCCCGGACCTGCTGCACTGGCGCCTGAACGACAAGGTCGGCAGCACCACGGCCGCCGACGGCTCCGGCAAGAACCACGTGGGCGCGCTGTCCGGCGCCGCCGGATTCTCGACCGCGCACGGCGGGTCCGCGGAGTTCAGCGGCCCGGCGAACCAGATCAAGGGCGGCCAGATCCAGACCAAGGGCCCGGCGGTCGACACCACGAAGAGCTTCACGGTCTCGATGTGGGTCGACCAGACCGGCCTCAGCACGCCCACGAAGTTCGCGGCCGCGTTCAGCCAGGACGGGCCGCAGTGCTTCGCGTTCACGTTCAGCTACTCGACGGAGTCCAAGACCTGGTCGTTCGTCCGGTCGGAGTCCGACAGCGCCAACCCCAAGACGGTCAACGCCGGCGCGACGGGCCCGACGCCGATGAACACCTGGGTCAAGCTCACCGGGGTCTACGACGCGCAGGCCGGGACGATCGCGTTCTTCGTGAACGGCGTGCCGCAGGGCGGGCCGGTCAAGACCGGGTCGGCGCCGTACGCCGCGACCGGGCCGTTCGCGATCGGGCGGAGCTGGTACGGGAAGTACGTGTCGA